>CAYQVW010000010.1:0-62065 GCA_964421245.1 uncultured bacterium | reverse complement strand
TCTTTTTTCTACCCCTCCCCAAAACTCATCACGTCACTTTAGAACAAGCCCAAAAATTTCACAAACGACCATTCTCTGCAGTGCAGGCAGAAAAGTCAGATAAATAAATAGAAAAACAATCAAAAGCTTATATCTCAATAATTTAGCATAATTAAGCCAAAAATATTGCATCAATATTTGTGACGGTCTTTCTTGGGTTGACAGGAATTGATTCGTTGTGTTAAAATTATTTCCGTAAAGATTTATCAGAGATTGTGAAATTTTTCACAATCTCGATAGATTAGAAAAATTTTATAGGAGGTAATAAGGAAATAATGGCAAATGAAATGATTAATATTGGCTGCAAAACCCCCGCTAACGTCGCTTCTTCCCTCTCGAAAACCGTCTGCGTCGCAAAAACCAACGCCACTGTTTGGAAGCTGATCATCCTCGGGATCTTAGCTGGCGTGTACATAGCTTTTGGTGCATCTATTGCTACCCTGGTTGCTACTGACGTTGTAAAATTCGTCGGTCTTGGCCTTGGTAAATTCTTCATAGGTGCAGTATTTAGCGTGGGCCTCATGTTAGTAGTTATTGCTGGTGCAGAACTTTTCACCGGTAACAACCTAATGCTCATGAGTGCTTTAGACGGACGTGTTCCTTACCAAAGGGTAGTATATAAATGGTTAGTAGTTTATATTGCTAACTTTTTAGGTTCTATTGCAATGGCTTGGATAATGTTAAATACCGGCCTTTGGAAAGGTGGAAATTTTGCTACTGGGGTAACAGCTTTAAAAATTGCTAACGCCAAAGTCAATTTGATTTGGGCAGAAGCTTTCTTTAGAGCAGTCCTTTGTAACATTTTAGTATGCTTAGCAGTTTGGATGGCATTAGCTTCGACTCGCATCATCGGTCGTATCTGGGCAATTTTCTTCCCAATCATGACCTTCGTTGCATTGGGCTATGAGCACTGTATTGCTAACATGTACTTTATTCCTATGGGAATAATGTTAAAAGGAACCGGTGCCGCTGCAGCTTCAGGGTTGGATCTTACCAACTTAACTTGGGGTGCAATGATAACTAAGAACCTAATTCCAGTTACATTAGGAAACATGGTAGGAGGAGCCCTTTTTGTAGGCTTACTCTACTGGTTAGTTTACGTTAAAGAAGACAAGAAGGCCTAATGAACCCGGCTCATTCAAGAATGGCCGAGGTAAACGGGATAATCCTTGCCGGAGGACAAAGTCTTCGTTTTGGTGAGGATAAAGCGTTTGTAAAAGTGGGGGATTCTATTCTTATAGAATCCCTCATTTGTTTTTTTGAACAGTTGTTTGACGATGTAATAGTGGTAACAAACTACCCCGAAAAATACAGTAAATACCCAGTTAAGGTTGTTGTCGACCAAATAAAAGGGGTCGGACCTTTAGGTGGAATTCATGCTGGTTTGTCCGCTTCAAATTCAGAACACAATTTTGTAATGGCTTGTGACATGCCGTTTCCAAGGCCGAAATTAGTAAAGTACCTAGGGGCAAGGGTCAAGGGGCAAGAAGTCATAATTCCGAAGAGGGAAGAAAAACTTGAGCCTTTGTTTGCTGTATATTCAAAAAAATGTATTAAAGCGATTGAGAAGCAGATTCAGACCGGAAATTACAAAATTCAAGAGATTTTTAATAATTTAGATGTAGAATTTGTAGATTCTGAAATTGTTAAAAAATATGATCCTGGATTTTTATCCTTCTTAAACCTAAATTCAAAGAAGGATATGGAAAAAATTGATAAATGTTTGAAGAGACAGAAATTGAACGTATCAGCCTAAAAGAGGGAACGAGCCACATAAAAGATAAAGTGGTTCGAGAGATTCCTTTTACCCTAAAAGTAAATGATATTGAAATAGCCACTCTGTTAGCTTCACCATCACAACTTCTCGAATTGGCAGTTGGTTATTTATTTGTTGAAGGATTTATTTTATCCAAATCTGATATTAAAGATATTGTTGTGAATGACAAAGCCCTTTTTGCCAGAGTTGAGACAAAAAACAAGATAACTGAGGAAGAAATAAAAAAGAATCGAGTTATTACATCTGGATGCGGTAGAAATATCAGTTTCTATAATGTGGAGGATTTTAAAAATTGTCCACCAATTCAATCAGATTTAATTATAGAGGCATCGCATGCGATGGCTCTCATGAAAGAATTCCAAAACAAGTCAGAAATTTTTAAAACCACCGGCGGTGTCCATTCGGCCGCCTTGTGTGAGAAAGATAAAATCGTTGCTTTAGCAGAAGACATCGGCCGGCACAATGCAGTAGATAAGATAGTCGGTGGATTAATTTTAAAAGGAGAAGATCCTAAGAATAAGTTTCTCCTCTTAAGTGGAAGAATATCATCGGAGATGCTTCTAAAGGCAGCTAGAATTGGTATTCCGATTATAATTTCTCGCTCGGCACCAACTGATATGGCGGTTCGTTTAGCCAAGCAGTTAAAGATTACGTTAGTCGGTTTTGCAAGAGGAAGTAGGATGAATGTTTACTCAGAAGGGGAAAGAATTAAAAATTAAAAATTTCAAAATTAAAAATATTGTATTGCTTCGCGATATATATTATAATAGTACAATAGTACATTGTTTTTAATTTTTAATTTAAAAAGGAGGTAGCCCTGAAATAAAATAGTGTGATCGGTCTGATTGCGCGTGGGTAAATTATGTTTTTTTCTTCAAAAAAAGGTATCATCCTCTCAGGTTCTTTAATCGGTCTCGTTGCAGTCTTACTTCAAAAATTTGGTAATCCAGGAAACATGGGCTTTTGTATGGCCTGTTTTACGCGTGACATTGCCGGAGCTATTGGTCTTCACCGTGCAGCAGTTGTTCAATATATCCGTCCAGAAATTATTGGCCTAGTACTTGGGGCAATGATTGCTGCCATGATAAATAAGGACTTTAGGCCGCGAGGCGGCTCTGCCCCAATGGTTCGTTTCCTTCTCGGTGTTTTTGCAATGATTGGTGCATTGGTCTTTCTCGGTTGTCCTTGGCGGGCATTACTTAGATTAGCTGGGGGAGATTTGAATGCAATTTTAGGAATTGCAGGATTAGCTTCTGGTATTTTTATTGCCAGCCTATTTTTAAAGAGAGGTTATGATCTTGGCCAATCAAGTAAACAAAAATTTTCAGCAGGACTAGTCTTTCCTATTTTTATCTTTGGTTTATTACTGTTGCTTTTGGCTTTTCCTCAAATTCAAGGAAGTTTAAAGAACGGTATTATTTTTTATAGTAAAAAAGGTCCTGGTGCACAACATGCTCCGCTCTTTCTTTCACTATTCTTTGGTTTAATAGTTGGTGTAATTGCCCAAAGAAGCAGATTTTGTACTACTGGTGGTCTTCGTGATCTATTTATTTTTAGACAATGGCATCTTCTTTATGGAATAATCTCTTTAGTTGCTACAGCTTTTATTTTTAATCTGTTCTTAGGACAATTTAATCCAGGCTTTATTGGTCAACCAGCTGCTCACACCCAAGGACTGTGGAATTATCTGGGGATGCTTTTATCTGGTTTGGCTTTTACTTTTGCTGGTGGTTGTCCAGGGAGGCAGTTGATTAAGGCAGGGGAAGGAGATTCTGATGCAGCAATTTTCTTCTTTGGTATGTTATTTGGCGCGGCACTCTCTCATAATTTTCTTTTAGCAGCCACACCCAAGGGGATTAATACTTACAGTGCTTTTGCTGTATTGCTTGGTGTTTTATTTTGTTTATGGATCGGATTCAGCCAAAAGAGTAAGTTATGAGGATACTTCTTTTCAACACAATATATCACTTGCTGAAGGCAGAAAAAGAGTTAAAGGAGCTGGGGCATAAATACGAAATTATTCCGACCCCCAGGGAATATTCCTCAGACTGTGGGTCGGCGATAAGATTATTAGAAGAGGTTCCGATAGAGAGAGTAAGAAACTGGTGTTTCAGCTGGTCTTCAAAACCAGTAGCGGACGGATAAAACCGGCTGTGGCAGGTTCGATTCCTGCACTCTCTGTTTTTTGACTGACAACTAACAACTTACAACTAACGACAGGAGAAAGGAGGATTTTTGTGAGAATAAGAATTGCGATTTTGTTGGTGGCCTTGTTTATGATTGGGAGTATGGGATTGGCAAAGGAGAGGGGAGGTTCTTTCTCTATTAAGATAGAAAAGGAATTTAAGAAAGCCCCGAAAAAAGTAGGATTGTGGATTCCTTATCCTGGGTCAGATGAGTTTCAGGAGATTAAAAATGTGAAAGTAAATGGGAATACTGATAGCTTTTCTGTCTATCGTGAGCCAAAGACAAAAATGCTTTATCTTTATTCTCAGTGGGAGGGCAAATTAGCTTCGATAGAGCAGGAGATTAGCTTTGACGTTAAAGCAAGAGAAAGAAGAGTTGAAAAATTAAGAGATCGAAATCTTCCAGTTCCTCACGAAATAAAGAAGTATTTAGCGTCAAATCGTTGGATTCCGACGGGTGGAAAAATAGCAAAAACAGCAAATCAGGCAACTAAAGGTAAAAAAGGAATTCTTGCAAAATCAAGAGCAATTTATGATTGGGTTGTTGAAAACACCTGTAGAGATCCAAAGGTTATTGGTTGTGGTTTGGGTAGCGCGCTTAACACTTTAGAAAAGCGTGGGGGGAAATGTGCTGATATCAGTTCATTATATGTTGCACTTGCAAGGGCAGCAGGGGTTCCCGCAAGAGAGGTCTTTGGTTTAAGATTGGGGAAAAAGAAAAAACAAGATATGACAAAAGGATTTCATTGTTGGGCCGAGTTTTATCTTCCGGGGACAGGATGGGTACAAGTTGATCCAGCTGATGTGCGCAAGCTGATGTTAGTTAAAAAATTAAACTTAAAACAAGCGAAAAAGTATAGGGAATATTATTTTGGTGCTGTTGATCCATATAGAATAGCTCTTGCCAAGGATGCTAGAGGAATAACTTTTTATCCCGCCCAAGCAGGGGAGGCACTATCTTATTTTATGTATCCGTATGCAGAGGTTGATGGTAAGCCTCTTGATTATCTAAATCCGTCATCTTTTAAATATTCTGTGGAATATAAGAAGATAAATTAAAAATTAAAAAATCAAAATTAAAAACATATGAATAAGAATTTATTAAGAAAATTACCCGGGGTTGATGTTTTACTTAATGATCCAAAAATTAAGGAAATGATTTCTGAGTATGGAATTGAGTTGGTAACTTATGCTGTACGTGGGGCGATTGGAAATGCTCGTGAAAAGATTTTAAAAGGAAAAGATCAAGGAAATATCATGGAGGTAGCCAAAAAAAATATCAAAAAAATTACTCAACCATCTTTAAAACCAATTATCAATGCAACTGGGGTAATTTTACATACAAATATTGGTCGTGCACCGTTGGGGGATAAAGTTGTTGCCGAAATTTCCGAAGTTCTTCGAGGCTATTCAAACCTAGAATTTGATTTGGAAAAAGGTAAACGTGGCAGCCGAAGTGCTCATCTAACAGAATTATTGAGATATCTTACCGGGGCAGAAGATGCGTTGGTGGTTAACAATAATGCTGCAGCAATTATTCTAATACTAAATACTTTGGCCAAAGATCGTGAAGTTATTATCTCTCGCGGAGAATTAATTGAAATCGGCGGCTCTTTTAGAATTAACGAAATCATGGCAGCGGCTGGAGTTAAGATGGTTGAGGTTGGGACGACCAATAAAACTCGTTTATCTGATTATGAAGGGGCAATTACAGATCAGACTGCCCTGATTTTTAAAGCCCATAAATCAAATTATGCGATAAAAGGATTTACTGAAGAAGTCAGTGTTGAAAATTTAGCAAACCTTGCTTATAAGAGGAGGTTGCCTTTTGTTTATGATTATGGTGCCGGTCTTATGAGAGTTGAAACTGGAGCAGACTTAGTCTGTTTTAGTGGTGATAAACTTTTGGGTGGTCCACAGGCTGGCATTATTGTTGGTAAAAAGAAATATATTTCTCAGTTGTCGAAAGCTCAATTGATGCGAGCCTTAAGAGTTGGCAAAATGACTATTGCCGCACTTTCTAGCGTTTGCCGTTCATATTCTAGAAGTTCTTTGTTTAACCGCAAACCAGAGGAGACAAAATTATTAGCTGAAAAGCTGCAAACTCTTCTGAGCGAAGAGGGGATTAAGTCTGAAATTGTCTCAAACAAGGGCTACCCTGGTGGAGGAACTTTACCAGAACACGAAATAGCAAGTTATGTGGTTCGATTGAACAGTGTTGATGCTGAAAAGATTTATTATGGATTACTAAAACTCGATCTGCCGATTTTAGGAATTTTGCGCAAAGGCGAGATCTTGTTTGATCTTCTAACTGTTTTAGAAAAAGATTTACCTTGCGTTGCGGAGGCGATCAAAAAAGTATCATGAAACATATCATAATGGGAACCGCAGGACATGTTGATCATGGTAAGACCGCTTTGGTCAAGGCCTTGACGAATATTGATTGCGATACTCATCCAGAAGAGAAGAAACGCGGGATTACTATTAATCTCGGTTTTTCCCACCTTAATCTTTCAGATGATACCAGTATTGGTATTGTTGATGTGCCGGGGCACAAAGATTTTGTTCACACTATGGTGGCTGGTGCCAGTGGAATCGATTTTGTGGTTTTAGTTATTGCCGCAGATAGTGGAGTGATGCCCCAAACTAGAGAGCATTTGCAGATCCTTGATACCTTAGGGGTAAAAAACGGGCTGATTGCCTTGACTAAGATTGACTTGGTAGATCAGGAGTTGGTCGATTTAGCCAAAGAAGAAATTCGAGAATTGGTTGACTGGCCAATAGTTCCTGTCTCATCAATAACCGGACAAGGTTTGGATGATCTAAAAAAAGAAATTTTAGAGCTCAGCTCAAAAGTTTCTGAGAGACCGACCGGTAAGGTCTTTCGTCTCTTTGTTGATAGAATCTTTACAGTTAGTGGCTTCGGAACGATTGTTGCCGGTTCGGTTTTGAGCGGAAAATTATCAAAAGATGCCGATGCTTATCTTTTGCCCGGTTTTTCTGATCCTCTGCGAGCTAGAAGGATTGAGCGACATGGAAAAGAGGTTCAATCTGTTAAAGCCGGAGACCGGGCTTCGATTAATTTACTTGGTCTAAAAAAAGAATCTTTTAAACGGGGAATGGTTATTGCTGATCGACAGCTTAAAGAGACTCAATTAATTGATGTTAGATTAAAACTCTTTCCCAATAGTCCAAAATTTAAACTCTGGACCCAGGTTGTTTTCCACGTTGGAACTTATGAAAAGCAGGCTAAGATTCATCTGATAGATAAGGATGTAGCTTTGGGTGGGGAGACTGTTTTGGCCCAGATTCATCTTGACGCTCTTGTGGTTTTGCTGCATGGGGATCGTTTTGTTGTTAGAAACTCATCTTCAGAAATTACTCTGGGTGGGGGAGAGGTGATTGATGCGCATCCACTTCACCATAAGCGACGACCGGAAAAGCTGCTTAAAAGTATTAAGAGTATAGCTTCTGCAAAGCTGCCAGAATTAATTTTTTCTGAAGTGCGCAAAAGATATGGGGCTGTTAGCTTTCAAGATATTGCCGATATTTTAAATATTGCAGCAGAAGAAGTGGGTAAGATTGTTGATAAAGAGGTTCCCGATGACATTGTTTGTAAAAAAGATGTTTTGATTATTAAATCAAGATACGAAAAATTTGTAAAAGAGGTAATGGCTGTCATCCGGGGTTTTCACCGTCGCAATCCTTTAAGTGATAGTGGTATTAGTAAAGCGGAACTGATGGGGACATTGGGTGTTTCTGAGAAATTATTGGAGCTGGTGCTAGCCGAACTTGAGGAAGATAATTTAATAAGTGAAAAAGCTAAGAGTTGGTCTGTTTTTGGCCACAAAGTTGAATTAAGTGGAAAGATCGAAAGGGACATTTCAATAATTGATAGATTTTTCAAGCAATTTGGAATGCAGACCCCATTATTATCTGAGCTTGAAATTTTAGTAAGGAAAAATCACATCAGTGACAAAGATCTTAAACAGATACTTCACTATTTAATAAAGGAGGGAAGGGCTTATAAGATTGAAGATGATTATCTTCATGCCGATGTTGTTAATTCTTGCCGGGAAAAATTAGTAGAAAAACTGCGACAGACTAAACAAGGGCTTCGAGTGGCGGACTTTCGTAATCTGGTTTCTGGAAACAGAAAGATCTGTCTCTTGCTTTTAGCTCAATACGATAAGGAGGGGATCACCAAGCGCAGTGGTGATTTTAGAATATTAAAATGACGTTAGACTTATTAACACTAGTTGAAACAGGGGGTTGTTCGATAAAATTGTCGGCCAGCCAGCTCAAGGAAGCGCTGAAAGGAATGCCCAAAATTTCTCACGAAAAACTTTTGGTCGATATAGAGACTCATGATGATGCAGGGGTTTATCAACTGACTGACGATTTAGCTCTAATCCAGACGACCGATTTTTTCTCCCCGATTTGTTCGGATCCCTATGAGTTTGGTCAGATTGCGGCTGCCAATTCTTTAAGTGATGTTTATGCAATGGGAGGAGATGCCATTACTGCACTTAATCTAGTTATGTTCCCGCCAAATCTTGATTTAAAAATTTTAAGAGAGATCTTAGCAGGAGGGCAGGATAAGGTTTCTGAAGCCGGAGCTGTAATTGTTGGCGGACATACTATTTCTGATTCTCCACCAAAGTATGGCTTAGCGGTTTCAGGGTTAGTTCATCCAAAAAAGATTATTACCAACTCCAACGCTAAAGTTGGAGAAAAACTTATATTAACCAAGCCGCTTGGTGTTGGTATTTTAGTTGCGGCTAAGAAATTAGCAAAGGTAGAAACCCAATATTATCAAAATGCTTTGGATAGCATGAAGTTATTAAATAAAAATGCTGCCAAGGTAATGCAGGAGTTTGGGATTCGCGCAGCGACTGATATTACAGGATTTGGTCTTTTGGGTCATGCCAAGAAGTTGGCAGAGGGGAGTGGGGTCAGCCTAAAAATTGAGACTAAAAAATTGTCCATCTTGCCCAAGGCCTACGATTTAGCACAAGGGGACTGTATCTCTTGTCCTATTAGAAGGAATCAGGAATTTGTTTTTGAAAGTTGTTCTTATGATTTAAAGATTGATAGTAATTTAAAAAATCTTGCACTGGATGCACAGACTTCCGGAGGGATTCTAATGTCAGTTCCAGATGAAAAAGTCAATTCCATTATCGATCGACTTAAAGAGGAAGGTTATCCCAAGACGACTCTTATTGGTGAAGTAGTTAAGTTGGGGGACAAAGCTGTTTATGTCAGCTAAAAAGATTTACTTTGATAATGCTGCAACTTCCTGGCCAAAGCCAGAATCCGTTTTATCTGCTATGGAAGATTTTATGCGAAATGTTGGTGCCAATCCCGGGCGCTCCGGTCACAGCATGTCGGTAGACTCTGCCAGGATTGTTTTTGAGACCCGCGAAGAGTTGGCCGATCTTTTTGGAATGAAAAGTTCAGAGCGAGTAGTTTTTACTAACAATGCGACTCATGCTATCAATTTAGCTTTAAAAGGAATTCTTAAATCCGGAGACAATGTAATTACCAGTTCGATGGAACACAATTCAGTAATCCGTCCTCTCCGTTTCCTTGAAAAAAGTATAGGGATAACCGTAACCATAGTTGATATTGAAAATATTAAGGGCGCAATTAACGAAAACACTAAATTGGTCGCGGTTCAACACGCTTCAAATGTTACCGGAACAATAATGCCGATCAGAGAGATTGGTGCAATTTGTCGCCAGAAAAAAATCTTTTTTCTGGTTGATGCAGCACAGAGCGCTGGCCTTTTACCAATTGATTTACAAAAAGATAATATAGATTTATTAGCTTTTACCGGGCATAAGTCTCTGATGGGACCGCAAGGTATTGGTGGTTTATGTTTGGGTGACAGAGTTCAGTTGTCGCCGCTGTTACATGGAGGGACTGGCAGTAAATCAGAGTCAGAAACCCATCCTGATTTTTTACCAGACCAGTTAGAAGCTGGAACTTTAAACACAGTTGGGATTGCCGGTTTAAGAGCAGGTATTTGTTTTGTCAAAGAAAAAAATATTCTACAACATGAACAAGAACTTGCTAAACACTTAATAGAAGGACTGTGTTCACTTAAGGGGATAAAAATCTATGGAGGAGAGGAGCGAGTAGGGGTAGTCTCTTTTAATATTGACGGAATTTCTCCTAGCGATATTGGTGCAAAACTTGATCGTGACCACAATATTATGGTTAGAGTAGGATTACACTGCTCTCCGCTTGCTCACAAAACTATTGGAACTTTTCCTCAAGGAACTGTTAGAGTAAGTTTTAGTTTTTTTAACCAAAAAGAAGAGGTAAATCGGCTAATAGAGGCGCTTTAAGAAAGATAATCAATTAAACGGATGCCTTGAATAGGTATTTTGTTAGAGCTTTCTTCCCGCTTTTCTTTAAGATTTTTCTCTTAACGCCAGAAAGTAAGTCACGGCTAGCAGTGGCAGTGGAAATGTTTTTGTGAAAAACAATGTAGTCTTTCCTAGAAAAGGCTTTGATTTTAAAATGCTCTTGAGCTGCAATTAATCTGCTTTTTGTTGTCTCTGGTTGCGGCTTAATATTGATAAACAATTCTTTAACTGCTTGGCAAATAACATTAAGCATAAACCTAATAAATCCAGTGGAATCACCGCTTTTGTCTGCTTGGCCCAAAGCCTTGTAGTATTGTTTTTGTTTTATCCTAACAATTGATTCAACTGGTATATATTCAAAAAGAGGGTGGAAGTTAAGCAAGATAGCAGTTTGCCAAAGACGTCCCAATCTGCCATTGCCGTCCGAAAAGGGATGAATAAATTCAAGCTCGTAATGAAAAACGCACGATTTTATTAAAGGATGAATATCATCTTTTCTTTTTAAAAAGGCAAAAAGCTCTTTTATTAATTTGGGTACCATTTGATATTTTGGGGCCATATGAGTAACTTCCTGGCCTTTAAAAATTCCTACATTTCTGGTACGCAGCCGACCTGCATCATCAGTTAGGTCTTTCATCATGACAGCGTGTGCCTTAAGTAGGGAGTTAGGTTTGTTGATCTTGTAGCTTTGGAGCAATTCATAGGCATTAATTGCATTTTTTACTTCCAAAATGTCTTTTTGTGATCCAATGACCCTTTTACGATTTATTATATCTGTAACTTGTTGTTCTGTTAGCTTGTTTCCTTCTATTGCGAGGGATGAATGAATAGTTTTAATCCGATTTTTTCTTCTTAGTTTGGGTTGTGGTACTGGGACCTTTAATCCCTCAATCCGGCCCAAAACACGAGTAATCTCTGTACAAAGGTTGAGGATTTCGGATGTAATTTGAAAAGGTGGCTGTTTATTTGACATATTTTGATAGTATCATATGATACTATCAGAGTCAAGGCTAAAGGCACTTGACTCCCCCTCATTCTTATTATAAAATTTAAGTATATTTAGGAAAGGGAATTTGAACAATTAAAAAGCCGATTGTAGAAAAGATAAAGAAGATTGCGGAGAAATACCCGCGCCAAGAATCAGCACTAATGCCTGCCTTGGATCTAGCCCAGAGAGAAAATAACAATTTCCTCGGAGCGGAAGATATCAAAGAAGTAGCAAAACTGCTCGATGTCAGCGAAAGTAAAGCCTTTGGTGTTGCTACATTCTATACCATGTTTAATACCAAGGAGATTGGTAAATACCATTTACAGGTTGATGCTAACGTTCCTGGTATGTTGACCGGGGCGGATGAGATCCTTAAACACCTCATAAAAAAACTTAAAATTAAACCTGGGCAGACTACTAAAGACAAAAAATTCACTCTATCAAAAGTTGAAGATCTGGCTTCTTGTGGAACCTGCCCGGTTATTCAGGTAAATGATACCTATTATGAAAATCTGACCATTAAAAAGGTTGATGAATTAATCGATTCTCTTAAAAAAGATAAAATGCCAAAACCAGATATCGCTGCGCACTCTGCCAGTGAATGTAATATTCTGCTCAGAACCAAAAAAGATAGTAGTTACACTATTTTGAAAAAGGTTCTTGGTATGAAACCGGAAGAGGTTGTGGCTGAAGTTAAAGAGGCGATGGTAAAGGGGAGGGGTGGAGCTGGTTTCCCTGCCGGCACAAAATGGGGATTCTTACCAAAGAATGATCCACGTCCAGTTTATTTGATTTGTAATGCAGACGAAGGTGAACCAGGAACTTTCAAAGATCGCCAGATCATGCAGTATGATCCACATCTCTTAATAGAAGGTATTGCAATTGCAGCGCACGGATTGAAAGCTAAAAAAGCTTTTATTTATATCCGTGGTGAATTTGGTTTTATTGCTGATATTTTAGAAAAGGCAATTGAACAGGCCAAGCTAAAACATGTTGAGATTATTGTCCATCGCGGAGCTGGATCTTATGTTTGCGGTGATGAAACAGCTTTGATGGAATCAATTGAGGGTAAACGAGGTAATCCTCGTCCTAAGCCACCGTTTCCAGCTAATGTTGGATTATACGGTTGCCCTACTATTATAAATAACGTTGAAACGATATCTTGTTTGCCATATATAATAGGTAACGGTGCTGCTGCTTTTAAGAAGATCGGTACAGCTGGCAACTTTGGACCAAAGATTTTTGGTGTTAGCGGCCATGTTAATAAGCCAGGTGCATTTGAATCTCCCCTTGGAACTTCTTTAGATAAAATTTTAGAAGCTGCTGGTGGGGTAAAAGGGAAGTTAAAGGCAGTTATTGTTGGTGGTTTATCGGTTCCAATATTAACTGCAGCAGAAGCCAAAGGCTTAAAACTTGATTTTGATTCCTGTGTTAAAGCTGGAACTATGCTTGGCTCAGGCGGAATTATAGTAATAAATGATACTATTTCCATTCCTGAACTTGCTTTAAGAACGATTGAATTTTACGCACATGAATCATGTGGTCAGTGTGTTCCTTGTCGAGAAGGTTCCAATTTAGTTAAAGACCGCTTAAAGAAGATTGTTGCTGGCAAAGGGCAAAAGGGAGACGTTGATTTAATCTTAAAAACCTGTGCTACGGTAAAAGGTTTAACTTTATGTCCGTTAGGCGATGCTTTTGCTATGCCGATCGAGGCAATGGTTTCTAAATTTCGCAAAGAATTTGAAGGAGGATAAATTTTAATGGCGAATAAAATGAATATCGATGGAAAAAATGTTGCCTTTGAGCCGGGCAAGACTATCCTTGAGGTAGCGCGAGAAAATGGCTTTTATATTCCGACCCTTTGTTACCACAAAAAAACTGGACCTGCCAGCAAATGTAGAATTTGTGTGGTAGAGGTCGAGGGGATGAGGGGATTACAAACATCCTGCTCGGTAGAAGCTCGCGATGGATTAATTGTAAAAACCGATACCCCACAAGTTATTGAAGCACGTAAGATGATTGTTAATCTTCTTCTCTCTTCTGGCACACATTATTGTTTAACTTGTGAATCAAATGGTCTTTGCGAACTTCAAGAAGCTGCTTATCACCTAGGAATTGAAACACCAGCCTTCTTTGTTGAACAAGAGAAATCTCCAAAAGATGAATCGAGCGAGATGATTGTCCGCGATCTTGATCGTTGTATCCAATGCGGACGTTGTGTTGCTGGATGTAACAATACAGTAGTTCACGAAGTTCTTGATTTTGGTTATCGCAATCATGAGACCAAGGTTATTTGTGATGATGACAAGCCAATGGGGAAATCAGATTGTGTTCAGTGTGGTGAATGTTCTCAGCTCTGTCCGGTTGGCGCTATCATTGATAAGAACGCCATTGGCAAGGGGCGTCCATGGGAATTGCGCAAAGTAGACACGATCTGCCCATATTGCGGAGTCGGCTGTAAAATGACACTTCACGTTGACGATCGTACCAAGAAAATTGTCAAAGTTACTGGAGTTGATGGAGCACCAACTAATGATGGGATGCTTTGTGTTAAGGGTCGTTATGGTTTGGATTTTGTAAATAGTCCAGAAAGATTGACAAAGCCTTTGGTCAAAAATAGTAAAGGAAAACTGGTAGAGGCTAGCTGGGAAGAGGCCTTTGCCAAGGTTGCTGAAAAGTTTAAAAATATTAAAAAGGAGCATGGCGGTGATGCAATAGCTGGATTATCATCTGCTAAAGTCACCAACGAAGAAAACTTCGCCTTCCAAAAATTCATGCGACGGGAGGTGGGCACAAACAACGTTGAACATTGTGCCCGGCTGTGACACTCAGCCACAGTGGCCGGTCTGGCCGCTTCATTAGGATCCGGAGCAATGACCAATGATATTGCAGGAATTGCCGAAGCAGATGTAATTTTAGTTACTGGTTCTGATACCTCGTCTGCCCACCCAGTTATTGCTGGTTATATTAAACAGGCAGTTCGTTATGGCAAGACCAAACTGATTGTTATTGACCCCAAAGAGATTGATTTAGCAAAATACGCCACTATTTATGCAAGGCAGCGCTGCGGTTCGGACGTTGCAGTCCTTAACGGTATTATGAATGAGATCATTAAGAATGATTGGTATGATAAGGCCTACGTTGCCGAGCGATGTGAAAAGTTTGAAGATCTCAAAGCCGAAGTAGCTAAGTATCCACCAGAAAAGGTTGAAAAAATTTCTGGGATACCGGCTCAGACCATTAAAGATATTGCAAAGTTGTTTGGTCAGGCAGAAACTGCTTCTCTGTTTTATTCTATGGGCATTACTCAGCACACTACCGGGACCGACAATGTCTGGTCAACCGCTAACTTACAGATGCTTTGTGGCAACTTAGGTAAGAATGGTGGAGGTGTTAATCCTCTACGTGGCCAATGTAACGTACAAGGTGCCTGTGATATGGGAGCCTTGGCCGTTGTCTTTCCAGGGTATCAAAAAGTGGTTGATCCAAAGGCGGTTGAGAAGTTTGAAAAGGCGTGGAATTGTAAGCTTTCCAATAAACCTGGTTTGACTGTAACCGAGATGATCGAAGCTGCAGACTCTGGCAAAGTTAAAGCCCTTTATGTAATGGGAGAAAATCCGATGCTCTCTGATCCGGATGTCAACCATGTGAAGAAAGCTTTGGAAAAGGTTGATTTCATGGTTGTCCAGGATATCTTTTTAACAGAGACAGCAGAATTAGCTGATGTTGTTTTACCCGCAGCCTGTTTTGCAGAAAAAGATGGTCTTTATACTAATACAGAGCGCAGGGCACAACGTTTATATAAAGCGATTGATCCTCCAGGAGAGGCTAAAGAAGACTGGGTAATTATCCAAGAACTAGCCAATGCTATGGGGAGTGATTGGAAATATGAGTCTGCTGACGATATTGCTAAAGAAGTTTCTGTGCTAACACCACAATATGGTGGAATCAGCTGGAAACGAGTAAAAGAAAACGATGGCTTGCAATGGCCATGTCCGACACCAGAACATCCTGGAACTCCGTTCTTACACAAAGGTAAGTTTTCCCGTGGTAAGGGACTAATGAAGGCTATTCCTTTCAAAGAACCAGCAGAGCTTCCAGATGACGAGTATCCGATGGTTCTAACAACGGGGCGCGTCTTGCAACATTTCCATACTGGTACTATGTCTAGAAAGTCAAAGGGCTTAGATAATCTAGCTGGGCCAATGGTTATGATCTCAGTCGATGACGCAGAGGCTTTGGGAATAAAGAATGGTGAGAAAGTTAAAGTTTCCAGTCGTCGCGGAGAGATTAAGACTGCTGCTTTTGTAACAAAACGAATTGGTAAAGGGACAATTTATATTCCTTTCCATTATGTAGAAGCAGCTGCCAATGTTTTGACTAACCCAGCCAGAGATCCGGTTGCAAAAATTCCAGAATATAAGGCTTGTTCAGCGAAGGTTGAGAAAATTTAAAAAGGAGGAAAGATATGAAAAAGATTCTCGGTTTAGTTTTAGTTTCATTGTTTCTGGTTTCGTCAGTTTCTTATGCGATTGATGGGGTAAAGATGAATGGTGATTTCAGGTTTCGTTTTACTAACAGTGAGGCAGCATTAACAACAGATAATATGACTGTTGCTCGTGCCAGAATTAAGCTTTCTGGAAATATTACAGATGATTTGTCTGTCGTAATTCAGCCAGATTTTGCAGGTTTGGCTGCTGGTGGGGCAGTCGGTCTTGCTGGTGTTTGGGCTGATTTAAAGTGCAACGAAGGATTTGACAAAACCCTAAGATATGGTCAATTTGATACTCCTTTTGCATTGGGTGCCGGAAGCTATAAGACCATTATCTATCCATCTCACTACAATGTAGTTGTTGCAGATAGAGATTATGGTTTTGCTTTGATGACTAAGGTTATGGACAGCGATCTTGCTGTAAGTTTAACCAATGGAAATCGCTCTGGTGCAGACAACAATAAAGTAAAAGACGTTTCTGTAAAAGTTGTTACCGATACTCCTGTCGGTAAGGTTGGATTATCCGGATACTATGGAAGAATTGGAGCGGCAATGACAGAACAAAAAGATGCTGGCATCTACCTTTTAACCGCAGTATCTGATGTTGATCTAATTGCAGAATATGTTCTTGGTAGTGCATGGACCGGTGCTGGTCGTTTAAGCAACCTGTATGTTACTGCTTCAAAGAAGATTGGGGAGCTTGAGCCTTTGGTACAATACCAGGTTTATGATGCAGACACCACAGTAGCTGGTAATGCTGTAAATACCCTAACTATTGGGGTAAATAAGTATTTGGCAGACAATGGTTCGCGCTGGATGCTTAACTACAATATTATTGGAGAAGAGACAGGATCGGTTGCCAATAATACATTGATTGCACAGTTAAGAGTAAAGATATAATTTAAAATCTTCGATCCCGACTGCCTTAATTTTTATAATTATGGTGGTCGGGACGGTAGTCTCAAACGAGACTCGAGGGTTTGGCTGGAAACGGCTGAGCCTCCCATTTAGGAAAGGAGAAAATATGAAAAGGTTATTTGTTTCGTTATTATTATTTATTTTGTTTTCTGCCCCGATTTTAGCAGACACCCTTAAATTAGCCACAACCACCTCAACTGATAATTCTGGTTTACTTAGAGTTTTATTGCCGCCGTTTGAGAAAAAATATAATACTCGTGTTGATGTTATTGCGGTTGGAACTGGTAAAGCAATTAAGTTGGGGGAAAGCAAAGATGTAGATGTGATTCTTGTTCATGCCAGAGCTGCTGAAGATAAATTTGTTCAAGATGGATACGGATTCAACCGCCGTGACGTTATGTACAATGACTTTGTTATTTTAGGACCGGCAAGTGATCCTGCTCGGATTAAATCTTCCAAGAATCCTTTTAAAAAGATTGCTGCTAAAAAGGCTATTTTTGTTTCTCGAGGGGACGATTCTGGGACGCATAAAAAAGAGATCGAGCTTTGGAGAAAAGCAAAGATTTCACCCAAGGGCAAATGGTATATGAGCGTGGGACAGGGGATGGGAGCAGCTCTCTTAATTGCAAATGAGAAGCAGGCCTATATTCTTTGTGATATTGGTACTTATTTAGCCTATAAAAAGAAAATGGATCTGGTTCTTTTATCAAAAGCAGATATTAATCCATACGGTGTGATTGCGATTAATAAAAAGGCACTACCTTTTATTAAGTGGATAACTTCAAAGCAAGCGAAAAAGATAATTAATAACTTTAAAGTAAGTGGAGAACAATTATTCTATACACAATAGTTTGGACATCGATATGGATTGCGCTAACTTCGGCTGCACTTGCAGCTTTGGCTGGTATTCCTCTTGGTTTATTTTTGGCCATAAAGAAGTTTAAAGGTAAAAGAGTGGTTGCAACCATATTAAATGCTTTGATGGCAGTTCCAACTGTTGTCATTGGTCTTTTAGTTTATTCCTTTTTAGGTAGGCAGGGCCTGATGGGTTCTTTTGGTTTGCTTTATACCCCAACTGCGATTGTAGTTGGTCAATTCATTCTGGCCTTACCGATTATTACTGCAATGGTTTTTTCGGTAACCCTTGGAAAAGAGCAGAAAATCTTAAAAACGGCGTATGGTTTGGGAGCAACACCAACCGAGGCACTAAAAATTTTTCTTTGGGAGATTAAAATTCCCTTGCTCGCAGCAATAATGGCTGGTTTTGGTCGGGTTATTGGGGAAGTTGGAGTCTCGATGATGCTGGGTGGAAATATTTATCGAGTTACACGGACAATGACTACTGCCATAGCCTTGGAGACATCTAAGGGGGAGTTTGGACTAGGTTTGGTCCTTGGCTTTGTCTTGCTGATGGTTGCATTGGGTGTTAATTTGGTTGTTTCGTATGTTGGGAGTAGAGCATGAATTTCGAACAAGGTAAAATCTATGCTCTGGTCGGTGAAAATGGATCAGGTAAGACGACTTTTCTTAACTCTATATTTCCTTTAGCAAGGGAGACAAGTTACTGCATGCAGCAGCCGTACCTTTTTTCTACGACGGTGTTTGAGAATATAAGTTATGGGTTGAGAGTTCGGAGGGATAGCCCTTCGACAGTGCTCAGGGCAAGGGTATCGAGTATAGCAGAGACATTTGGTATTTCACATATTTTAGATAGAAAAGCAACGGAGTTATCTATTGGGGAAGCGCAGAAAGTTGCATTAGCCCGTACTTTTGTTTTAGAAACAGCAGTTATTTTGTTGGATGAGCCGGCGGCAAATCTGGATGAGGCGAGTGTTGAGGTTTTAGAGCAGGTTCTTGTGAAGGCCCGAGAAAACGGAAAAACTATTATTGTTGCGACCCATCTTTTGGATAATGCTTTCAGGCTGGCTGATGAGGTAATAACTATTCATGATGGAAAAATTTTCCCACAGTCTTATCAAAACTTCTTTTCTGGAGAAATCAAAGCTGACAATGGTCTGAAAACTTTTCAGATTAACGACCAGATCTCATTTATTGTCGCTAGTGAAAAACTTGGGAGAGCTAAAGTTTCAATTGACCCAAAAGAGATCATTATTTCAAAAGAAAAGTTTGTATCTAGCGCTAGGAATAGTCTTTTAGGGCGAGTTTCAAGTATAATAGAAGAGGGAAGTACTGTGAAGTTGACCGCTGATTGTGGTATTAAGCTGGTTAGTCAAATTACACATAAGTCGTTAGATGAATTAGAAATAAATGTTGGACACGAGGTTTATTTAACATTTAAGACGTCGTCGGTGAGAGTATTTTAGAAGGGAACTTGATGGAAAATAATATCCTAATTATAAATGGAAGCCTGCGAATTGATGGGAATACAGATATTCTTGTTAAAGAAATAATTGCAGGGACTGAACCTACAGATGTTAATATAAATCTTGCTGAATTAAGAAACAAAAAAATTGCGGATTGTATTGGTTGTTATGCTTGCTCAAAAGAGTCAAAGTGTTCTTTGTCGGATGATATGATAGATATTCGCAATAAGGTTGAACAAGCCGATCTATTAATTTTTGCTTCGCCACTCTATTGGGGTGCAATTACCGGGTTGATGAAAAGTTTTATTGATAGGCTCTTTTATTATTATCATTCACAAAACAAGGCTCTGGTTTCAGGCAAAAAGGCAATTGTTGTTACAGTAATGCATCAAAAAAGTGGTGGGGATGAAGAAGAAAACCTGACCAAATTTTATGATGATCTGTGTGCTGCTCTTGGGATAAAAATTATTAACAAGATATTTTTTGATGGTCTTATGGAAAAAGGGGCAGTGTTAAATAAACAAGAACACATCGAGCAAGCAAGTTTTATAGGAAAGAACCTAAAAAAATTGATTGAACAAGGATAGAAAATGGATAATACAACACCATATAAAGCAGAGGTTAGTATCATGATGAAATACTTAAAATATATCTTGATTCTTGTAGTGGGCCTAATTCTGTTTTGGATATTTTTCTTGTCTCGGTCGGAGCTTGTTCAAAAAGGGCAGGGTCCAGGTGAGACAATCTACAGCATTGTTGATGGTGAAAATAGGATTAGTCTAACCACCTTTCAGACAGAACATAATAGGGGAATATTGCAGCTTCGCTCAAATTCTAATTTACTACTCAAACAACAGATAGATTTATTTTCCAAAATTCTTGATAGGATATGGCGAGATGAAGAAAAAGAGGGTTTCCACACCCTTGTTATCGGCAGATTGGTTAATGCCCTTGGAGCGAAAAATAAACAGATGTCTCTTAGGCTTAGGTCGGCAGCACTTAAATCTGATTTATGGGACAAGAAAAAAGGGCGGCCTGTTTTGGGGGAGTTACACACCTTTATAAAAGATATCTCAAATAAAAACATGATTTATCCGGAATTGAAAGAATTATTTAATAAACATGGTTTCACGATTAAAATATCATCTGTTGAGAAGGTTTTGGTCGATTCAAAAGATAAATTACCCTATGATTGCTCAACTTGGTTTGATATGAAATATAAGGAGTAATTTATGTGGGAAATTTTGTTTTGGTTATATCTAGTTAATGCAGTTTTGTTAATAAATCATGAGATCGATTCTGCTTATTGGAAAGAGTGGGAGCTCTTTAGATTGCCAGGAGGACTAACTGGCTTTCTTATTGTGCATTTTCCTTTGTTATTTCTAGTCCTCTACGGACTTGTTTTGGTTTTTACGCAATCTTTTGCCGGTTTAATTGCTTCCTTATTGCTTGCTTTGGTGGGAATAGGAGCTTTTGTAATTCATATGACTTTTATAAAAATGGGAAGAAATGAATTTAAGGTGCCGATGTCGTTGTTTATTTTGAGTGCGACTTTGATTGTCTCAGTAATTCAAGTGATCTTTACAATATATTTATTGTTAAGGGGGTAAATAGTATGAATAAAATAAAAATTGGTCTTATTTTCGGATTAGTTGCCGGTATTCTTGATGTGACGCCAATGATAATACAAGGATTAAGCTGGGATGCAAATATATCGGCATTTACTTTTTGGATCATTGCTGGTTTTATGATTGCCACTTCAAATCTTAAAATTAACAATATTTTAAAAGGGATTTTGATCTCATTTTTGCTTTTAATCCCTGTCGCAGTCCTAATTGCCTGGCAGGAACCTATCAGTTTGATTCCGATGTCTATTATGACTTTGATTTTAGGGAGTTTGTTAGGGTATTTGATTGGGAGGTTTGGCGATAAATAATCTAAAATCACCTCTTGACCTTCCCCTTACAGGAAGGCCTATGGTTAGATTGAGGAGGTAGAGAATGTATTCAATTGGAGATTTTTCAAGAATAACGGGAATTACGGCAAAAGCCTTAAGGCATTATCATGAAATTGATTTGCTAATCCCGGATAAAATTGATGAGATTAATAATTATCGCTTTTATTCTGAAAATCAAATTGAAACCGCGATCATGATTGCCGAATTAAAAGAGGTCGATTTTTCACTAAAACAGATCAGGGAAATAATCGAAAGAATTAAAGAGGGGAAAGATCTAAAAAAGTTTCTTGATACTCAAAAGGAAAAGTTGAGCAAAGAAATAGAAAACTATACAGCAAAGATAAAAAGGCTGGGAAAAATTGTTAATGAGAAAAAGGGGGCAGCTATGAATAATATTGACTTAACCGTTCAGGAAAAAGATATTCCTGATATATTGATTGCTTATATTCGATATCAGGGACGCTATAAGGAAATAGGTCCGTTATTTGGAAAGCTTGGCCGGGCTTGTAACGTAAATATCTGTGGACCGGCCCTGGCACTTTATTATGATAATGAATATAAAGAGGAAGGGGCAACCTTTGAGGCCGCAATGCCGATTAAGGCTAAAATAGATAAGGAGGGCATTAAGGTCAGAGAGTTAAAAGGTGGTCGCGCTATTACTTTAATTCATAAGGGGCCCTATGAAAATATAGGGACTAGCTATAAGAAAATTATTGATTATATGAGCAATAAAAAGATAAAGCCTACTATCCCATCAAGGGAAGTATATCTTAAGGGTCCGGGTTTTATATTTAAGAATCCTAAAAAGTATATTACTGAGATTCAATTTTTAATTTAAAGGAGGGAAGATAATGAAATCATTTAAAAAAGTGTTTCTTTATGGTTTTCTAGTCTGGTTGGTTCCGTTTGTGATTTCCTTTTTTGTCTTTCCATTCAAAAGTTCTGTGCCAGCCTTGTTTGAATCGATCATGGCAGTAGTTGTGACCATGGCGGCTGTCTGGTTTTCTATCCAATATTTTAAAAAAACTGGGGCCAATACAATTAAAGAAGGGGCACTGCTTGGTTTATTGTGGCTAGCTATTAATATTGGCATAGATTTATTATTGTTTATGCAGGGACCAATGAAGATGTCTTTTGCAAATTACATGATGGATATAGGTTTAACCTATCTGATTATTCCGACAATAACGATAGGTTTTGCTTATATGGTTGAGAAATAAGAGCCCTCTCCCAGGGGGAGAGGGAAGTACTTTTTGAGAGGGTTGTTTCCCTCTCCTTTTGGGAGAGGGATGAAGGAGTAAGAATGATGAGAAGATATGACAGGGTGAGGGCATGATCAAACCATCTAAAGCACTAAAAATAGTTTTGAAACACGCTAAATCGCTAGGGGTCGAGAAGATTTATCTTCCAGAAACTCTTGGTCGGGTTTTAGCCGAGAATATCTATTCCGATGTAAATATGCCTCCTTTTAATCGTTCTGCTATGGATGGTTTTGCGATTAATTTAAAAGATCCGTCAAAGGTTTTTAAAATTATAGAAGATATTCCAGCTGGTTATGTTCCGAAGAAGAAAATTAAGTTTGGAGAGTGTTCTAGGATTATGACTGGAGCAATGCTTCCTTTTGGTGCAGACAAAGTGATCAAAGTTGAGAATACAAATCTGCTTACAGCTAACAGCTTACGGCTTACGGCTTTCGAGAAAAAGAGCAATGTTTCCCTAAAAGCTGAAGATGTTAAGAAAGGCCAACTAATACTAAAGAAGGGTACCAAAATCCGTCCTCAGGAAGCAGCAATGTTGGCTACAGTAGGGAAAACTAAGGTAAAAGTCTATTGTCAGCCAAAGGTTGCAGTTATTTCTACTGGTTCAGAATTAGTTGAACCCGTGAAGAAACCAAAACCAGGGCAGATTCGAAATAGCAATGCCTCTATGCTTATTTTGCAGTTAAAAAGATTAGGTATTGATGCCAAATATCTTGGAATTGCCAAGGACAACTTCAAAGCTACTGAAAAATTAATTAGAAAGGGTTTAAAAGAGGTAGATATTCTTATTTTAAGCGGAGGAGTCTCGGTTGGTGATTATGATTTTGTTGAAGATGTACTAAAGAAATGTGGAGTAAAAATAATTTTTAATAAAGTTGCGGTTAAACCGGGTAAACCGACTACTTTTGGTGTTAAAAGGAATAAATTTGTTTTTGGTCTTCCGGGAAATCCCGTTTCTGTTTTAGTTATCTTTGAACTTTTTGTTAGGCCTTTTATTGATCGATTAGTTAATCAGCCTAAGAAGAATATGCTTAAAGAATATAGATTGCTTTCTGATTTTAAACGCAGAAGTGCTGCTCGTGAACAGTATTTTCCAGTAGTTATAAATAATGGTGGAGCCTATCCGATAAAATTTCATGGTTCTGCTCATATGCAGGCAATAACTTTGGCGACTGGAATCATGCAGGTGCCATCTGGCAGAACATTTATTAAAAAGGGGACCAAGGTCTATGCTCGACAAATATAATCGAGATATTTATTATTTAAGAATTGCGGTAACCGATCTTTGTAATTTGCGTTGTACTTATTGTATGCCGGAAGAAGGGATCAAGCTTAAAAAACATGAAGAGATATTGAGCTTTGAAGAGATAGAAGAGATTGTTAAGGTTGCTGTTTCTCTTGGGTTTTATAAATTCCGTTTAACTGGTGGAGAACCGTTAGTTCGAAAGGGAATTATTGATTTGATTAAAAGGTTGGCAAGGATAGATGGAGTTAAAACTTTAGCCATGACAACCAATGGTCTTTTGTTGCCTAAGTATGCAAAACAGTTAAAAGAAGCTGGCTTAACTCGTTTGAATATCAGTCTTGATTCTCTGCAGCCAGAGAGATATAAAACTATTTCACGTGGTGGGGATTTAGACCAAGTTCTTGAGGGAATAAAAGCAGTTCAAGTAGCTGGCTTTGAGAAAACTAAACTTAATGCTGTAATAGTTGATGGGTTTAATGATGATGAGAAGGACGATTTTAGAAAGTTCGCCAAAGAAAATAATTTAAAAGTGCGTTTTGTTAAAAAGATGGATTTAAAGAGTGGAGATTATTATGGGGTAGAAGGGGGAGAGGGGGGTAATTGTTCTATTTGTAATCGAGTTCGTTTAACTGCAGATGGTAAACTTCGTTCCTGTCTCTTTTCTGATTATGAGGTAGATGTGCGCAAAGCTGGAATCAAAAAGGCTTTTAAGCAAGTGATTTGTAGTAAACCAGAGAAGGGTGATAAATCTTTAAAAAGGGAGATGGTGCAAATTGGTGGATAATAAATTCAGTCACGTAGATAAAAAAGGTAAGGCCAAGATGGTAGATGTTGGTCATAAGCCGGATTCTAAACGAACAGCAATCGCCAAAGGCTCGATTTTTCTAGCTAAGGAGACTATCAAGTTGATTAAAGATAATAAGATGAAGAAAGGCGATGTTTTGACTGTTGCAAAGATTGCTGGAATACAGGCAGTGAAAAGGGCTAGCGATTTGATCCCGCTCTGTCATCCATTATTATTAAATAATATTGAAGTTGATTGTGAAATAATTCACAATCAAATTGATGTAACTTCCAAAGTAGAGTGTGCAGGAAAGACAGGAGTTGAAATGGAGGCTTTAACCGCGGTTTCAGTCGCACTTTTAACTGTTTATGATATGTGTAAGGCGGTTGATAAGGAGATGGAGATAGGGGAGATTAAATTATGTCAAAAGTTAAAGCAACCTGTATAAGTAAAGTCAAAGGGCAGAAGTCACAAGTCACAAGTATCAATTTAATAGAGAATCTTGGTGTTGAAGGGGACTTCCATGCTAAGGGTGGGGAGCGGCAGGTTAGTCTTTTAGCGGAAGAGAGTATTCAAAAGATGCGAGAAAAAGGACTAACCTTAATTCCCGGCGCCTTTGGAGAGAATATAGTGACAGAAGGAATTGAATTAATTTCTCTCTCGATTGGACAGAAGATAAAAATAGGGGAGACCGAACTTGAAATCTCTAAAATCGGTAAAGAATGTCCAAAGCGCTGCGAAATATTTTATAAAACCGGTGATTGTATCATGCCGCGTGAAGGTGTTTTTGCTAAAGTTATTAAGGGTGGAATTATAAAAGCAGGAGATGAGATTATTTTATGAGAATTGGAATAATAACTGTTTCAGATAAAGGATCAAAAGGTGAGAGGGAAGATTTAAGCGGTCCGGCTATAAAAAAAATTGTTAAGGCTGAGGCTTATGAATATACTATTGTTCCTGATGAAATAAAAGAAATTTCCGCTAAGATTAAAGAGTTTGTTGATGATAAAAAGTGTGATCTTGTTTTAACAACTGGCGGAACCGGTCTCTCTCCACGAGATGTTACGCCAGAGGCGACCAAAGCTGTAATTGATCGTGAAATTCCAGGAATTGCAGAAGTTGTCCGTTCCGAGTCTTATAAAATAAAAGATCGAGCGATGCTCTCTCGTGCTATTGCTGGTTCACGTGGTAAAAGTTTAATCATTAATCTCCCTGGCAGTCCCAAAGCAGTCAAAGAATGTTTCGGATTTGTTCTTCCTGTTATTCCGCACGCATTAGAGGTTTTGGATAAAGGGAGTGCGGAGTGTGGAGCTTAGATCCCTCTGCTCAATCTATCAATAAAATATTCAGGGAATTGTAATCTCTTCATCTCCGTTTGTGTCTGTTCAATATCATAGGCAACTCTATGGAGGGTTACATAACCTGGATGTTCATATACTGCACAGGCGGCTCGAGGGTCGGAATCTCTTGGCTGACCGACAGAGCCAACATTTAGGGCAGCTTTTGCATATTTACTAATATCTACTCTTTTTCCGCTTATCATTATCTTCCTGAGTAATAGTCCATCTTCAAAATACCATAGTACTGGTTCATGTGTATGTCCGATAAATGCAAGGCGAGTTTGCATATGATCAAAAAGATCTCTTGCTAAGCCAGTTGCAACAATATAGTGATTCTCTGGATAGGAATGGTGTGTTTCAAATCCTAATTGAGAAAACACTCTGGAGCCTGGGAGATTAAATAAATAGTCCTGGTTTTCGGGGTTTAATTGTTGGTAGGTCCAAAAGGTAACTCTGGGAATATCTAGCCGAGTGGTTGAAGATGGGAGAGGGTCTTCTCCATCAAAAAGAAGAAGGTCTTGATCCCTTGTTATTTTTTCATGATTTCCCATAATGGTTTCAACATTGTTAAGCATTAAGGCGTTACAACATTCGTTAGGATAGGGTCCGTATCCAACTACATCTCCGGCACAGACTAGAAAATCAACTCCTTGTTCATGCAATAAAAAATCAAGAACAGCTAATAAGGCTGGAAGATTAGCGTGGACGTCAGAAAATACTCCAATTTTTAAGTTTTTAGATGTTACTCTTTTGCTGGCTGGATGTATTATCATAGGGTTTTCATCCGTTTACCAATTTCCTCCGACCAAAAGATCTCTTTCTACCTTTGAGATACGTGGATGATTTTCCATTAGCCACAGATCTAGAAATGTTAAATATCGATGCCTTGTTCTAAAACAAATATCTTCAACGACTCCATTCTCTACATGAATCATGGAACCATCTATGCTTCGGGTGTATTCTGGTCGTACTGGTTGCCATCGGGTGGGTGATGGATGGGTATTGAAACGGGATTCTATTTTTTGCGAAAAGATATCTTTAAACCTTCTGCCTGAAAGATCAGGAAATGGTCTAATATAACTTTGTATTAAATGTGGCTGTCCATGCAAAAAACAATTCTGAACCCAAAGGGAATCTGTTCCATCTCCAAAAGTAAAAATAATTTCTGAAACTACTCCATCAAAAGGTACTACACGCAAATTTGCTTCAACCTTTTCTGTGTCTGTCTCTTCTGGAAATGGTTGAAAAGCTTCTCTTTGTTGCAACGCTATCCAATGTCCGCTGGAACTATTTAAAAATAGAAGAGTACCGGAGGAGTCGGTTACTTTGCCATCTTTTTCTTCTTTTTGTGATGAGACGATGTGTAATGCCGTCAGTTTTGTTTTTGTAATTGTTTCGTTTTTAAATAATATTTTTGGTCCCAGACCTGTTCTTCTTACTTTATCAGGATATTGTCTTGTTAGGGCTGCAAAGGCTGCCTCTTGTTGTGGGGCTGCTATTTTGCCTAACATACGAACCTCAATCCCAGTTAGTCCGAATCTATCAAGTATTTTTGGGCAGATTCTTGTGGGAATGTTGGCGTCTGGTTTAATAACTAATTTTACTGCCATACAGTTATTTATCCGCTGCTTTTTTAGATAATTTCATGCGTTTTAGTGGTATAATTATAATTATGGAAAAGACATTTTTTCATGCTGTATTTAAGACCTACAAGAGTAGGGGAGTATTGCAAGATCAGAAGGTTTTATCATTTTTATTTTCGGTCTTTGATAAAACTGCATCAAGAGAAGGTTTTAAGTTATTAAATTGTAAAATTTTGTCAGATCAGGTTCATTTATTTATGTCTTGTGACAGCCGACATCACGTTGATTATTTTATCCGAGTAATGAAAGAAGCCTCATCAGATGAATTTTATAGGCATTTTAAAATAGATCGTCTGCGTTTTCCAAAGCTGTGGGGTGGATCGTATTTTGTCGAAGAGATAAAAGAGAGTGACCTGCTTAGAATAATCAATCGGGTTGAGAAAAAAGTTAGTTTTGCTTGATTGTTAATAGATACCGCTTGTGAATTATTATTGTTATAACTAGCCTCGCGATTTCAAGAAGAACACAGAAAATGAGTAATGCAGAATAAAAACCCGAGTTATTGATGAAGTGGTTAAGATAAAGCAAAAATCCGAAAGACAGATTATAGAAGAGAAAGCGGAATGGAAATTGAAGATACGAAATAATACAACCTAATCTGTTTTGTCGAATAAGGAATATTGCAGAAAAAAGCAAAGAAACCATAAAGACAAAGTCGACTGTTGTGATTAACATAAAACGTGGTGGGGCAGTGGCTTGTAGCCAAACTATGTTGAGTAATACAATAAGATCCAATATTCCAAAAACCATTAACATTTTTTTATTCATGAATATTATTCTACCATTTAAATTGATATAATATAAGTATGGATAAAATAAAAGGAATAAAAGAAAAACTAAAAAAACTTGAACTTAAACTTAATCCGCCTTTGCCAAAAGAAGAATTAGCTTTCTTTGAAAAATATTTAAAAGTTAAACTTCCTGATGAGTACAAACAATTCTTGACTGAGGTTGGCAATGGTGGGGCAGGGCCTTTTTACGGGATTCTTCCCTTGGATATGTGGGCAGATGCGGTAGATGGTCCTGTAAGCGATGACTTTGAGCTTGCAGACCCATATATGGGGACAATAACTATTTGTGATCAGGGCTGTACTTATTATTCTTTATTAGTTGTGACCGGCAAAGATAGAGGTAAAATAGTTAACTACGATATGCAATCAAGAGAGGCCCATTTTTCTCAATATGAATCATTTTCCGGTTGGTACCTTGCCTGGCTTGATAAGGTTTTGAAAAAAGAGAAGATTGAGTGGTTTGGATATAAATAGACCTTTGGTAAATTATCGTACCATTCCGTTAACGATAGCCATAAATCCAATGAAGCCTTTTTCTTCCTCGCCCTCATTGACCATGTTTATTTCTGTTTCTCTGTCGATTATTAATTGAGGGAACATTCTTGATAGTACTTGTTTAAATATGTTGGCTACTCGTGTTTGGATTTCTGTGTCTGTAATGTATTTACTTCTTTTATAGAAGACAGAGATTTGAATTTGGTCAGCTTTGGTTTTCACAACAAAGGACATGGCTACTTTATTCCATAAATTTGGAGGGACTAGGGTGTTGTGTACTCTTAAGTGTTGTCCCACTGGTACGTCATTGGTTTGGCGAATTTGATCAAGGGCTAGTTTTATATGCGGAATAAAAGGGGTCGCACTTCTTATTACCCCTCTTTTGCTGAAAGGTTTATGAATCTGCCTCCCGCCTTGGTAGCGGTGAAGGAAGCTTTACGAATTAAATTGAGTGATTTGACTCGAGATACCACAAGGAAGACAGAACGAAATCGTTTGTCTGATATATTGGTTTTTCAACAAAGGCTATTGGATGCAAGACCATTGGCTCTACGCTTAATGCCATATGATAGATCTTTGGAAATAGACAATGAATTGGTTTATTAAGCTATAATAGAAATATGCTACAAAAAATTCGTCTACAAAAATATTGTTCAGAACGCGGGATCTGTTCTCGCCGTAAGGCAGAGGAGTATATTAAAAAGGGCTGGATAAAGGTTAATGGAGAAGTTGTAACCGAGCTTGGAACAAAGGTTCTAAATAGTGATAAAGTTGAGCTAGATCCCAAAGCCAAAGCTGAGCAGAAAGAATATATTTATGTTTTGTTGAATAAGCCGGCTGGCTATGTAACAAACTTACCCAAGAGAGGGGAGAGGGAAGCAAAAGAGCTGCTGCCTGCATCAATTCGAGATATTGTCCACGTGGTAGGGCGTTTAGATAAGGAGTCAGAAGGATTGCTCCTTTTTACAAATGATGGAGTTGCTGCCAATCGCTTATCTTCCCCTATATATAATCATGAAAAAGAATATGAAGTAACGGTAAATCGACACATATCAAATGAAGATATTAAACAGTATGCAGAGGGGATCACTATAGCGGGATTAAAAGGAGCAAAGGGATTTAGGGCCAAACCGGTTAATGTTCGACGAATAACTGGAATGACTTATCAGTTTATTCTGCGTGAAGGGAAGAATCGGCAAATTAGGCGGATGTTGAATAGTTTAGGGTATCGAGTTATAAAACTAAAAAGAGTTAGGATTTCAAATTATAAGATGGGAAATCTCAAACATGGTGAGTGGAGGCAATGTTCCTTGCCAACTTAATCAAAAAACGACATAATAGGCCATGAAAATATTAATTGGATTTTTGATTGTATTTCTTCTAACAGGAGCAGCTATGAGTAGTGAATATGAATCAATAGAACTTCTTGATATTCAGGGTCTTTATGGTGGGAGAAATGTTTTTGTTTCAAAAGAGGGTCCGGTTTTGGCTTCACTTGTTGAATCTCCCAAAGAGGAAAGGGGCCTAATAGAAAAAAGATATATTTATAATTTGGATAGTCAGTCATTCCGGAATTTAGTTCATGAGATAATTGATAATTATAATTTTCTAAACCTGAAGATTAAGGACCGAATGGGAATTCCAGACGAGGCACGCATAACTATTAATCTTACAGATAAAAATGGAAAGACCTATTCTCTTTCTGCTTGGGATCAGGACGGGATGGATCCAATAACTTATCAAAAAAGTGATAAAAGAAAATTCGATTCAGTTTATGTTTTATTAAGAAATCTCGCTAACTCAGCCTGTTATAGAGGAAAGTTGCTTTATGATGGGAAGTATAGGGGAGGAGATGGGTGGATGAAGTTTGTTCGATCAAAAAGGAATGATCGGGCATATAAGCATTTGTCTCAAGGTGAACTTAAGAAGATATTTAAAAAATATTCGCCAAAGCTTGCTCAAGTAGATGATTCAACTGGCAGGTATACAATTGGTGTTCCTGGGATAAAGGTCTATACTGTTTTGAGACCAATTGATTTAGTAAAAGATCCTGCAACTCCAGCCAAGTTTGTTTTAACTCCCAAAAAGAAATATTTTGAAATGAGTATGGTCCACAAGGCACTTGAAAGTATGAGATATGTTCCAAAGTCAGAAGAAGAAGCACTGAAGGCTGCGATTATGGTGGCACAAATAAAAGAAGATTGCTATGTTGTTGAAAGCATTCATTATTATGCGTTTAAGAAGATTACAGCAGGGAGTAAGTTGGATTTTAGTAAAGTTGTTAAGCCGTCGGTTCAGAAAAAGAGAGGATATTATGAAATAACCCTTTGGGGATATACTCCTAAGAGAGAATCTTTTGGAATAAAATTTAATGATGAATATTTAACCCAATTTATTATTAAGCTTGGTAAAGGGGTTTATGAAATATCTACTCGTTAGCCTGCTGCTACTTTCTTTTTTTGTAACTGGAGGAGATGCTATGGGTGAGCCGGTATTAAGATCAAGGGAAAAGGTTATTGAGATTTTTCAAAAACAACAAGATTACGATAATCCTATTATTGGTGGTGGAGAAATCAAACAGATTCCTGGTCTAGGATTTTATTCTGTATACGATAAATCTCAACAAGCAGAGGATCCTTTAATTCCTGCTCGATATGTTGTTACAAAAAACGGTAATTCGTATAATGCGTGGGAGATTGATAAGGCAATTAAAGAGATTGGATATTATCCAAAATCTGAGAAAGAAGCGCTCGAAGTTGCAGCTAGAATAGTTGAGATTGCCAATGAGAATGCAAGGGCAGTGGGGGTCTCTCCTTATCCCATTAAACCCAGATCATCCGATGAGGTGCCTAAAGTTACAAAAAAAGAGGATTGTTATGAGATTGTTTTATATACTTTTACTCCAGAACAAATAATTCCGTTTATGAACATTAAGACTAATGATGCTTATTATTCAAAGCATATAGTTAAACTAGGCAAAGGTGTTTGTAAGATAAAATAAAAAAAGGGCTTGTGAAATATTTCACAAGCCCTTTAATGTTTATGCTGGTTGTTCCTGAGCTACTCTGCTTGCAATTATTGCCATTTCGATCATGTTTTCCATACTCCAGCTGGCGGTTCCGATCAACAATCCATGAACAAATGCTAAACGTAATAGTTTTTCAGCATTAGTAGGTTTCGCGCTACCACCGTATAGTATTCTTAACCCTTCTGCTATAAGAGGATATCCATTCTCACTAAATATATTTTGTATTCCTTCATGGTATTTTTGAATATCAGCGTCAGTCGGAGGAACAGCTTTAAGATCCCATAGTTTAGCAAATCCAGCTATTGCTGCTAGTGGTTCCCAGGCAACATCAAACAATGGTTCTTCAGTATCTTCGTGTAGATTGAGTGCTGGTATAATACCTTCTGTAATTTGTCTATTTAGAGCATCCATTCCTTTTCCCTGATTCTCTTCATCAGGGTTTTGACCAAGACAAATTGTTGGAAATTGACCATGTTCTAATGCCAAGGCAGTTTTTTGGGCTACTCTTTCATCAGTTTCACCAAAATAAACCCTTAATTCTGAATGGCCTAGCATAATATTGTCTTGGTAACCCATTACTGTCCACTCTTGAACAGATGGAGCCGCATCTGTAAAAGACCCATCATCAGTCCAGTGCATATTTTGTGGACCAATAATTGGAACGTTCATATTGATTCCACCCAAAAAGGAATTGAGATCTTGTATCATTGCATCCAGTAGAACGCTTTGATGTCCAAAAATACGCACGTCAACCCCTTTCAATGAACCTGTTGCGCCAAAAATTCCAAGAATATGATCCCTAAATGTTTCCGGATCCCTTAACGGTTTATGAAACTTTGTGTTTGAAGCGATAACACTTACTTGTCCAACTGCCATAATAAATTCCCCCTTTTAACATTTTATTAATCTTACCGTAATTTCTTCGGTGTCAATTTCCAAAAATTTCACTATATTTATTAATAATGCTAGAATCGTAGTATGAACCAAAAATTCGAAGAAATATTACCTTTAGTTCGCAAGCCATCTCGTTACATTGGGAACGAACTAAACTCGATTCACAAAAACTGGGATGATGTTAAGTTGCATATTGCAATTGCTTATCCCGATCTCTATGAAGTCGGAATGTCTAATCTTGGAATCCAAATTCTCTACGATATATTGAATAAACAAGATGATGTTGTGGCGGAGCGTGTCTTTTGTCCTGCTCCCGATATGGGGGAACAACTAACGGCTAACGGCTTACAACTTACAACTCTCGAATCATTTACTCCTGTGTCTAGATTTGAGATGCTCGGGCTTTCAATTGGTCACGAATTAACCTATACCAATATTCTTGAGATGCTCAAGCTTTCAAATATTCCAATTTACTCTAAAGATAGAAAAGAAACGGATCTAATTATTTTTGCCGGAGGACCAGCATGTTTTAATCCGGAGCCGATTGCTGAGTTTGTTGACTTCTTTGTTCTTGGTGAAGCGGAGGAAGTCATATTGGAGATAGTAGCAAGGGTCAGGGGTCAAGGGTCAAGAAGAGAGAAAATAGAAGAGCTTGCAAAAATAGAAGGAATATATGTTCCAGCCTTGAAAAATAAAGTGACAAAGCGGATTGTGAAAGATTTCACAAATGCGCATGTTCCGACCAAGCCGATTGTTCCATTCTTACAAACAATTCAAGATAGGGCAGTTGTTGAGGTGATGAGGGGTTGTAAACGGGCTTGTAAATTTTGTAATGCCAGAGTTTTGTATTCTCCTGTTCGAGAGCGCGATCCTAAAAGAGTTATTGCATTAGCCGAGGAATTAATCAAAAACACCGGCCAAGAAAAATTGGCTTTAACTTCTTTATCAAGTTCTGATTATTCCGGAATTGAAAAAGTTTCAAAAGAGATTGCTCAAAAGATTGCAGAACAAAAGGTCTCATTAAATCTTCCGTCACTTCGAACTGATAGCTTTGGTGTAAAACTAGCCAAAGAGGTCAGTCGAGTTCGTTCGTCATCGTTAACCCTGGCTCCGGAAACAGGGAGCGAAAAGCTTCGTTTTGATATTGGAAAGAGAATAACTGACCAAGAAATATTGGATGGAGTAAGGGCAGCCTTTGAGGGTGGGATCTCTGCTGTAAAACTCTATTTTATGATCGGTCTTCCGGGTGAAACAGATGAAGATTTGTTTGCGATTGCAGACCTGGTTAAAAAAGCACATCAAATTGGTAGAAGTTTTACCAAAAGAGTTCGAATAACAGCAGCCCTTTCAACCTTTGTCCCAAAACCACATACCGCATTTGAGCGAGAAGAACAACTTAGTATTTCAGAGACCCTGCGCCGCCAAAAGATAGTTAAGGATAATACTCGGCAGAAAGGGATAGAAGTGCGCTGGCATCAAGCTGAGACCTCCTATCTTGAGGGAATTTTTACTAGAGGAGATCGAGAACTTTCAAAAGTAATAGTAAAAGCCTGGGAGCTTGGTGCAAAATTGGATGCCTGGTCGGAGTATTTTAGATTTGATCTTTGGGAAAAGGCTTTTGTTGACTCTGGGATCGATTCCGCAAAATATCTTCGAAGACGAGAGGAAGACGAGGTTTTGCCGTGGAGTTTTATATCATGCAAGTAAAAATGACTTACACAAAAGGGAAAGAGATTCGGTTTATATCGCATCTTGATTTAATGCGAGCTATTAGTCGCGCTATTCGCCGAGCAAATCTTCCAATTGCCTATTCTCAAGGTTTTAATCCTAGGATGAAGATGTCATTCGGCCAGGCACTTAAAGTTGGTCAAAGTTCTGAGTCTGAAGAGGCCAAATTGACTTTTGAACAGGACATTTCTCCAGACGAGGTTAAAGAGAGGCTCAATGAAGTGCTTCCACGAGGGCTGCGTGTGTTGACCGCCTCAAAAATCTAGGTTATAATAGAAAATATCATGAAATACGCAATAATTGAATCAGGAAATAAGCAATATCGCGTCTCAGAGGGTGACGTAATCGATGTTGAATTGCTTGATGTTAAAAAGAGTGTGACTTTAAAAGAAGTTTTGTTAGTAGCCGATGGAGATGACGTAAAAATCGGAACTCCATTTGTAACTGGTGCAAAGGTCTCTTTCGATGTTGTTGACCCAAGAGTTAAAGACAAAAAGGTAGTTATTTTTAAATATAAGAGCAAGACTAATTACGATAAAAAGACTGGTCACAGACAAAAATACACCAGATTAAAAGTTAAGGAGATTAAGTAATGGCTTCCAAAAAAGCTGGCGGTGCATCGAAAAACGGACGAGATTCTCAAGGACAGAGACTAGGAGTAAAAGCCTATGCTGGTCAGGTTGTAAAAGCCGGATCAATCATTATTCGTCAGCGTGGAAGTAAATTTTTCCCTGGGCTAAATGTTGGACAGGGGAAGGATTATACTCTCTTTGCAAAAGTGACTGGAATTGTTGAATTTGGTAATAGACTTATTTCTGTTAAACCTTCAAATAACTAATGACCTCAAATTTAATTGTTGTAAAGATTGGTTCAAGCTCGGTAACTGTTTCAAATATTAAACGCATTGCAAAAAACGTAGCAAAATTAGTAAACAAACGCAAACAAGTAATTATCGTAAGTTCCGGTGCAATTCTTTTGGGATCCGAAGAACTTGGATATAAAGATAAACCACGAGCAATTTCAGAAAAGCAGGCAGCGGCGGCGGTTGGACAGTCAATTTTAATGCACGAGTATCAGAAGGCATTTGCGAAACATAAGATTGCAGTTGGTCAGATTCTTTTGACTCATGATGAGTTATCTGACCCTAGAAAAAAGAAAAATGCCTATAACACAATTTCAACCCTTCTAAAACATCGGGTTATTCCAATTGTAAATGAAAACGATACTATTGCAACGGACGAGATAAGAGTTGGAGACAATGATAATCTTGCTGCCTTAGTTGCTGTGTTGATGAAAGCTGGACTATTGATAAACTTAACCGATGTTGATGGTTTCTATGTAAAGGCCAAAGATGGAATGATACTTAAGCTTGATTTGATTGAAGAGATCGATGAGAAGATCAAAACCGCAGCGAATCTTTCGGATAAAAAGCATGGAACTGGCGGAATGATTACAAAGCTTCAGGCTGCCAGGCTCTGTAAATCAGCTAGTATTGAAATGGTTATTGCAAATGGAAAAAGGGCTGATATTTCAAGGATTGTTGCTGGTGAAAAAATAGGGACTCGTTTCACACTCTAAGCTTTCCGATAATTTCTTTTAAGCTGGATAATTTCTTTTCTTCTAAATACTCTTTTATCCCTTCAATTACTTTTAGTGAGCATTCTGGATCAACAAAGTTTCCAGTACCAACTTGAATAGCTGAGGCACCAGCCAAGAAAAATTCAAGTGCATCTTGGGCCGTCATGATGCCACCCATTCCGATAACTGGAATTTTAACTACTTGTGCAACTTCCCAAACCATTCTAACAGCAACTGGTCTAATTGCAGGTCCTGAGAGTCCACCTTTTATATTAGCTATTTTGGGACGCATAGTGTCTACATCAATAGACATTCCAAGCAAAGTGTTTATTAGAGAAATTGCATCTGCTCCAGCTTGTTCCGCTTTTTTTGCAATTACTCGGATATCTGTTACGTTTGGTGAGAGTTTTACAATAATCGGAAGCTTGGTTGCCTTTCGAACGGTTTTAACAACTTCCTCTGTTCCCTCAGGTGCACAGCCAAAGAGCATTCCGCCCTTATTTACATTTGGACACGAGATATTTATTTCTAACGCTTTTACCGTTTTGTATTTTGATAGAGTTTTAGCAAGTTTAATGAATTCAGAAGCGGTTTCTCCCGCAATGCTAACGATTATTGGAACATTGTATTTATCTAAGAAGGGAAGGGCTTCTAAAATAAACTTTTTTAAGCCTTCGTTTTGGAGTCCGATTGCATTAAGCATCCCAGCCGGTGTTTCACAAATGCGAGGAGGAATATTTCCCTTACGTGCTTTGGCGGTTACACTTTTTGTAACAATCGCTCCAATCTTGTTTATATCTACAAGTTCAGAGTACTCTTTGCCATAGCCAAAGGTTCCAGAAGCAACCATAACTGGATTTTTTAATTTAATTCCTGCAATTTCACAAGATAAATCGACTACCATATAATCTCCTCAGCATTAAATACCGGTCCGTCTTTGCAAACCATCTTCATCCCTTTTCTAGTCATAATTGCGCAACCAAGACAAGCTCCAAGTCCACAGGCCATCTTTTCTTCAAGCGAGACTTGGCAAGATATCTTTTTTGACTTTGCTTTTTTTGCAACCGCTTTAAGCATTGCTTTGGGACCGCAGGCGTATATTATGGGATCGGTTATCAAAACTTCGGTTGCAAGGCCTTTTTTGCCAGCTGATCCGTCTTCTGTAGTAACTAACAACTTACAACCACCAACTACCAACCCTTCCTTAAGAGAAGCGAGTTTATCTGTTTTTTCTCCTAAAATCACACAGACATCTTTGCCTTGTTTGATTAATTCTTCTGCTAAATAGGTTAGGGGGGCGATTCCGATTCCACCGGCGACCAGAGTTGCGCTTTTCTTTTTGGCGTCAATTTTAAATCCAGTTCCCAGTGGTCCGATTAGGTCTAGTTTTTCTCCAACTTTTTTTAACGCCAGAGCCTTGGTTCCCATTCCAACAATTTCATATAAGATTTCGAAAGTTTCCTTGTTTTTATCAACTCTATGGATTGCAAATGGACGCCGAAGCATTGGGCAGGTGCCTGGATTTATCAGAGCATTTATAAATTGCCCAGGTTTTGAGTTTTCAGAAATTTCCTTAGATTCAAGTGTTAACTTGTAGTAGTTCTTTGCTAGTTGTTTGTTATCTTTGATTTTAGCTCTTAATAATGGCACTTTTCTAATTTTACCATAAATATGATAAAATGAATATATGGCGCAGTACCCAAGTGGCTAAGGGAACTGTCTGCAAAACAGTCATTCGGCGGTTCGAATCCGCCCTGCGCCTTTAAATTGTTATGCATATACCAAGCGGTTTTTTAGATCCGAAGGTTAGTTCTGGTTTAATGGGGGCTGCTGCACTCGCTTTTGCATATTGTTTTGCAAAGGTTAGGCAGATGGAAACCTCAGTCGTTCCTGAAAAGGTTATAGCTGCAGTTGGGGGATCAATTAGTCAGGGAAGTAAGCGAGTTTTAAATGAGATTGGTCCCAATCTTATTTTGAAGATTGGAATGATTGCTTCTATTATCTTCGCAATGCAAATGTTTAACTTTCCGGTTGCCAGTGGAACATCAGGTCACTTTTTAGGTGGAGCATTTGCTGTAATAATTCTTGGTCCTTTTGCTGGATCGATTGCAATTGCAATTGTGGTTATTGTTCAGGCTCTTTTTTATGGAGATGGTGGAATCTTGGCTTTAGGAGCTAATCTAGTTAACATGATGCTGATCGGAGCTTTTGCTTCCTACTATATCTATTCTTTCCTAAAGAAAAAAGTACCAAATGATTTAGCAATTAGCTTAACTGCCTGGTTTTCAGTAGTAGCTGCGGCTTCTTTTTGTGCTTTAGAAATTGCGCTTTCGGGCACTCATGCATTGGGAGAAGTATTTCCTGCAATGTTTAGAGTACATGCTGTTATTGGATTGGCTGAAGCATTTATTACTATTGGTTTAATTCAAATTATTAATAAATATTTCTTCAAAGATGAAAACAAAACTTAATATTATTTTTCTGGCTATTGGTGTTGCTGTTGCTATTGTAGTGCTTGCAGCTTTTTTTGCCTCATCTAGTCCTGATGGGCTGGAAAAAGTGGCCGAGAGCCAAGGATTTGCTGACAAGGCTGAGGAAAATATTATCGATGCTCCGGTACCGGATTATTTATTTCCGGGGATTAGGAATAAAACTTTTTCCACAGTTTTAGCTGGAATATCTGGGATATTATTGATACTTGGTGGTTCTTTTTTATTTTCTAAACTTTCGAGGAAAAATTAATAGTCTTATAAGAAATATTATGTCAATTTTCCTTCTCTTTTATGTACTTTTTGTCTTGATACAAAAAGTACCAAAAAAATCAAGTGTCTTCAAATGCCCCCCCCTTTTTTTTTGAAATCCACCCCTTGAAGATCACAATTTACTTACATTTATATTTTTAAAACCCGCTCATTTCGCAAGCATTAAGGGAGGGGTTGGGGTCTGTTGAGGCATGGCCGAAACAGGTGGGGTTGTGGTGGGGTCAGGGATGGGCGGCGGTGTTTGCTTGCGTTTAAAGCGTCTTTTTCTTTTTGCATATTTTCTTTTTGACGCAACAAAAAGAAAATATGCCGGGGTAAGTAGAATAACTAATAATATTTCTTATACGAAGCTTGTTCTCCTAAACAGAGCAGAGTATAATCAAATACAGTGAAGATTAAAAGATTACTGGTATTAATTTTTCTGCTCATAACCATCTTAGCTTCTATTTCATTAGCCGAGGAAATAGGCCAACCCCAGTATGCCAAAGCAAAAGTTATAAGCATCTCGTCGGTTAATGTGGAGGGGATTCAGCAGGTTGGGGTTAGAATTCTCAATGGTAAATTTAAGGGACAACTCTACTCAATAGAGCACAGTAATATTTCTGGAAGTACGATGGGTGGAAGAATGGACCTTTTGGTAGGGGATAGGATTATATTATATGTAGACGAAAACCCGACAGTTGCAGAAAGCCCTGATGGCTCAATCATGTTTTATGTTGCGGACTATGCCAGAGACACAGTGATTTATTGGCTCGTTTTTTTCTATGCATTGTTTTTAATTGTTATTGGTGGGATGAAGGGGGTTAGGGCGCTTATAAGTTTGGTAATTACTATTGCTCTAATATTTTTTATATTATTTCCTCTAACTTTATTGGGATGGAATCCGCTTCTTGTTGCTGTTTTAGTCTCTGCAATTGTTTCTATGGTTGTTTTTAGGATTGTAGGTAGAAAGACAATTAAAAGCCTGAGTGCCGCGATTGGTACAGTTTCAGGAGTTGCTATTGCTGGCTTAATTGCTTTTGTTATTGGAAATATGATTCATCTTACCGGTTTAAGTTCTGAAGAGGCTCGAATTTTACTATTTTCAATGGAATTGAAAATAGATTTCCAGGGACTTCTCTTTGCTGGAATCTTAATAGGTGCCTTAGGTGCAATTATGGATGTGGGGATGTCTATTGCCTCTGCAATTGATGAAGTGAGAAAGGTCCATCCAGAAGCTAATTTTAAAAATCTTTTTGAGTCAGGGATGAGTGTTGGACGAGATGTTATGGGGACAATGTCCAATACTTTGATTTTGGCTTATACCGGTTCAGCCTTACCTCTCTTGCTTTTATTGGTTGCAAACAATATGTCTTTCTCAAAAATAATTAATATGGAAATGATTGCAGTTGAGGTTGTTCGAGCTTTGGCTGGCAGTATCGGTTTAGTTCTTTGTATTCCAATTACTGCTTTGGTTGCAGCAGAACTATATTCACGGTAAAATTAACTTTAGTGCGTAGGCGGGTGTAATTCAGGGGTAGAATGTCTGCTTCCCAAGCAGAATGTCGTGGGTTCGAATCCCATCGCCCGCTTATTAAAAATGGGCGTGTAGTTCAGTGGTATGAACGCTTCGTTGACATCGAAGAGGTCGCAGGTTCGATCCCTGCCGCGCCCATTTTTATTCTTCTTCAGCCTTTTCTTTCTTTAAATCGCGGCGCATTTTTTTAGTAGCTTCTTTACAGATACGGCTGACTTGAGATTCGGATAATCCGATCTCTTTACCAATTTCTTTAAAGGTCTTGTCTCTTTTATAGTATCCGTTAATTACTGCTTTTTCTTTGTCGTCCAAATCTTTCATTGCAAATTCAACATGTAGTTGATCGTCAATCTTTTCTTTATAAATAATTTGTTTATTGAATGCTAAGTATAAATGAGCAGCGGATGATATCCACTCTTGCATTCCAGCTACTGGATCTCCACCACGTTTTCTAAGATAATCTTGCATTGCCCCCTTAAGACGGACACTCACAAAGGTCCATAATTCTCCCTTACGTGGATCCCAGTTTTTTAAGGCGTCAATAAAGGCAATCTTGGCCTCAGATGCTATATCGTCTGCTTCACCTTTTTTAATATGAGAGGGGAGTTTGCCAACATACCAACGAACCAGGGTATTGATTTTGTTTTGATATTTTTCTAAAACTTCATCGGTATGTCTTAGAAATTGGTTTCTTAAGATGCCAATTATTCGATCTTCTATTTCACGTCTGCTTACCATAGTTTAGCTCTTAAATTTTTTAACGACCGCTTTAGTTAGTTCTTTATCACTTTTTTCCGGATCATTTAGATGTTTTGCAAATTGTTTACTATTATCTCTGGTGAATCTCCAAAAACGTCGAAGTACTGGAGGGATACCAAGTGGAATATTTTCTGCAACGCCACGGATGAATCCGCCAACTCTAGACGATGCGGACCTTCCTTTATTTATCTTAGACATTGAAAGAATTTTAACAGAATTGGCTTTGATAAGCAAGGTTATTGCCCCTTGCAAATCTTAAGTGTTCACGTTAGAATACAATCTGTTTGATATGACAAATAACATAATTTTTGGAATTACTGGCGGCCTCGGATTATTCCTCTTTGGCATGAAAATCATGTCAGAGGGGCTTCAGAAAATTGCTGGAAAAAGCCTCCGACGAATACTCGGATTATTAACCAAAACTACCATTGGCGGATTGTTAGTTGGTGCAGGGGTAACTTCTATTATACAAAGCAGTTCGGCAACAACCGTTATGTTGATCGGTTTTGTTCAAGCCGGATTGATGACCTTGAAGCAGTCTATTGGTGTTATTTATGGTGCGGATATTGGAACAACAATTACTGCCCAAATCATTGCTTTTAAGATCCATAAATATGCGCTTCCCGCGATTGGCTTGGGTGTATTTATGCACTTCTTTATTCCTAGAAAGAATGTTAAATATATGGGGCAGGTTATTTTGGGTTTTGGATTGCTTTTCTTTGGTTTGTCTGTAATGACTTCGGTTTTTGCTCCCCTAAAAACCGATCCTACTTTTCAAGGTCTGTTTGTAAGATTTAGTCAAAATCCATTTTTAGCTTTATTGACCGGTATGATTTTGACGATGGTTGTGCAGAGTAGTTCGGCTACCGTTGGTATCACGATGACATTGGCTGGAGTGGGACTTTTAGATTTTACAACAGCTTTTGCAGTAATTTTAGGGGATAATATAGGAACAACAATTACTGCTCAGTTGGCTGCGTTAAATGCCAATATCACGGCAAAACGGACTGCCTGGGCGCACACAATGATAAAGGTTATTGGTGCTGCCTACATGATCCCCTTATTGTATGTAAGGATTAACGGTAAGCCGATCTTTCTGTATTTTGTTGATTTGGTAACCCCTGGAAATGTTTGGATTGGCGAGAATATGGAACGTCACGTTGCTAATACTCATTTATTCTTTAATATTTTTAATTGTTTACTCTTGATCCCATTAACCGGAGCGATTGCCTTTATCGTTACCAGGATGGTTAGGGGAGAGGTTGAAGTGATTGAGCATGGTACCAGATTTTTAGATGAACGTATGATCATAACTCCGGAAATTGCAATTGGACAGTCTAAAAAAGAGATTGTCAGGATGCTTCGTTATGCCGAAGAGCAATTGAATTTTTCAATCCAGTCAATTTATACAGAAAAACATCGTGACAGAGAAAAGTTGTTTGAAAAAATTCGCAGAAGGGAAGAGGTTGTTAATCTTTTAGAAAGAGAGATCTCAACCTTCTTGGTAAAGATTGACCAGCAGTCAATTACCGAAGATCAGTCTCGTACTACAGCCGGACTACTTCACTTAATTCATGATGTTGAACGTATTGGTGACATTGCTGAAAACATAATGGATTTAATGGTTTTAAAAGAAGAGGAAAATATTAAATTCTCTGAAATTGCAAATCAGGAGATTAGAACCTTAAGTGAATATGTAAGACATGCATTATCTTTAACTATTGAGGCGTTTGAGAAATGGGATAGGCTGATTGCGCAAAAGGCGTTGGAAGTTGAGGGGAAGGTTGATGCGACCGAACAACAGTATCGTGATAATCATATTAAGCGCTTAGGTAAATCTGCTTGTGATCCGACTGCTGGAGTAGTCTTCCTCGATGTTTTAAGTAATCTTGAACGAACAGGTGACCATGCCCACAACATTTCAAAGAAGATCCTCGAGATTAACAACTTCGCATAGTATAATATCAGTATATGCCTCATATACTGATTATAGATGATGAAAAAGATATAGTTGAAGCTGTTTCATACAACCTCAAGAAAGAAAGTTATAAAGTTAGCAAAGCCTATGATGGGGAAATCGGACTTAAATTAGTAAAGAATAAAAAACCCGATCTTATTATCCTCGATCTAATGCTTCCCGGTATTAGTGGACTTGATGTTTGTCGAGAGGTTAAAAAAAGTTCAAACATACCAATTATTATGCTTACAGCAAGAGGGGAAGAGGTTGATAAGGTGGTGGGTTTAGAGCTTGGGGCAGATGATTATATAACAAAGCCTTTTGGTATTAGGGAATTAATTGCACGGATAAAAACTATTCTAAAAAGGTATAAAGGGAGAGAAGAAGGTTCGATGAAGTTTCCTGATTTAGAAATAGATATTGAGAGGCATTTGGTTTTAGTTTCAAAGAAAGAAATAGAGCTTACAGCAAAAGAGTTTGAGTTATTAAGGTATTTAGTTGAAAATAAAGGGAAGCCCATAAATCGTGAAAGATTACTTGATCAGGTTTGGGGGATTGAAGTTGCAATAGAAACTCGAACCGTAGATGTGCATGTGACTAGGCTTAGGGAAAAATTAAAAAAGGCAGGGAAATATATTAAAACCCTACATGGGGTGGGGTATAAGTTTGATATTTAAGACCTTGCGGTCGGCGCTTTTTGCCGCATTTGTTTTTGTTGTTATTTTAGTTCTAGTTGTTTTTACCTCTCTTTCTATTCCAAGAATTAAATCTTCGGCAGTTGATCAGATAAGTCAGGGTCTTGATAGACAGATAGAGTTGTCAAAAGATCAAATTTCTTCACTCCTTAATAGAGGGGTTTCTTTAAAAAAGCTTCAAGAAAAGACAAAAAAAATTGCAAGTCAATCTGGAAGTCGAATTACAGTTATTGATAGAAAAGGGAGGGTTTTGGCTGATTCAGCTACTCCATATGCTAAATTGAAGGATTTGGATAATCATTTGTCCCGGCCAGAAATTAAGCTTGGTCAATCTGTACGTTATAGTAGTACGGTTAAAAAAGACTTTATTTATGTGGCTGTTAAGCTTGATCGTAACCTTGGTTATCTTAGATTTTCTGTTCCTTTAACTTATGCTGAAAAAATTGTTTCTGACATTGAAAGGGCGATTATAGCTGCGCTGATTATGGCTATAGTTTTGGCAATAATATTCAGTTTAATTCTTTCTAGGGTATTTAGTAACCCGATCGCAAACTTAGCTGAGGCCGCAAAGAGGATTGCTGAAGGAAACTTTTTGCAGAGATTTAAATCTCGCTCAAAATTTGAAATTGGCGAGCTTGAGGAGACGGTGGAAAAGATGGGGGAGCGTTTGGAAAAAACATTTGAAAAATTATCTAAAGAGACATCTGAACTAAAAAAGATTGAAAAATATCGTTCAGAATTTGTCGCTAATGTTTCACATGAGCTAAAAACACCACTTACGGCTATTCGCAATTATGTTGAGACGCTTCTCTCTGGTGCAATAGATGATAAAGAGCATAATTTAGAGTTTTTGCAAAAAATCGAAAAACATGCTTTGAATCTATCTAGGCTGATTGAGGATATTTTAGAGATTTATCGTTTAGAATCAAAAAAAGAAATAAGGGGTTTTGAGAAGGTTGATCTTCCGATAGTTATTAATCAGGCTGTTGATACAATATCGGATAAAGCCCGAAAAAAAGGAGTGGAGCTGAGTAAGGATTTTGAGTACGAAAGTATTTATGTTCAGGGAATAGCCGACCAAATTTATCGAGCGGTGCTCAATTTGTTAGATAATGCGATTAATTATACTGATCGAGGTGGGAGCGTGGAGGTGGTCTGTGTGAGGTTTGAAGACAGGGCTGAGGTAATAGTTAAAGACAGTGGAGTTGGTATTGCAAAAGCTGATCTCCCACGTATTTTTGAAAGGTTTTTTCAGGTTAAGAAGGTTGGAGGGACCGGACTTGGTCTTTCTATTGTAAAACATATTATGAATATACACTTAGGCTCAGTTTTGGTAGAAAGTGAAATTGACCAGGGATCAAAATTTACTCTAATTTTCCCTCTTTAAAAAATTTACAATTTTGTAACAATTTCTTCATAAAAATGTAATCTTATTTTCTTATACTACTCCTAGAGGAGAAAATATATGACAAACAATGTTTTGTTTGGAATAGTTGGTGGACTCGGAATCTTTATCTTTGGAATGAAGGTTATGTCTGAAGGATTACAAAAGATTGCTGGTAAGGGGCTGCGTCGAATTCTTGAGATGTTAACTAAGACAACTGTGGCTGGGGTGGCGGTTGGAGCGGGGGTTACTGCTATTGTTCAGAGTAGTTCGGCAACTACTGTAATGTTGATTGGTTTTGTTCAGGCCGGATTGATGAACTTAAAGCAGGCTATCGGGATTGTTCTTGGGGCAAACATTGGAACAACTATTACGGCACAAATTATAGCATTTAAGATTCATAAATATGCTCTGCCTGCTATTGGATTGGGGGTTTTGCTACATTTTTTCTTCCATAAGAAAAGTATTAAGTATACCGGGCAAGTAATTTTAGGATTTGGTCTGCTATTTTTTGGTTTAGCTGTAATGACTTCGGTCTTTGCTCCTCTAAAACATGATCCTAGCTTTAGACAGCTCTTTGTCACTTTTTCAAGAAATCCTTTGTTGGCAGTTTTAACCGGTATTCTTTTAACCATAGTTGTTCAAAGCAGTAGTGCCTCAATAGGTATTACTTTGACATTAGCTGGTGTTGGATTGCTTGATTTTGTAACTGCTTATGCAATTATCTTGGGAGATAATATTGGAACAACTATTACTGCTCAATTAGCTGCATTAAATGCCAATATTACTGCAAAACGTACTGCTTGGGCGCACACTCTGTTTAATCTTTTTGGTGCGGGCTATATGTTGATATTGTTGAATGTGAAGATTCAAGGAAAACCGATCTTTCTTTATTTTATTAATATGATTACTCCGGGCAATGTTTGGGCAGGAGAGAATATTGAGAGGCATCTTGCCAATTCACACTCTATTTTTAATATTATTAATGTTGTTATCTTTATCCCCTTGGCCGGACTCTTGGCATTTGTTGTGACAAGGTTAGTGAGGGGGGAGGTAGAGGTAATTGAACATGGTACTAGGTATTTGGATAATCGTATGTTAATAGCTCCAGAGATTGCAATTGGTCAGGCTAAAAAAGAGATTGTAAGAATGTCTCGTTATGCTGAAGAGCAACTTAATTTTTCTGTTCAGTCCATATTTGCTGAAAATAGAAAAGAACGTCTAAAAATCTTTGAAAAAATTAAGAGAAGGGAAGAGGTTGTTAATTTGTTAGAAAAAGAGATATCAGAATTCCTTGTAAAAATTGATCAAGAATCAATTACGGAAGAACAATCACGTACAACCGCTGGTCTTCTTCATCTTATTCATGATGTTGAGAGAGTTGGTGATATTTCTGAAAACATTATGGATTTAATGGTACTTAAAGAGGAGGAAACTGTTAAGTTTTCTGAAGTGGCTTATAAAGAAATTAGGGATCTAAGTCGCCATGTAAGGCATTCTTTGTCTTTAACAATTGAAGCGTTTGAGAAATGGGATAGGCTGATTGCGCAAAAGGCATTGGAAGTTGAGGGGAAGGTTGATGCGACTGAACAACAATATAGAGATAATCATATTAAGCGCTTAGGTAGGTCTGCTTGTGATCCGACGGCTGGAGTAGTCTTCCTCGATGTTTTAAGCAATCTAGAGCGTGCAGGTGACCACGCCCACAATATTTCAAAGAAGATTCTCGAGATTAACAACTTTACCTGAAATTTCTTATATTTCCACCCGATATAAATGAGTAGGTAATAATAGGGGGATAAATATGAAAAAAGTCACTTTGTTTCTATTAATAATTGCGATTTTATTTGGGTTTGTAATTACGTCTCATGCCGCTTCGGTAAAAAAGATCGAGGCTTACATAAAAACACTTAAGATTAAGATAGTTATTGCTAGGAAAAGAAAAAACTTTAAAAGAGTTAAAAAACTCTTAAGCCTTTTAAAAGATGCAGAAATTGCACTAACTCAAAAAATTGATAAAGATGCAAATAAGGACAAAGTTGAGCCTGTTTGGTTGGATAAAGATAAAATCAAAGAGGTGGAGGACGAAAAGGACTTAAATATATATAGAAAAGAGCTGAGACGGGGTATGGCTAGAGTAGATAAGAAGCTAGAGGCAATCAAAGATAGGGCGGATCGGGGGGCGACTGTTCATGGTAGGGCCTATGTTTATTGGAAAAAGGAGTTAGGTGTTTCAAAGTCTGCTCCAAATCAGTTTGATATTGGTCGGGTTTATTTGGATTATAAGAATAAGCTTGGCAAAAATGCCGATGTTAGATTAACAACTGATATCTCACGTACAGCTGATAATTATAATCTTTATTTAAAGTATGCTTATTTTGGTTTAAATGATTTTGGTTTTCCTCATATTTCAAATATTAGGATCGGACAGTCACCAACTCATTGGATTGATCTTATGCAAAAATATTGGAAGTATCGCTATGTAGCAAAAACTTTAACTGATCATTATGGTTTTTTCAACAGTGCTGATTTGGGGGTTGCGGTTATTGGTGATTTAGATAGTTCTTTAAATATTTCTTATCACCTAACCGTAATGAATGGAGAAGGGTATAAAAAGGCCGAGACAAATCCGCAAAAAGATATTGGCCTGACGGTTAAGCTTGATCCGATTGTTTGGGATAAATATAATAAAATCACAACAGCCTTTGGTGCTTATTTAGAAAACTATGATTTTAGAAAGGTTAGTTTGTCGGGGTTGACCAAAAAAACAAGTGCGATGATTACTTATCAATTTAGTGCACCAAGGGATGGAGTAGTATTTGTTGAATATGCGAACCAGTATAGGAGTATTAATGATGGTTTTTCCTTCGGTGGCCAATATAGTATCATAGACAACGCCAATATTTTTGGAAGAATTGATAGTTTCAAAAAAGCTAGCGATGATTATGCTTTAAGTATTGTTGGTTTAGAGTATGTTTATAATAAGTATGTTAAACTAGCACTGGATTTTCAAAATGAAACCAAAAATAAGATTGATCAATCAAGGATGGTAGCTTTACATAGCCAAGTTAAATGGTAAAAGTATTATTTGTTTGTATTCACAATTCTGCTCGCAGCCAGATGGCTGAGGCCTTTTTAAATAAGATTGGAGAGGGTAGGGTTTTAGCCGAAAGTGCTGGACTTGAACCCGGCAAGCTTAATCCGCTAGTTGTTGAATCTATGAAAGAGGTTGGGATCGATATCTCAAAAAATAAGACTAAGAGTGTTTTTGATATTTTAAAACAAGGTAAAAAATACGACTATGTAATAACTGTTTGTGATGCGGCAAGTGGAGAGAGGTGTCCAATTTTTCCAGGAGATAAAAAACAGCTTCATTGGTCATTTGAGGATCCAAGTACCAATCCTGACAAAGTTAACGAGATAAGAGACGCTACCTATAAAAAGATCAAAGAATTTACAAAATCTACTTGACCCAAAATAGTGTTGATGCTATTATATACCGCATGGAGCACAATCTCTTTTGTCCCAACCAAAACTGTCCTTTATATCGGCTTTCCGGCCAGGATAATATTGTAAAGTTTGGCAGTTATAAATCGAAGGGTGGGGAAAGAGGTAGATTTCGTTGTAACCGTTGCAAGGAAACCTTTTCCGAAAGAGCGTTAACTGATCAGTACGGTTTACATTCTGATCAGAAGAAGATTGATAAAGTAATTAAACAGATTAAAGAGGGGGTGTCTCTCAGGCAGATTAGTCGAGATGAGGGGATCAAGTTGGATACGATCCGTTATTGGAGAGATCGATTTTTGAAAGAGGGATCAATTGAAAGGATGAAGGGGACAAAATTTAATCGCGAAGTTTTAAAAAGGAGGAACAGTAAAATGGGATTAGATGCAATTGGAAAAGATGTTTTGGAGAGGGCAAAATCGGACGGGATTAAGTTTCTTCTGTTACAGTTTACTGATATCTTGGGAATGATGAAGTGTGTAACCATTCCGGTCGAGCGCTTACAAGATGTTTTAGAGAAGGGGGTTTGGTTTGACGGATCATCAATCCAAGGCTTTATGAGGATTTGTGAATCAGATATGATCCTTCATCCAGATCCGTCAACCTATCAGGTTATTCCTTGGAAGGTTGAGGGGAGAAAGTATGCTCGCTTTATCTGTGACGTAAAAACTCCTGAGGGAAAACCATTCGAGGGTGATCCTCGCAGTATTCTAAAAAGAGCTTTAGCTGATGCCGGTAAGATGGGATATGAGTTTAAAACCGGACCCGAGGTAGAATTTTATCTCTTAAAACGTGATGATGGGAAGATAACAACTGTTCCTCACGATGTTGGAGGATACTTTGATTATCCAGCGCGTGATTTAGCTTCTGAAGTGCGCGAAGATATTATCTTTGCACTTGAGGGGATGGGGATGATCTCTGATATGTCGCATCACGAAGTCGGTCCTGGTCAGCATGAGATCGATGTCCGTTATTCTAATGCTCTCTCATCTGCAGATAATACAATTACCCTAAAATATGTAATCAAATCAATTGCTGCTCAACATGGATTATATGCTTCTTTTATGCCAAAGCCGTTATATGGTGAGGCAGGAAACGGAATGCACGTTCACCAATCTCTTTTTAATAAGAAGGGGAAGAATGCTTTCTTTGATCCAAAAGATAAGTATAAACTTTCAGAGACGGCATACAGTTATTTGGCCGGGCAATTAAAACATGCTAAAGCCTTAACTGCGATTATTGCTCCGACTGTTAACTCATATAAGCGTTTGGTTTCTGGTTATGAAGCTCCGGTTTATATCTGCTGGGCGCATACTAATAGATCTTCGCTAATTCGAATCCCAAGATATTCTCCTGGTCGTGAACAATCGACCCGTTTAGAGTTGCGTTCTCCGGATCCATCGTGTAATCCATATCTTGCTTTTGCTGCGATGTTGTCGACCGGTCTTGATGGAATAAAGAAGGGGTTCTCGGCACCAAAGCCGGTTGAGGAAGATGTTTATAAGCTTAATTCTGACCAATTAAAGGAGCGCGATGTTGATATGCTTCCGTTTTCAATTAAGCGTGCGATTGAAGAGCTTGCAGAAGACGAAGTTGTTAAGGCTGCATTAGGCAAACATACTTTTGAGCAGTTTTATAACACCAAAATAGCAGAATTTGATGAATATCGTATGCAGGTTACTCCGTGGGAGATTAGTAAATATTTGGAAGCGTTATAGAAGCCGTTATCGGTCTTGAGTTTTTAGAGGGGAAGGGGTTTTGTACTCCTTCCTCTTTTGTTGATGCAGGCGTATAATTAAATTATGTCTAAGAAAAAGATAACGTTATTGACTGGTGCTGGTTTTACGCGAAATTTTGGTGGTCTGTTAGGTGATCAAATATGGTCCCTAATGTTCAGTTGTCCTGCAATTCAAGAAAATCCTTCTATGAAACAGCAATTTTTGGATGGACGAGAAGAAGGTTATGAATCAATTTATGGCCAAATCTTAGAGTTGCCTGAAGATTTGTTTAATAAAGAAAAACAAATCATTAAACAGTCTATAGCAAAAATATATAGCGATCAAGAAGAGTTTATTCTTTCTCAGAAAAACAAATTCAGTAAAATTTTGGAAACATTAGGAAAATTTATTGGTTGTCATGTGAATAACTATTTTACGTTAAATCATGACTTATTTATAGAAAAGCATTTAATTAATTATCTTACTAATTTAAAACATAACAAAATTAAATTTGATTGGCCACAAGTACCAACCAAGATAGATGATCATCCGGAATATGACCTACAATTGCCTAAGAGGGAAGAGATTGTTGAAATTAGTAATTCGGGTAACAAAGTGAAATATATCAAGTTACATGGATCTTATAACTGGTTTGATTCGGAAACGGGAAAGAATAGGGTTATTGTTGGTGGTATAAATAAAGAAAGACAAAGAAAAAAAGAGCCATTATTAGATGAATATTCTCGATATTTTGAACACTGTTTGGAGAGCTCTGAATACATATTAATAATTGGTTACAGTTTTAATGATAAGGCCATTAATGATGTTTTAGAGAGAAATGTGCTTGCAAATAAATTAAAAATGATTGTTATTGATAAGTTGATTCCAGGTGGAGGAGGGGGTCTGTTAGATAGTATGTTGCCGTCTCAAACTGGTCCATACGCTATTCATAATGACAGGAAAGTGAATTTGCGTAGAATTCTTGCCAGCAGGTTTGAGGGATATTATTTGGTGGATTCAATTTATGATTTTTTTCTTGAAAAAACTGGCAAAGCGTCTCATATGTTTAAAATTCTTTTAGAGAAAATGAATTTACCACTTTATTTATTGGATTAGAAGTGCGAATTATGATGACATCATAAACCTCCAAATCCGCGGGGTTTAGGGAGTGAGGGCGCTAACTTCTTTAGCTACTCTTACTGCTACATCATGATAAGTAAAGCCAGGACTGGTTATAATAACCAACACACCTGCTGCTCTAGCTATTTCTCTTAAAAAACGAACAATTAAATCCACAGTCTCACTATCTGTAATTCCTCTTTCATCATAGTTAAGTAAGAAAGCATCCAAGCAAACCTGTATGGCCAATTTGTTTCTCGGAATATTTCTGCTTATTATTTCTGCAATAGAAGTAGGTTTTTTAGGATAATCTTTTTGCATGATATATCCTCCCATTGGAGGCGTTAATCTTAAAAGTTGCGTCCTTTTTTCTGCCAACCCCAATACTTGTTCACCTTTTATTGAAGAAGCTAGGAATTCTCCCTGATGTCCTACTGCCAAAACCTCTGAAGCTAATCTACTGCATAATATTAAATCATTGTGGCTTGCGATATGAGTACGTTTTAAGTCTTTTGCTATTCCTTTTAAATCTTGTGAAGTAATTCTTTTTGGGTCCCTTAAATATACCGATGTTGGGCTGTGGCCACCAGCATCTTCATGAAAATCAACCTGTAATACTGTAAATCCAGGTTCTAATGCTCCATGAGAGACAGCTTCAGCCAAAGCGAAAGCCCCAACACTATGATTATCAATAAAGTAGCTTCTGGGGCTGGTTGCACTGCCGAGTGTCATTACATATTCATTTAAACCATTGTAATAGGTTAGTGCGCCGTCTTCTTCCTTTGCATAAACAGGAAAGTTACCTTCACGTATATCCAGATGATCTCCTGTTACCAAGCGCGGCAAGTATAGTCCTGGTCTTTCTTCTAATCCACAGTTTTGTCTTGAGTCCAGGTATTGTGATACATATCTTAATATTCTACCATCAGATATTTCTGCTTTATAGCCAGTAGGAGCATTAGCAACAAATTGTTGTAATGCCCTTATGGTATTTATTGTTGAAGGATTTCGAGCCGCTGTTATACCCATATATATCATTATCGTTTAAATTGTGGAAAAATTTCAACCAAATCCGTGGGGGTGCGTTGTTTCGGTAAACTGTCCAAAATCTCGTCACTCTTCTTCTGGTCATTTTTAAATTTTTACTGTAATTATCACAAATTTCTGTTTTGAACATTCAGGCGGCAAAATTGCTGGTATTAATACATGGTGTATTTTTTACCAGTAAGAAACAGAAGGAGAAACCGATTAAAACATTATGATTATTCACGAAATGGATATTATTTTGTCACAATTTGTACCCAAAACCGGATGTGGGATTTTGGGGGAATTAAAAATGGTGAAATGGTTTTGAATGATAACGGGGTGATTGTACGGAAACGATGGAAATGGTTGGCAAAACAATATCAATACGTTGGGTTGGATGAATTTGTGGTAATGCCGAACCATTTGCATGGAATTGTTATTATTGATGGATGTAATAATAATGTAGGGACAGGTCGCGACCTGTCCCTACGGGAAACAAAAATCAAATCGTTATCCGAATTGGTTGGGGCATTTAAAACCACATCATCGAAAATAATTCGTTTAAATGGATTGGTTGATTTCTGTTGGCAGCGATCATTTTATGATCATATTATCCGTAATGATAAATCATTGTGTCGAATTAAAAGATATATTCGTGATAATCCAATACAATGGGGGAGGGATAGAAATAATATGAATGATCTGTGGATGTGATATATGAAAAAAATGGGACCGTAGGGGTTGGTCGCGACCGACCCCTACGGTTTATTGATTCTAACTAAATAATTCCCTGTGCGTACATTGCGCGTGCAACTTTTTCAAATCCGGCAATGTTTGCTCCTACTACTAGGTTTCCTGGCTTACCGTACTCTTCTGCAGCTTTCTTAGCTTCTCTATAAATATGCTGCATGATTCCTTCGTCCAGGTATTTATCGGTCTTTTCAAATGACCAAGAAAGTCTTTGGCTGTTTTGTGCCATCTCAAGTCCGGAAACAGCAACACCACCAGCGTTAGCAGCTTTAGCAGGTCCAAAAGCAACCTTATTCTTTAAGAAGATCTTAATTGCTTCAGGAGTTGAAGGCATATTAGCGCCTTCAGCAACTGCCCAAACACCATTCTCAACCAATGCTTCAGCTGATTTCTTGTTGATCTCGTTCTGAGTAGCATTTGGAAGTGCGATATCGCATTTTACTGTCCAAATTCCAGAACATCCTTCGTGATACTTTGCATTAGGTCGGTGTTTTACGTATTCTTTAATTCTCTTTCTCTCGACTTCTTTAAGTTGTTTAACAATTTTAAGATCGATCCCTTCATTATCAACAATGTATCCACCAGAATCAGATACGGCAATAACCTTGGCCCCTAATTGTTGACATTTTTGAGAGGCATAGATCGAAACATTTCCAGATCCAGAGCTAACTACTGTTGCGCCCTTAATATCTTTGCCTGCATCTTTTAACATTTGCAGTAAGAAATAAACAAGTCCGTAACCGGTAGCTTCTGTTCGAACTAAGCTTCCGCCCCAGTCAAGCCCTTTACCAGTTAATACTCCGGTAAATTCGTTGCGGATCTTTCTGTACATTCCGTACATATATCCGATCTCACGTCCGCCAACACCGATGTCTCCAGCTGGAACGTCAGTATCTGGTCCGATGTGACGTGCTAGTTCTCCCATAAAGCTTTGGCAGAATCTCATTACTTCGCCGTCTGATTTTCCCTTTGGATCAAAATCGCATCCACCTTTACCGCCGCCCATCGCCAGTCCGGTTAGGGAGTTTTTAAGAATCTGTTCGAATCCTAAGAACTTAATAATTCCGATGTATACAGAAGGGTGGAAGCGAAGTCCGCCCTTGTATGGTCCGATAGCAGAATTAAATTCGACTCTGAATCCTCTGTTAACCTGAACGATTCCCTTATCATCTACCCAAGGAACACGGAAGTGAAGCTGTCTTTCTGGTTCAACTAATCTTTCGACTATTCCGGCTGCTTTGTATTCCGGGTGCTTTTCTAAAACCGGTTCAATTGACTCTAAAACCTCTTCGACTGCTTGGTGGAACTCGGGCTCATTGGCGTTTCTTTTCTTGACTGTTTCTAAAATCTTCTTCATAGACATAAACGAAATCCTCCTTTTTTATTGTATAGACATGCCATGGCATGTCTATACTTATAGAAACAGTATACGGCAATCGATTGCCGTATGTCAAGGCCCTCGCCCTCAATCCCTCTCCCGGAAGGAGAGGGAAGTTCTTTTGTGAGAGTTTTGTGATATAATCACATTATGGTAGAACGTAAGATTAATACAATATTAAAGATTATTTCTGAGTCCAAAGAGCCGATTGGATCGAAAGAAATTTCCGACAAACTTAAGGAGTTTGGAATAGATTTATCCGAGCGCACAGTCCGCCATCATATGCAGATGCTGGATGAGAGAGGTTTAACTGAGGGGAAATGGAAAGAGGGGAGAATTATTACCGAAAAGGGAGTTGAAGAGTTACACGATTCTTTTGTTTCTGAAAAAATGGGTTTTGTCTCCTCCCGTATCGATTCAAAAGCCTATCAGATGAGTTTTGATTTAAATAAGATGAAGGGGAAGGTCATTCTAAATGTCTCTTTTATTCCAAAAAATAAATTCCAAATGGCGAAACAGACTTTGGCTCAAGTCTTTGACAATGAATTAAGTACCGGGCAGATGGTTTTAGTTGCACAGGAGGGGGAGGAGATTGGCGGAGTTGTTATTCCGGAGGGTAAAGTTGGTTTTGGGACACTTTGTTCTGTAAACTTAAATGGAATTCTTTTAAAGCATGGTATTCCAGTTGGTTCAAAGTTTGGTGGGGTGCTTCAAGTAAAAGATAATAAGCCACTTCGCTTTACTGATTTAGTAAGTTATGATGGATCAACTCTTGATCCACTTGAGATTTTTATCAAAAGCCGGATGACCGATATTCGCGGAGTTATTCATGATGGCTCTGGAAAGGTTATGGCCGGATTTCGTGAAATCCCTGCAATTTCAAAAGAGAAAGCAGAAGAACTTTTAAAAAAAGCACGTGAAGTTGGACTCGGTTCTCCTTGGATTATTGGAAATCCGGGGCAACCTCTTCTTAATGTTCCTGTTTCACCAGAGAGAGTTGGTTTAGTCTTTCTTGGTGGCTTAAATCCGATTGCTGCTGTTGAAGAAGTTGGCATTAAGACCGAAAGCCGAGCCTTGAAGGCTTTAGTCGATTTTAAGTTGCTTAAGAGTTTTTGGGATATAGTTTAAACTGCGTTGCAGGAAAGGAAACAGATGAAGGCCTTATTGGTACTTGAGGACGGAACAATATTTAAAGGAACATCTTTTGGTGCAACCGGAGAAAGTTTTGGCGAAATTGTTTTTAATACCTCAATGACCGGTTATCAGGAAATTCTAACTGACCCCTCCTACAAAGGCCAGATTGTAACAATGACCTGTCCTCTGATTGGCAATTACGGAATAAATGAAGAAGATTTTGAATCAGAAAAACCGCATTTGTCCGGTTTTATAGTTCGCGAGAACAGCCGCATAGCTAGCAACTATAGGGCAAATATGAGTTTGGATACATTTTTAAAAAAACACAATATTATTGGAATAGAAGGAATTGATACTCGCAAATTAACTTTGCATATTCGTTCTGCTGGTGCCATGAAGAGTATAATTTCTACCAAGGATTTAAACTCTAAGAGTTTGCTTAAAAAAGTAAAAAAATCAAAAGGATTGGTGGGAGTTGACTTAGTTAAAGAGGTTTCATGTCAAAAGATATATAAATGGAATAAGAAGGGAAAATACAAAGTTGTTTTGTTAGATTGTGGGGCAAAATATAATATTATGCGCGATTTAGCAAAAAGGGATTGTCAGGTCACAGTCGTCCCTGCCAAAACCTCTGCTAAAAAGATTTTATCGCTGAAACCAGATGGAGTAATGCTTTCAAATGGACCGGGAGATCCGGCTGCAGTTACTTATGTAATTGAGACAGTCAAAGAATTAATCGGAGAAGTTCCAATTTTTGGGATTTGTCTTGGCCATCAGATGCTGGGTCTAGCCTTGGGTGGAAAAACTTATAAATTAAAATTTGGCCATCGAGGAGCAAATCATCCGGTAATGGATTTAAAAACCAGAAAGATTGAAATTACTTCTCAAAATCACGGGTTCTGTGTTGATATGAAGAGTTTGAATCCAAAAAAAGTAACGCTAACCCATATAAATTTGAATGATCAAACATTAGAAGGGTTGCGACATAAGAAGCACCCGGTTTTTTCTGTGCAGTATCATCCTGAGGCTTCTGCCGGACCGCATGATTCAAAATATTTATTCGATAAATTTTTAGGAGACATAGTCAGTGCCAAAAAGAAATGACATAAAATCAATTTTAATTATCGGTTCCGGGCCGATTGTAATTGGCCAGGCTTGTGAGTTTGATTATTCTGGTGTTCAGGCTTGTAAGGCTCTGAAAGCAGAAGGCTATAAAATTATTTTAGTTAACAGTAACCCTGCAACTATTATGACTGATCCCAAAGTTGCTGACCGGACCTATGTTGAGCCGATTGATCCTAATTTTGTTGAAAAAATTATTGAGCTTGAAAAACCGGATGCAGTGCTTCCTACTTTGGGTGGTCAGACTGCGCTAAATTGTGCAGTGACTTTGTGGGAGCGGGGAGTTTTCAAAAAACATAACGTAAAGATGATCGGAGCAAGGGGGGATGTTATAAAAAAAGCGGAAGACCGAGAACTTTTTAAAGAAGCAATGCAAAAGATTGGGCTTGATCTTCCAAGGAGTGGGGAGGCCAGAAGCTATAAAGAAGCACTAAAGGTTGTTGAAAAAATTGGATTTCCTGCAATCATTCGTTCAGGGTTTACTATGGGTGGATCTGGTGGCGGGATTGCTTATAATATGGATGAATTTAAGGTGATTGCTAATCGCGGAATTGAGGTGAGTCCGATTTCTGAAATTTTAATTGAGGAATCAGTAATTGGCTGGAAAGAATATGAAATGGAAGTAATGAGAGATTTGGCTGACAATGTTGTAATAATATGTTCAATTGAGAATTTTGACCCGATGGGAATCCACACTGGTGATTCAATCACAGTTGCCCCGGCCCAAACCTTGAGCGATAAAGAATATCAAAAAATGCGCGATGCATCGATTGCTGTAATTCGAGAAATTGGAGTTGAGACCGGTGGATCTAATATTCAGTTTGCAGTTAACCCGGATGATGGAAGAATGGTTGTGATCGAGATGAACCCACGAGTTTCCCGTTCGTCTGCATTGGCTTCAAAGGCAACCGGTTTTCCAATTGCAAAGATGGCTGCCAAGTTAGCAGTCGGCTATACACTGGATGAGATTCCAAATGATATTACAAAGAAGACCCCCGCCTGTTTTGAGCCGACCATTGATTATTGTGTGGTAAAAATTCCCCGTTTTACTTTTGAAAAATTTCCGGGGGCCGATCCATTACTTAGTATATCAATGAAATCAGTAGGTGAGGCAATGTCAATTGGAAGGACATTTAAGGAATCTTTGCAAAAGGGGCTCCGTTCTTTAGAAATTAAAGTGATGGGGCTGGAAGATGTTGTTAAAGACATACCCCAAGACCAGCTGGAGCAGGCTCTGCGTTTCCCCGGAGCGCAAAGAATTTTTTATATTAAATATGCTCTACAAAACGGAATGTCAATTGATGATGTTTATGAGTTGACCAAAGTTGATCGCTGGTTTTTGGATAATATGAAAGAGATCATTGAATATGAAGAAAAACTAAAAAGGCATAAAGGCAAAAAGATATCTAAAGGGATACTTGAAGAGGCAAAGATTATGGGGTTTTCTGATTTGCAGTTAGCTAAGTTTTGGAATATTAAGGAAGAGGATGTTTTTAAACTTCGTGAAAAATATAAGATAATGCCGGAGTTTAAATCGGTTGATACCTGTGCGGCGGAGTTTGAGGCCTATACGCCTTATTATTATTCTAGTTATTCATAACACTGGAGTCAATTTAATAATACATTTTCCAAAATAAAGACAAGTAATTATACGCTATAATTAAGCCATGCAACTTCATTATATCTTTTCAGGTTCCGTTCAGGGAGTCGGTTTCCGCTATACTGCAGAGAAAATGGCGCGCAGTTTTGGTATCAAGGGTTGGGTGAAGAATTTAGCAAATGGTAAGGTCGAATTAGTTGCCCAGGGGTTATCAAAAAATATCGAGATGTTTATTCACGGACTAAAGATGGATTTTGCAATTAGTTCATTAGAACAATATGAGGAACCCCCAGCTGTCTTCGATTGTTTTTCAGTCAAATAAAGCGTATAATTCCAAAAAGCCATGAGCAAAATAGATTTTCTTTTTGGTCTTCACTTTGATCAGCCTCTAGGGGAAAAAGAGTCAGTTTTAGAAGATGCCTATCAAAGCTGTTACCTGCCTTTCTTTCAGTTGATGAAAAAACATCCCAAAATAAAATTTTCCTTTCATTTTAGTGGGGTGCTTTATGATTGGTTTTTAAAAGACCACCCTGAGTTTATCGGCTTGCTTAAAGGATTTGTACAACGAAGGCAGGCTGAGGTTTTATCTGGGCCACACTATAATCCGATTTTGCTGTTAATTCCTGATCACGACAAGATCGGACAAATAAAGCTACAAAATGATTTTATAAAAAAACATTTGGGGGTAACTCCCCGCGGTTTGTGGTTGTGTGCGGAGGCTTTTGAACAACATTTAGTAAAAATCCTACATCAGGCCCAAATCGAGTATTTACCAATATCAGATTCATTGTTTGAGGGCGAGTTTGAGAAAAATGGTAGTTTTATAACAGAAGAAGAGGGGATAACCACGAGGCTCTTTTTGATTTGTGAAACGTTAAAAAAAATATCTCCATCGCATCCAGTTGATGAAATCTTTTCATATTTTAAACGTGTTTTGGCAAATAAGAACAAGGCTACTATTACTCTTTTTGATGAGGGAGAAAAATACAGGGGAATTCAGTGGCTAGAAGAATTATTAAGACGGTTAGAAGCAAATCAGACATTGGTTCGTACCACCACATTCTCTGATTATTTAGAAGATGTTTCGTTTTCTACTAAAGTTTATCCAAAGGCTTCAAACATTAGGAGTCAGCTTGTTCAATCATCTGATTTGGATTATTTACATAAAAAGATGCTACATGTGAGTTTGAAGCTTGAGTCAAGCAAGAAATCAAACAACAAAAAGCTTGAAGAAGCCAAAGTTGAGCTGTATAGGGGCCAGTCTTATTTGGGCAATAGAAGTTCGCTCTACAAATCACTAATTAGGTCAGAAAATATTATTGATAATATAAGACACGAAAGTAAATATTCTACCGAGGTTGCAATAACTGATTTTAATAAGGATGGAGCTGACGAGGTTTTAATGTCTAATGATCAATTAAGTGCCTATTTTGTTCCAAATAAGGGTGGAGCAATTTTTGAAATAGATTATAAGCCGAAAAGTGTAAATATTTTGGGCCAGTTTTCCCTAAATGATCATTTTTTTGATAAGAGTGTTTCTGCCGCTCACTTACAGTCGAAGGATTATCATGAGTGTGGCGATTTTTTGAATGCTACATATAGTTTTTTCCCTCAGAGAAAGAAAGAAGAGGTTTCCGTTTCTCTTTCTAGATCTGGTCAGGTGATTGATAAAGATGGGGTTATTGTTCCAATTAAAGTTTTAAAAAAGATTTCCTTACTCAAGGGTCAAAGCATTTTAAATATTGATTATGAAATCACCAGTCTTTTTGACCAAGAGACTGAGATTTTGTTTGGTCCAGACTTTCATCTCTTTCCATCTCAAGACAATTCTTGTGATGTATCATATAATGTAGATCAGGTTAAGTTGGTTGACGATGATTCTGGTTTTAATGTATCATTAGTGTTTGAAAAAAAGAGCATGTTGGTTCGCTTTCCAAATGAGAATTCGGTTTTGATCCCAATTTGGACAATAAGGCTTTTGCCGAAGTCACATTGGACTAACCGGATTTCTTTAAGACTGGAAGGTTAATATAAGGAGAGATAAATGCCTGAACTTAGAAAATGTCCCATTTCCGAGCGTTGGATTATTTTAGCTACAGAGAGAGGGAAACGTCCGACCGATTTTTCAAAAAATCTTCCTGAGCCAAAGAGTAATCCCGATAAGTGTCCTCTTTGTGTTGGAAAAGAATCTCAAACCCCGCCCGAGGTTTTAGCCATTAGGGATAAAGATAGTAAACGCGATTCTGCTGGGTGGGAGGTTCGGGTTGTTCCAAATAAATTTCCAGCTTTAACTTCAAGAGGTGAGGTTAATCGTTCTGGTGTGGGGCTCTACGATATGATGTCTGGAATTGGAGCTCATGAAGTTATTGTTGAACATCCCAATCACGAAATTGTTTTATCAGAGATGGATCTCTCTCATATTGAAAAAATTATTTGGACCTATAAAGAGAGGATTGCGGAACTTGAAGAAGATCGCAGGTTCCGTTATGTTCTGCTTTTTAAAAATCAGGGCAAGAGTGCGGGTGCTTCCTTATCTCATCCTCATTCGCAAATTATTGCAACCCCAATTACTCCACGTTATGTAAAGCTAGAGCTGCAACACTCTCGCCAGTATTTTTTAGAGAAAGAACGTTGTGTTTTTTGTGATTTGATAAAGCAAGAATTGAGTTCCGGAGATAGATTGGTTTACGAAGATGAGAATTTTGTAGCCTTTACTCCTTTTGCATCACGTTTTCCTTTTGAAATTTGGATATTTCCTCGGCAGCATCATGCATTTTTTAAGAAGATTTCAAAACAAGAGCAAAAACAGTTGGCAGTTTGTCTAAAAGATGTTTTAACTAGATTGAATAAGACCGTAAAAAATGCACCATATAATTACTTGATTCATACAGCGCCAAATCCGACTCCAAGAGCTGGACGTCCAAATTATTGGGGAACGTTAGCAAAAGATTTTCATTGGCATATTGAAATTATTCCACGTTTAACCAGTCAGGCTGGGTTTGAGTGGGGTTCTGGATTGTATATTAATCCGATGCCTCCAGAGCAGGCTGCCAAGTTTTTAAGAGAGATTAGTTAGTCTTTATCAACTTTAATTTTTCCAAGTGACATAGGAAAAATAGGTCTTCCTAACGGAACGGTTCTTCCCGGTGCGTGTTTATCTGAGGTACGACCAAACCGAAATCCGTCCCTACTAGTAGCCTCAATCATTTCAGGAATAATTGCATTATCAGGTAGATCGATTAAGGGCTCTCCGATTGCATGCTTATCAGAGCTTCTAGCAGCTTCAAGAAAAATAGCAAGGCTTAAGTTGGTCTCAGTCATTTGAGCTCCACCGAATTCTTCACCAGCAAATCCTAATCCCATTCCTATAGGTGGTTCTTTACGAATTCTGGTGGCTTCTCCAAAAGAAACAATTTGTGGTTCAACAGTGCTTGATAATGCTCTCAATGCGTCAATTTCTCTTTGAAGTGCTGCTTTTGGAGTGAAAGAAGGATCGTCTGTTTTTATCACTAATCCATCGGCAAGTAGATTGAAAGCGGAAAAACGTCCTCCTCCTTTTGGAAACATTGGTTGAAAAGGAATATTATCTGTATCCATGTTAACGGGAGGTCTTACTGGTTTGCGTCTGCGTAATCCTGTTGGTCTTGCTCCATAGAAATGTGCTGCTGAAAGATAAACTCCATCTGTTGCTCTTACCATCTTTTTTCTCCTTGCCTATTTTATATAGGTCTTTAATAATTTCTGTATATACTTAAACCGAAATGATTTTCGGTAAAACCCTAAAAAGGCGAAGTTCTTAC
>CAYQVW010000009.1:0-66440 GCA_964421245.1 uncultured bacterium | reverse complement strand
GTTAAGAAGCATCAATCATCGAGGCCCCTCCACCATGTCCCCATCCTGCCCAAATGAGAGTTGCCCCTTTGTGCCCAGGTGGATGGCAGGGTTGATCTTTTTGCAATAAAATTGATACCTGCTTTAGGAATTGTTACAAGGCAAACAACTTGGCGGTTTCCACTTTGGATGCTTTTTAAGGTTGCATCGACGGTTCCTTTTGAATTAAAGCCAAATTCTTCAAATGTTTTATCTGCAAAATCCCCGGTGTTTTCCTGTAGTGCCATTTTTATTGCTTCTCTTGTTTCGCGGCCAGCCCTTAACGCTTCATCTTTACCAACTCGTCCGATATAGTTGTCTACGAGTTTTCCTTGTGCGACCCAAGAGTCGTATCTTGATGATTGAATATTTATTCTTAAATTTACTTTTGCACTCATAACTATTTATTTTTTCCTTGAAGAAATTGTTTAACACCTATATAATGATATCTACAATCTTTTAAGAAAATTTCATCTTATTTAGGGAGATTATATGAAAAGAAGATCAAGAGTAAATATCGGGGTTTTAGGTTTTGGAAACATCGGCTCTTCTGTTGTCGGACTAATTTCAAAAAACAGTAAAACTATTACAAGAAAATCTGGCTTAGAACTTAAGGTTGTAAAAATTGCTGATCCCAAATCAAAGAAAAAGCACCCACGTTTGGTGAAACAGGCGGAAAAAGTTATTAATGACCCATCAATTGACGTAATTGTTGAAGCAATTGGCGGAACTAAGCCGGCCTTACAATATATTTTAAAAGCACTCAAAAAGAAAAAACACGTTGTGACTTCAAACAAAGAGGTTATGGCTTTGCATGCTGAGGAAATTTTTAAAACAGCTAGAGAAAACAAGGTTTGCTTGTTTTACGAAGCAGCAGTGGGGGGCGGAATTCCTATTCTCCAGCCATTGAAAGAGAGTCTTTACGGAAATAATGTTACAGAGGTTTCTGGGATTGTAAATGGTACTACTAATTATATTCTCTCTTCTATGACAGAAAAAAAGATTGAATTTTCGGAAGCGCTCAAGAAAGCACAGGATTTGGGATATGCAGAGCCTAATCCTAAAAATGATGTAGAAGGATATGATGCAGCCTATAAGGCAGTTCTTTTAGCTTTAATGGCTTTTGGTGTTCATGTTGATTTTGATGACGTTTACTTTGAAGGGATTACAAAAATAACTCAGGATGATATTTCTTATGCTAGTGGGATTGGATACGCTATCAAGCTTTTGGCAGTTGCAAAACAGAATGAGGGAAAACTTGAGGTCCATGTTTATCCAACCATGCTTCCAAAAGAACATGCCCTGGCTTCCGTATCTGGACCGATGAATGCTATGTATATTAAGGGGGATGCGGTAGGAGATCTAATGTTTTATGGACAGGGAGCGGGAGGTGCACCTACTTCCTCAGCTGTGGTAAACGATATTATTTTAACTCAAAAAAGAGAGGCTCCGAGTAAGGTTCTAACACGGGCAAAAATTAAAGATATTGCAAAAATTAAGAGCAGATATTATGTTCATTTAACCGTTCCTGACACAGTCGGCGTTTTGGCAAAAATTTCTGATGTTTTTGGTAAAGAGAAGGTAAGTATCCAGACCGTTTTTCAAAAAGAGACCAGAGGCAAATATGTTCCTTTAATAATTATTCTCCACAATGTGATCGAAGGCAACTTTAAACGTGCGCTCTCTAAAATCAAAAAGCTATCAGTTGTTCAAAGAGTGGATAATGTAATCAGAGTCGGTCTCTAATTTCCAGCTACTTTTGCGAAGCTTGCCAAAAGAAATACACCCAAGAGTATCAATATAGTTGATGTAATAAAACGATGCGAGAAGAAGAGGCTGTAAATAAAATTACGAGTTTTGGCATAAGGGACAGAATGGTGTAGCAAATGCATTTTTTCAAGCGTTTTTTCAAATTGGGGAAAACTTTTAATAAAAAAGAACATTGTAACCCCAAGAAAGAGACTTAAACAACCAGAAAAAAGCATGATAAATTTAAAAACAGCGATAATTGAATCCATAATCTAGATTATATCAGAAAAATAAGGTATAAATCAGACAAATAGTAATTGGCTTAGGCTATAAATGAAATAACATCCCAGGGTGATTAATAGGATGCCTGTAACTTTACCGTTTGAAGTAATAAGATCTTGAATAATGGATATTTCTTTTCTATTTGGCTTTTGGGAAGGGATAAAATATTTGTTGCTTATTCTTTGGTTAAAATCGATAAAGCCTTGAAGGAAGAGAATCATAAAAATCCCGGAAAGAAGACTTACAATACCGGATATGAACAATATAAGTTGTAATGTTATTATCATAATTCTGATATTATAACAGTTTGCTATTATTTGTAAAGAATACTCTTGTGGATGTTCTATAAAACTACTATAATTATAGTTTCAAATATGTTTGAAGCCTGCCGGCCGGCAGGCAGGGAGGATTCTAGCTAGATGGTAATGATGTGTGAGAGCTGTCATGTTAATCCTGCAACAGTTCATGTTACAAAAGTAGTTAATAATAAGAAGTTGGTCAAACATCTTTGTACCGAATGTGCAGAGAAGTTTGGCTTTATGCCGGAAGAATTTGGTTTTCCAGGCTTTTTTGAAATTCCCGATATTTTTGCATCAATGTTTAAACGACGTCCAGCAGATAGAATTTATGATTATTTTGGCGACTCTTCTCAAAAGGTTATTCACTTGGCAAAGGAAGAAGCAACTCGTCTTTTTCATGACCATCTAACCCCAGAGCACTTAATACTTGGTTTAATAAAAGAAGAGGGCATTGCCTATAAGACCTTAGAAGCCCTAAAGGTAGACTTGGTTGATATTTTTTCAGAAATTGAATCCCTAATTGGTAGAGGGGAGAAAGCCTCAGCTGAAATTACTCTCTCTCCTCGTGCTAAAAAGGTTCTTGAGCTGTCTTATAATATTGCAAAAGAATTAGGAGCTCCGATGGTTGAGGCAGAACATATTTTGCTTGGATTAATAAGAGAGGGAAATTCAATTGCGGCCCAGGCATTGCAAAAGAGAAAACTCAACTTTGATAAGGTTGTGAATGAATTAATTCATCAGCTTCAAGAAGGAGATGTAAAAGGTATGCTTGGACCTGATTCGTTCGATGAAAGTTCTCCGGAAGAAGTTGGTGGTTTTGGTGAAGGTGAAGATATGGGGCCACAGAGTGGATTTTTTGGTGGAATGCCATTTGGTCAAATGGGCGGTATTGGAACCAAGGCCCCAGCGCGCAAACAAGCTTTGTCGACCTACGGAAGAGATTTAACCGAAGATTCCAGACAGGGAAGACTGGATCCAGTTGTAAATCGTGAAAAAGAGATTGAGCGAGTAATTAGGATTCTCTCAAGACGAACAAAAAACAATCCGGTTTTAATGGGAGATCCTGGTGTTGGTAAAACCGCAATCGTTGAAGGTTTGGCTAATCGTATAATTGCCGGAGAAGTTCCGGATGTATTAAAAGATAAAAAAATCATTGCCCTAGATCTTGGTGGTATGGTTGCTGGAACTAAATATCGTGGTGAATTTGAAGCCCGGGTTAAGAAGTTGGTTGATGAAATTTTGGCAAAGAAACGCCAGATTATTCTCTTTATAGATGAATTACATACTTTAGTTGGAGCTGGAGGCGCTGAAGGTGCGATTGATGCTGCTAATATGCTAAAGCCTCCGCTAGCTCGAGGAGAGTTACAGGTTGTCGGTGCAACTACAGTAGATGAATATCGTAAAAATATTGAAAAAGACGCGGCGCTTGAACGTCGTTTTCAACCGGTTATGGTTAATGAACCGACAGTTGAGTTTGCGGTTGATATATTAGAGGGTATTCGTGGAAAATATGAAGAATTTCATCGAATAAAAATTCCAGACGCAGCAATAGAGGCTGCGGTCTCTCTTTCTGACAGATATATTTCTGATCGTTTCTTGCCCGATAAGGCAATTGATGTAATGGATGAGGCCTCTGCTAAAGTTCGTTTGAAGAAAGTAGATACATCGACAGAACTTAAGCAAGCTCGCAAAGAATTGGAAGAAGTTAGGAAAGAAAAAGCAGAAGCGTTAAGCACCCAAAAATACGAAAAGGCAGCGACCCTGCGTGACAGAATTAATGCAGTTGATAAGAAGGTAAAAGATCTTGAGAAAAAATGGAAGAGCCATCACGACCAATCGCTTGTTCTAACAGAAGAGGATGTAGCCGAGGTTGTCTCTGACTGGACTGGCATTCCGGTTGTTAAGCTTTCAAAAGCAGAATCAGAAAAGCTTACCAATATGGAAGAGAAATTAAAAGAGCGGGTTATTGGTCAAGAAGAGGCCTTGGTTGCTATTTCTCAAGCAATTAGGAGAGGCAGAGCCGGGCTCAAACCACCGCAGCGCCCAATTGGATCGTTTGTTTTTGCCGGGCCAACTGGTGTTGGAAAAACAGAAGTTGCCAGGCGCTTGGCCGAATTTATGTTTGGAACGATGGACGCAATGATTAGAATTGATATGTCAGAGTTTATGGAAAAACACTCTGTCTCTCGTTTAATTGGAGCACCTCCTGGATATGTCGGTTATGAAGAGGGTGGAAAGTTAACCGAAGCAGTACGTCGTAAACCATATTCTGTAATTCTTTTTGATGAAATTGAAAAAGCCCATCCGGATGTATTCAATGTTCTTTTGCAAGTGTTAGAAGATGGTAGGGTCACAGATTCAAAAGGGCGCACGGTTGATTTTAAAAACTGTGTAATCGTTATGACTTCCAATATTGGGCAAAAGATGATTATTTCGCAGGGGCCGATTGGTTTTATGTCTTCTGAAAATCGTGAACACACCTATGAGACGATGAAGCAGACAGTAATGGACGAGATGAAGAGGGGTTTTCGTCCGGAGTTTTTAAACAGGATTGATGAAATTATTGTGTTTCACGAATTAACTGATGAAGATTTAAAGAAGATTGCCAAGATCATGCTTTCTGATGTACAAAAAAATGTTGAGAATCAAGAGATGCAGCTTGAGATATCTGATCAGGTTTATGAGAAAGTAGTTAAAGAAGGATATGATCCGAAGTTTGGAGCACGTCCACTTCGGCGTGCGGTTCAACGCTTGATAGAAAACCCTTTATCAAATGATATTATTGCAACTAAGTTTGGCTCGGGGGACAAGGTCGGAGCAAAAATTAAAGATAATAAGATTGTCTTTGAAAAAATCGGAAAAGCACAAGTAAAAAAGAAGGAAAAGGAAAAAACTAAAACTAAGGCAGAAGACAAATTTGTACGTGGAGACAAAGATTCGAATGAATCAGGAGATATGAGAAAGACTCCTCGCAAACCCGGCCGCAGAAGATGAAAAAGTATTATGACTTAGTAATGTTCCCGTACCCCTCTGGAAATCTTCACATGGGGCATGTTCGAAACTATGCTATTGGTGATGTCCTCGCTCGTTACAAGAGAATGCAGGGGTTTGAGGTAATCTACCCAATTGGTTGGGATGCTTTTGGTCTTCCGGCAGAGAATGCTGCAATTAAACACAAAACCCATCCGGCAGAGTGGACACAAAAGTGTATTGAAGATATGACCAAACAGATTAAATCACTTGGTATTTCCTACGATTGGGACCGAGAGGTTACAACTTGTAAAGAAGATTATTATAAATGGACTCAATGGCTCTTCCTTCAGTTTTATAAGAAAGGTTTAGCTTATAAAAAGGCTGCCTCAGTAAATTTTTGTCCAAGGTGTGCCACTGTTTTGGCCAATGAACAGGTCAAAGAAGGAAAGTGCTGGCGTTGTGATTCTTTGGTTGAAAAGAAGAAACTTGAGCAGTGGTTTTTAAAGATTACCGATTATGCCAATCGGCTTTTAAAGGATATAGATAAGCTATCTGGCTGGCCGGAGAATGTTAAAACAATGCAGAGGAATTGGATAGGGAAATCGAAGGGAGTGCGAATTAACTTCCAACTGACAACTAACGACTCACAACTTTCTATTTACACGACCCGTCCAGATACTTTGTTTGGAGTAACCTACATGACTTTGGCGCCGGAGCATCCAATGGTTCGAGAGTTGTCCAAAGGGACTGAGCAAGAAAAGATGGTAAAAGAGTATCAAGAAAAAGTAAAGCATGAGACTTTGAGCGAGAGAGAAGAAAAAATAGCTAAGGATGGTGTTTTTACCGGTGCCTATGCAATTAATCCTGCAAATAATGAGAAGATTCCGATTTGGGTATCAGATTATGTATTAATGGAATATGGAACTGGTGCGGTAATGGCAGTTCCAGCACATGATCAGCGGGACTTCGAGTTTGCTACGCAAAATAAATTACCAGTTAAAACAGTTATAAAAGGCGGGAACAGCGAACAGGCTTATGTTGACGAAGGCACAATGGTTAACTCGGCGCAGTTTGATGGCTTGCCAAGTTCCGAAGGGTCGAAAAAGATTGGCGACTGGTTGGTGGAAAAAGGAGTGGGGGAGTGGAAGACTAATTTTAGGCTGCGTGATTGGTTGATTTCTCGCCAAAGATATTGGGGAGCTCCTATTCCAATTGTGTATTGCGATAAATGCGGGACAGTTCCTGTTGCCGACAAAGATTTACCGGTTAAGCTTCCGCGAGATATTAAATTTACTGGCGAGGGGACGTCTCCGTTAGCATCTTCAAAATCTTTTAGTGATGCTAAATGTCCAAAGTGTGGTGGTTCTGCCAAGAGAGAGACCGATACTATGGATACCTTTATTTGTTCGTCCTGGTATTACCTTCGCTATTGTGACCCAAAAAATTCTAAACAAGCTTTCGCAAAAGATAAAGTTGATAAGTATATGCCGGTTGATCAATATATTGGTGGCGTTGAACATGCTATTTTGCATTTGTTGTATTCTCGTTTTTTTACTAAAGTTGTTTACGATCTTGGTTTAGTTTCAAGTGACGAGCCTTTTACTAACCTTTTTACTCAAGGAATGGTTATAAAAGATGGGGCTAAGATGTCAAAGTCGAAGGGGAATGTTGTTGATCCAAACGATATTATTAAAAAGTATGGAGCAGATAGTGCTCGTTTATTTATTTTATTTGCAGCTCCTCCTGAGCGCGAACTGGAATGGTCGGATAAGGGAGTTGAAGGAGTATATAGATTCCTTAACCGCGTTAGAAGACTCGTTTCAGAGAAATCCGAAGCACGAAATCCGAAATCCGAAACAAATTCTAAATCTAAAATTCAAATATCCAAAAAATTACATCAAACAATTAAGGCCGTTACAGAGGACATAGAAAGATTTTCGTTTAATACTGCGATTGCTAAGATGATGGAATTACTCAATACTATTAATAGTGCAAAACTTGACCCTTGCCCCTTGACCCTAGACACTTTTCTTATCCTGCTTTCCCCCTATGCACCTTTTACAACAGAAGAACTATGGAAGGAGCTTGGCCACAAAGATTCAATTCATAAACAGCAATGGCCGAAGTTTGATCCAAAGATGATTGTTGAGTCAGAGATTGAGATTCCAGTTTCTGTAAACGGAAAGAGAAGAGATGCTATTACTGTTTCGGCTGATGCTAAAGAGGATCAAATCAAAGAATTAGCGCAAAAGTCAGAAAAGGTTCAGAAATTTACTACAGGCAAACAAATCCGCAAAATTATCTACATTCCAAAGAAGATGGTTAATATTGTAATTGGTTAAGTCTGAGCATCAAGCCTTTTTTCAAGGGCTTTTGCAACACCTGGTTCGGAGTGATGTATAAATGTGTCGATGCCTACTGTGCCACTGGATTCATTGCCACGCCCTAGACTTAAGGCGACCCTCAATTCATCCCTTCCAAATATTTCTCTAGCGTGGCGTTGGGTCAAATAAGAAGCCCTTAAGAGGCCTACTTTTCTAACCGGGACTTTAGTCTTTAAATATTCTCCACCTTCGTCTAGTCGCTGTCTAAGTACCAGTATATGGATGTAGTCTTGAATTTTTTCTGCTTTTTCTCTCAATTTGTCTATTTGGTCTCTGTGGGAAAAACTCTTATCCATAATTTTTTGGGGCATCCTTAGCATTACTTGTATGTTTGCTAATAGATTATTATCAAATGACAAAGTGAGCCCCGTCACTCCTCGATAGATCTTTTTGGTTCTGTTTAACATGCTTCTTACTTCACTGTCGCTTGGTGCTGCCTTTTGCAAAATTTCTCCAATTTCTAGTTCTACCATCGGAGTGGAGATAGTGGGTAAGTCTAAACATTCTCTCATTACTTTTCTTTGACTAGCAGCTGCTATATTTCTTTCTAAGTTTCCGCTTTTTCTAAGATTAACACGTGCGCTGTTTCTCCATAATTGTGTTATCGGTTGATTTCCTCTTATTATTGTCATTGCTTTTTCCTCCTATATACTTATCGATCAAAAAAATAGAAAATTTCAGCTATATTGGATTTAGTATGTTAAAATAAAATTGCTATGCAAATATTTGTAGCAGAGACAGCTGGTTTTTGTGAGGGGGTTTCGGCTGCTTTTGAACAAGCAAAGAAGTATTCCAACATATATATGCTTGGTAATCTTGTTCACAATAAGCAGGTGGTTGAAAAACTAGAACAACAGGGGATTAAGGTTATTAAGGATGTTGAGAGTATTAAAGATGGAGAGACACTACTAATTTCTGCACACGGAGTATCACCAGCTATTTATAGTGCTGCAAAGAAGAAGAACTTAAAAATAATTGATACGACTTGTTCGTGGGTAAAGCGTGCGCAAAAATTGGCAAAAGAGGTAATTAAAAAAGGCTTTCAACTTATCATTGTAGGAGATAAAAATCACCCAGAAGTAAAGGGTATTCGGGGATGGTCTGAGGGGAAGGGGATCGTTATTTCAACCGCAGAAGAGCTTGATAGAATTCAACTTAAAGAAAAAGTTGGAGTAGTGGCACAAACTACCCAATCTGACGAGAATTTTAATAATATTGTTCAAATACTCCAATCAAAAGTTAAAGATTTAATAGTTCATAAGACAATTTGTGGTGCGACCCAAAAGAGACAGAAAGCTGCTATAGAACTTGCGCGAAAAGTTGATGTTGTACTGGTGATTGGAGACAAGATGAGCGCTAACACAAAACGTTTAACTGAATTGTGTTCAGAAACTAAAACACCTACTTATCAGATACAAACAAAAGACGAATTAAAACCAGAATTTATTACTGGAAAAGACAAAATTGGTATAACTGCTGGTGCCTCAACCCCTGATTGGGTTATAAAAGAGATTTGTGATATAATTTCTACATGACCATTACCCTTTTTGATACAACCCTGCGTGACGGAGCACAAACAGAAGGCATCTCTTTTACAGTAGAAGATAAGCTAAAAATCCTTCGTTTGCTCGATGATTTTGGTGTTCATTATATAGAAGGGGGCTGGCCTGGCTCTAATCCAAAAGATATCGAATTTTTCAAGAAAGCTCAAAAAGTCAAACTAAAAAACTCAAAATTAACCGCTTTTGGATCAACTCGTCGTGCAAAGTTAAAAGTAGCAGATGACCCATCGATCAAGGCAATTCTAGAGTCAAAAGTTAAAGTTGCCGCTATCTTTGGCAAATGTTGGGATTTTCATGTAAAAGAGGCCCTTAAGATTAGTTTAGATAAGAATTTGGAAATTATTGAAGATACTCTAGCCTATTTAAAATCTAAAAAACTAGAAGTTATATTTGACGCCGAACATTTTTTTGATGGATATAAGGCCAATCCCGAATATGCCGTTAAATGTTTGAGGGCTGCAGAAAAAGGTGGAGCAAAATATTTAGTTCTATGTGACACTAACGGTGGGACTATCCCAAATGAAATTGGAGAAATAATTAGGGAGATTAAACCCAAAATTCGTGTCCCATTAGGGATACATGCACATAACGATTCTGGATGTGGTGTTGCAAATTCTATTATTGCTGTTGAATCTGGCGCAGTTCATGTTCAAGGAACAATTAATGGCTATGGAGAACGTTGCGGCAATGCGGATCTAACTTCAATAATTCCAAATCTTCAACTAAAGATGAATAAAAAGTGGGTTAGTTCTGCTTCTCTAAAAAAACTCACTGAACTTTCTCATCATATCGCTGAAATTGCTAATTTTTCACAAGCGGCTAATCATCCTTTTGTGGGCCGTTCTGCTTTTTCTCATAAAGGTGGGATTCATGTTTCGGCAGTTCTAAAGAATTCAGAAACATACGAACATATAAAGCCTGAATTGGTTGGAAATGAAAGAAGGGTAACAGTTTCCGAACTATCTGGTATTTCTAATCTAATCTATAAAGCAAAAGATTATGGAGTAGATATTAAGAAAGATACTCCCGAAACAAAAGAATTAATTAGGATTTTGAAAAACTTAGAACACCAAGGATACCAGTTTGAAGAAGGTGAGGCTTCATTTGAATTATTGGTCAAGAAAACTATTAAAAGAGCAAAGCCTCATTTTGAATTGGTTGATTATCAAATACAAAATACAAAATCAGGATCAGAACCAACTTTTGTTGAAGCCAGAATTAAGTTGAAAGTAAAAGGACAAATTGTGGAATCAACCGGAGAGGGTGATGGTCCGGTTAATGCCTTAGATGATGCCCTAAGAGGTATTTTAGAAAAACATTTCCCAGAAATAGAACAGGTTAAACTTACAGATTATAAAGTTCGAGTGCTCGATTCTCAGGCTGGAACAGCGGCAAAAGTTCGTGTTATTATTGAGTCTGCGGATGAGCAAGGCTCATGGGGAACAGTCGGTGTTTCAACTAACGTAATTGAGGCAAGTTGGCAGGCACTGGTTGATTCGATGGAGTATAAATTAATTAAGGAGTAATTAGTAAAGAGTAATGAGCAATAAGCCGTTAACAGCAAAAGTAAACGATAAGGGCCATTTTGAAGTTGGTGGAGTAGACTGTGTCGACTTAGCCAATAAATTTGGAACCCCTCTTTATGTTATTGACGAAATGACCCTCCGACATAATTGTCGGCAGTATGTTTCAACCCTAAAGTCAAAGTATCCTAATTCGTTAGTTATATACGCTAGTAAGGCGCTTTGTAATATTTCTATTTTGAAGTTGGTTGGTGGAGAGGGGATGGGGCTTGATGTTTCGTCTGGTGGCGAGCTTTATACTGCGAAAAAGGCTAATGCTGATATGTCCAAAGTCTATCTCCACGGTAATAATAAACCGGTAAAAGAATTAGAAGAAGCGGTCTCTTCTGGTGTTAATATTGTTGCAGATAGTATTAAGGAATTAAGAGATCTTGATCAGGTTACTAATAAACTTAATAAAAGTGTAAATGTTTTATTTCGTATAAATCCAGGGATAGAAGCCCATACTCACGAATTTATCCAAACTGGAAAGATTGATTCTAAATTTGGGATTCAAAAAGACAAAGTTCTTCCCGCCGCAAAATTTGTTGCAAAGTCTAAACATATAAATTTTGTTGGATTACATACTCATATCGGTTCTCAGATTTTAGATATCGATCCATTTGTAACTGAAGCGGATGTTCTTTTTGATTACGCCAAACAGATTAAAGATGCTACTGGCCTAGAAGCAAAAGAGTTGGATTTTGGTGGTGGATGGGGAGTTACCTATATCAACGAAAAGCCGGAGGCTGTTTCCAAATTATTGGAAAAGGTTATAGATCGTGTTCGCGAAAAAGCCAAAGAGCTAAATATAGCTTCACCAAAGATTATCTTTGAGCCGGGCAGATCAATCATCTCTCCAGCCGGAATTACGTTATACACAATTGGATATGTAAAAGATATTCCTGGAATAAGAAAGTATGTAATGATTGATGGTGGAATGTCTGATAATCCAAGACCGATTTTGTATGACGCAAAATATGATGCGATAATTGTAAACAAGGCTGTAGAGACTTGCCATGGCAAGTCTCTACAGCCATACCGTGTTGCAGGTCGTTTCTGTGAATCTGGCGATATTTTAATCAAAGAATGTTCACTTCCAGAAATTTCTGAAGGTGATATACTGGCTGTAATGTGTACCGGGGCTTACGGGCATTCTATGGCTTCAAATTATAATAGGGTTCCTCGTCCGGCGATGGTTCTGGTAAACAATGGCAAAGCAAATTTAATATTGAAACGAGAGACTTATGAAGATCTCGTTTCTCAGGATGTAATTTAATGGTAATTGGTGAAATAACAATAAGATTTTTGGATGTTGTGGATATGGCCATTGTCTCTGTCTTGCTATATTACGTTCTACTTTGGCTTCGTGGAACTAGAGCCCAAACTCTATTACGTGGAATTGTTATAATTTTGGTCCTTTATATTGGGGCTCGTATGATCGGGCTTTATACTATCAACTGGTTGTTTGATAAGTTTGCAGCAGTTCTTTTGATTATGGTAATAATTTTGTTCCAGCCAGAACTTCGTAGAACACTTGAGAGACTGGGTCGTGGCCGATTGTTTAAGGGTTTGGTTTTTGGTGTTCATGCTCCAGCCGGATCATTTTTTGTCCGTGCATTAGTTCGAGCGGTTGAGCAGTTGTCAGAAGACAAGACTGGAGCATTAATTGTTTTGGAGAGAAATACAGGGTTAAATGAATATCTCGAATCTGGAATCCGCCTAGACTCTCTGATTTCTGCCGAACTTTTATTTTCTATTTTTCAAACAAAGTCTCCTTTACATGATGGAGCAGTAATTATTCAAGCAGATCGTGTCTTGGGTGCCAGTTGTTTGCTTCCATTATCCGAGTCTCGTCTTTTGGATAAAAGGCTTGGAACCCGTCATCGTGCCTCAGTTGGATTGTCTGAAGTATCTGATGCAATTATAATTGTTGTTTCAGAAACTACTGGAACGATTTCAATGGCTGAAAACGGGTATTTAACCCGTTTCTTAACAAAAGAGATGCTTGAGGAAAAATTATTCTCTCTACATCGCGAACAAAAAATTGACTTTCATCTTCCATGGAAAAGACACAAAAGAAAAAGCCCAAAAACGCAATAAGCATTAAATCTCTCAAAGCAAAAGGTCGGATTTCAATGTTAACGGCCTACGATTATCTTTTTGCCAAAATTCTTGATGAATCCGGTGTTGATATTGTTTTGGTTGGTGATTCTTTGGGCAATGTAGGGCTTGGGCATAGAAACACAATTCCAACTACATTAACCGAAATGATTATCCATACTCAGGCCGTTTCGCGTGGAGTACGCAATGCAATGGTTGTTGCTGATATGCCTTTTGGGACTTTTCAACAAGGAAAGAAAACTGCTCTATCGTCTGCAATTGATTTAGTTAAGGCTGGGGCAAATGCCGTTAAGCTTGAAACTGCTGAGTATTTAGACGAGATTAAATCAATTGTAAAGGCTGGAATTCCGGTTATGGGGCATTTGGGATTTACGCCGCAGTCGGTGAATCAATCAGGGTACAAGTACCAAGGGTCAAGGGTCAAGTTGGTACAGGATGCTAGGAAATTAGAAAAAGCAGGTTGTTTTGCGATTGTGTTGGAAATGGTTCCGGAAAAATTAGCAAAAGAAATTACCAAGAGTCTAAAAATACCAAGCATTGGTATTGGTTCAGGTAAAAAATGTGATGGGCAGGTATTAGTTACTGCCGATATGTTAGGCTTGTATCCTAATCCTCCCAAGTTTGTGAAGAAATATGTCGATTTGGGATTGAGTATAAAAAAAGCGGTTAAAAATTTTATAAAGGACATGTCCCCGTAGCTCAGCTGGATAGAGCGGCGGTTTCCTAAACCGTAGGCCGGAGGTTCAAATCCTCTCGGGGACGTATTAAGTTATGAATATTGTATTAATTGGATTTATGGGGACTGGAAAGTCAGACATTGGGCGGCGTTTGGCAGAACGCCTGTCCATGAGCTTTCTTGATACCGATACTCTAATAGAAAAAACACAAAAGACTAAGATTTCAGATATTTTTGCCAAAAAGGGTGAAGCATATTTCCGTGATTTAGAGACCAATATTATTGAAACCCTTAAAGACTATGATGGCTTTGTAATATCAACCGGCGGCGGAATGATTTTGCGTGATGAAAATGTTACAATGCTCAAGAAGTTGGGATCAGTAGTCCTGCTCTGGTCGGAACCAGAGGTAATTATTGATCGTCTCAAGCACGCGCAAGATCGCCCCTTAATTGAGGGAGACAAGGAAATTAAAATAAGAAATCTTTTGGAAGATCGAAGGACTATTTATCATTCTGTTTGTGACTATAAAGTAGATACGTCGACTTTATCACTAGATCAAGCAGTTGAGGAGATAATAAGATGGGCGAAAGAATAAAAGTCGGTTTAAAAGATAGAAGTTACGATATTATAATTGATCGTGGAATATTGGGAAAGCTTGCTCAATATGTAGATGGAAAACAGGTTGTAATTATTACCGATCCATTGGTTAATAAACTTTATGGGTCAAGGGTCAAGTGCCAAGGGGCAAGAAAAATCATTATTCCTAGAGGAGAGAGATACAAAACTCTTTCTTCTGCTGAAAAGATTTGGAATAAACTGGCTTCATGGAAAATTTCTCGAGATGCAACAATTATTGCACTAGGTGGTGGGGTGATTGGAGATTTGGCTGGTTTTGTGGCTTCAACCTACATGCGTGGAGTTAACTTTATACAAGTTCCGACAACGCTCCTTGCTCAAGTAGATGCTTCAATTGGTGGAAAGACCGGGGTAGATCATCCAAAGTGTAAGAATATGATTGGTACTTTTTATCAGCCAAAACTTGTTTATATTGATGTTGATACTTTAAAGACCCTGCCCAAAAAGGAGATTAGGAACGGACTTGCTGAAATTATAAAGTACGGTGTTATTAGAAGCTCTCGAGTTTTTGATCTTTTTGAAAACAACAAAAAGTTAACACCAGCTTTATGGCAGGAGGTTATTTTTGAATGTGCAGCGATTAAGGCCGATGTAGTGCAAGCTGATGAAAAGGAACTTAAGGGAGTACGCATGATTCTAAATTTTGGACATACAGTTGGTCATGCGATTGAATCTCTTTTGAAATATAAAAAGATTGCTCATGGTGAGGCGGTTGCAATTGGAATGGTTGCGGCAGGTGTTATTGCATTTAAAATGGGAATGCTTGATCCCAATGATCTTGAAAGAATTTGGAATATAAATAGAAATTTAGGATTGCCAACCTACGTTAAAAAACTTACTCCTCAAAGAATTCTTAAGGCAATGATGATCGATAAAAAAGTGCGCAAGGGCAAGCTCAAATTGGTTTTGCCAGAAGGTATTGGCTCTGTAAAAGTTAGGGATGATGTCCCGGATAAGATTATTTTACAATCCCTAAAGGAGTTTATATGCAAATAGATGTAGAGAGGCATTTGCGCATTATAAAGGAAGGAGCAGTTGAATTAATTCCAGAAGAAGAGCTTATCTGTAAATTAAAACAGAACAAGCCACTTAGAATAAAATGGGGGGCTGATCCATCGGCCCCAGATATTCATATTGGACATACGGTTATTCTGCAGAAGTTAAAACAATTTCAAGATCTTGGTCATCAGATTATCTTCTTGGTTGGAGATTTTACTGCGATGATTGGGGATCCGACTGGCAAATCAGAAACCAGACCGGTCTTAACACCAGTTGAGGTGAAAGAAAATGCCAAAACCTATCAAAAACAGATTTTTAAGATATTGGATCCTAAAAAAACCGAGGTTGTTTATAACAGTTGCTGGCTTTCTAACCTAAAATTAAAAGATGTTATTAATCTTGCTGGAAAATACACCGTTGCTCGTATGCTTGAGCGAGATGATTTTATGAATCGCTATGAAAAGGAGAGGCCAATATCCCTGCATGAATTTCTTTATCCATTAATTCAGGGATATGATTCTGTTCATCTAAAAGCCGATATTGAGGTTGGAGGAACCGACCAGAAATTCAATCTTTTAGTCGGTAGAGAATTACAGCGAGAATTTAGACAAGAGCCACAGGTTATTTTAACTATGCCAATCTTAGAAGGGACAGATGGTGCACAAAAGATGAGCAAGTCTCTAAATAATTATATTGGAGTTACCGATCCTCCTTCTGAGATTTTTGGAAAGACCATGTCAATTTCGGATCGTTTAATGATGCGCTATATTCATCTTTTAACCGATATGGCAGTTGAGGAAGTTAAGAAGATGCATCCAAAAGATGCTAAGAAAATTCTGGCAAAAACGTTGGTTGCTCGGTTTTACAATGAGAAAAAGGCAATGGAAGCAGAGCGTGAGTTCGAAGCGGTCTTTAAAGAGAAGAAATTGCCTCAAGATATTCCAACAATTAAGGTGAAAGACAAAAAGATGGGAATTGTTGATCTTTTGGTTGTTGCCGAAATGGCATCTTCAAAAGGGGAGGCTCGGCGTTTAATTGCTCAGGGCGGAGTCCGGATTAATGACAATAAGATTGGCTATGATAAAGAGATTATTGAATTAGCTCCTGAGGCACTTATTAACGTTGGAAAAAGAAAATTTGTGAGGGTAGTATGCGAGTAGGAATTGGATATGATGTTCATAAGTTGATAAAAGAGCGCAAATTGATTTTGGGTGGGGTTGAAATCCCATTTCCAAAAGGATTACTTGGTCATTCTGATGCAGATGTCTTAATTCATGCAGTAATTGATGCAATAATTGGTGCATTGGGGGAGGGGAGTATTGGGGATCACTTTCCAGATACCGATCCGCAATATAAAGATGTTTCAAGCATATTTCTTCTTGAGAGGGTCCAGCTTTTAGTAGAAGAAAAAAAATATTCTATCAACAATATTGATGCAACCATTGTCTGTCAGGCTCCGAAGCTTGCTCCCTTTATTGCGCAGATGGTACAAAATATTGCCAAGGCCTTAAATATTTCAGCGGATCAGATAAATGTAAAAGCCAAAACTGAGGAAGGTTTAGGTTTTACCGGAAAAGGTCAGGGAATCTCCGCACAGGCTGTTTGTTTAGTCCATAAAAAGGTTTAAATAAGTATGAGATTAGGAATAAATGTTGACCATATAGCAACTCTTCGCCAGGCAAGGCTTGAAGCCTTTCCAGATCCAATTCTCGCAGCTAAAGAATGTATTGCTGGAGGGGCTGATGGAATAGTTTGTCACTTGCGTGAAGATCGTCGACATATTAACGATAAAGACGTAAAAAGACTTCGAGAACTTAATACTCGTCTTGATCTAGAAATGGCTGCAACTGATGAGATGTTAAAGATTGCGTTAAAAATCAAACCTGAGATGGTAACACTTGTTCCTGAGAAGAGACAGGAAGTTACAACTGAAGGTGGATTGGATTTAAGGGTCAAGGGTCAAAGGTCAAGGGTCAAGAAGATTATTGATAGATTACAAGACAAAGGAATTGATGTGAGCTTGTTTATTGATCCAGATTTAGAGCAGGTAGAAGAGGCGGCTGTTCTTGGTGCCCGTTTTATCGAAATTCATACTGGAGCTTATGCAAATTGTTTTGGAAATAGAAAACAGGAACTAGAAATTAGAAAAATAGGGACCGCTGTTCAAAAAGCTCGTCTAATTGGCTTGCGGATCAATGCCGGACATGGTATAGATTATGAAAACGTTGGACCGATAATAAAAATTCCAGGAATCGAAGAATTAAATATTGGATTTAGTGTTATTGCCCGTGCTGTATTTGTTGGAATGCGGCAAGCGGTAAAGGAGATGAGAGATTTATTATGAAAATAGCTTTAGCATCAGATCATGCCGGATTTCCTATGAAAGAGGAGATTAAAAAATTTCTTAAAGATAAAGGATATGAGGTATCCGATTTTGGAACTCATTCAAAGGAATCAGTTGATTATCCAGATTATGCCCGTCCAGCGGCTGAGGCAGTAGCCAAGGGAGAGGCTGATCGAGGAATATTGCTCTGTGGCTCTGGAGTTGGAGTAACTATTGTTGCCAATAAAGTAAAGGGCGTTCGTGCTGCACTAGGTTACGATGTCTATACTGCAAAGCAGAGTAGGGAGCATGGTAACGTCAATGTTTTAACTTTGGCCGGTGGCAAACTTGATCCTAAAAAAGCGCATGAAATCATCACTGTGTGGCTTAATACAGAATTTTCTGGAATAGAGCGGCATGCTCGTCGCATCAGGAAAATTGAGGAATGATCTTTAAAAAGAAGAAAAAGTCCCGATCCAATATTATACGTGCCATGGTTATGGCAGCTGGTTATGGTACCCGCCTCGAACCCCTAACAATGGCGGTCCCAAAGCCGATGATGCCGATTGCTAACAAGCCTTGCATGCAACATAATTTGGAATTAATTAGGAAACATAATATCAAAGAGGTCGTTTGTAACATACATTATCATCCAGAGCAGATTGAGAACTATTTCTTTGATGGTGAAGAATTAGGAATTTCCCTATCCTATTCATATGAAGAAAATCTAATGGGGACTGCTGGTGGGGTAAGACGTATGGGAAGAGAGATTTTAAATATTGATAATACTTTTGTAGTCATGTCTTCTGATGCCTTGACCGATATTAATCTTCGCAAAATGGTTGATTATCATAAATCAAAGGGGGCAATAGCTACTATTGCTTTGGCTCCAGTAGAAGAGGTTACACAATTTGGAGTAGTTGTATTAAATGATGATCATAGTGTTAAGGCCTTTCAAGAAAAACCAAAGCAAGAAGAAGCCTTAAGTAATCTTGTCAACGCAGGCATATATGTTTTTGAGCCAGAAGTACTAGATATGATCCCAGAGGGCGAGTTTTATGATTTTGGCAAACAGCTCTTTCCAATGTTAATAGAAAAGAAAAAAGGGTTGTTTGGATATAAGATGATTGATTTCTGGTCTGATGTTGGGACACTTGATGCGTATATTAAGGCAAATATGGATCTTATGCATGGCAGAGTTAGAGTTGGTATTCCGGGGAAAAAGATATCAAAAAATATTTGGTGTGGGAAGAATACAAAAGTTGCAAAGACGGCTCATTTTGATGGTTCGGTGATCTTAGGTGACAGATGTGTTGTTGAGGATGGGGTACGTCTTAAAAATGTAGTTGTTGGGGATAGAACTGTTATTTCTAAAAACTCAAAAATAGAAAAGAGCGTAATTTGGTCTGATTCTATCATTTTATCGGAAGTAGAGATTAAAAAGAGTATCGTCGGTTCTTGGTGTTATCTTGGAAAAGGGGCAACTGTCTCTTCTTCTGTAGTAGCGAATCGTTGTCATATTGGGGCATCTGTCTCTGTTCCGCCCGGAACAAAGATGAATCCGCAAACCGAGCTCCTCTGATCGTGTTATAATTAATAATATGCTACTCACTTTATTGAAGTCAAAAATCCATATGGCTTATATTACCTCAACAGAATACGAGTATATTGGCAGTATTGCCATCTGTCCAAAGTTACTAAAGGCTTCAGGTATTTTGGTTTATGAAAAGGTCCAGGTGCTTAATTTTGAAAACGGCAATCGTTTTGAGACATATGTTATTGAGGGAAAAGAAGGGGAGATTGGGTTGCGTGGTCCGGCAGCAAAGCTTGGCGAAATCGGAAATCGTGTTATTATTTTAACCTATGCTCAAATGACGCCAAAAGAGGCCCAATCTTTTAAGCCACAAATAGTATTTACTGATGAAAAGAATTGCGTTAAGTAGCCTTTTTCTAATTGTTTTTACAGCCATAGCTTTTTCGGCTTCAATAGACCGTTCATATCCTGGTGATGTTTTTAAAGTAATTATCAAAGACAATCCAGAAATAAAAAGTATCTCAGCCACTTTTTTAAACAGAAAGGTCATCTTTTTTAGAACCGGACAAAAATGGCGTGGTCTTTTCCCGAGTATGCCAGAGAGAAGAGCAGGAAGGTATCCGCTTAAGATAAAAGTAGAGAAGAAGGATGGAAAGATAGAAACCTTTAACAAAGAAATAAAGCTGGTTTCTAAGAAATTTCCAACAGTCTATTTTACACTAAAACCGAGCAAGAAAAAATTATTGACTGGTAGCACCATTGCGGATGAATGGGCTGAGATTGAGAAGTATTTAATAGTGAAAAGGCCAGAGCAGTCGTGGGAGCGAAGATTCATTAAGCCAGTTCCTGGAATTATTACCATGGGGTTTGGCAGGCGTGAATACATTAATAAAAAAAGACGTGGGTGTCATCGGGGGGTTGATTTTAGGGCAGCAATTGGGACAAAGGTAAAGGCAGTTAATCGTGGGGTATTGGTTTTTGCTAAAAGGCTGAAGGCTTTTGGCGGAACGATTATTATTGATCATGGGCAAGGGGTACATTCGCTCTATTTTCATCTTTCGGAATTTTTAGTTCCGGTTGGATACGTAGTTCCAAAAGGTGAGTATATTGCCAAAACTGGTAATTCTGGTATTTCATCAGGACCCCATCTGCATTGGGGGCTTTCGGTAAATAATGTAAGGGTTAATCCACTTCAATGGACAAAAAAGGTTATGTGATGGATAAAGTATTAAGAATAATTGATGTAAACACCAATAGAACAATGGAAGGTTTACGCGTTGTTGAAGAAATTAGTCGTTTTATCTTAAATGATAAAAAGGCTTCACTCAGAATAAAAAAGATGCGGCAGATTGTGAAAAGTTTCACAATCAAATTGAGGGCTTCTAAGATGAGGGACTCAAAAAGGGACGTTGGTAGGAAAACTTATCCAAAAGGGGAGTCAAAAAGAAGCTCTATTTATTCTATTTTTAAATCTAATATTAAGCGAGTAGAAGAGGGTTTGCGTTGTCTTGAGGAGTTTTCGAAATTAATAAATCCTCAACTTGGTCGAAAGTTTAAAGAACTGCGTTTTAGGTCATATGATCTGGAGTCAGAACTAGACCCTGTTTTATTAAAAAATGAAAAACTCGATTTTAATCTTTACTTAGTAACTGATCCTATGAGAGATCATATTAAAGTGGTTAAAGAAGCAATTGCTGGTGGAATTAAAATAGTTCAGCTAAGAGATAAATTTGCTTCAAAGAAAAAGTATTTGAAACTTGCTCAAAAAATAAGAAAAATCACTAAGAAGGCTGGAGTTGCTTTTATAGTTAATGATAAGGTTGATGTGGCTAAAAAGGTGGATGCTGATGGGGTTCATCTTGGTCAAAAAGATGGAAATCCAAAGAAGGCTAGAAAGATTTTAGGTCCCGATAAGTTAATCGGAGTATCTACCCATAATTTAGCCGAAGCATTGAAAGCCCAAAGGGATGGGGTAGATTATATTGCGGTTGGGAATATATTTGAGACGGAGAGTAAGCCAGGTAAAAAGGGTATAGGGGTTGGGGAGCTAGCAAGGATAAGGAGAAGAATGATGGTTCCAATTGTTGCGATTGGGGGGATTAACTTAAATAATATTCAAAAGATAAAAGATGTTGGAGTAGATAGGGTGGCGGTGATTAGGGTGGTTGTTAATTCGAAGAGTATTAAAAATTCTGTGAAAAGGCTGAAAGAAAGACTACATTCTTTCTAACTCACTTATTAACCAAGTCTCTTTTCTTTGAAAGACAGTTAGCATTGTGTATTCGTTCGCGCCGAGCAATTCTCTTCCTGTAGCAATATCTTTTAATAGTGATAGAGCTGCTTCGGTGTTCCCCCCATAGCTTATGACAATCCTTAAGGCGATATTTAAGCCTAAAAGTTCTGTGTGTTTTCCATAAAGCAACATGTTTCTAATCCTTATTTTCATTGCAGTTTGATTGTCGGTTATGTTTTTAATTGTTTGTAGATAGGGTCTATGTTTGCTAGTTGGGATAGCACTTAAGGCGTAAGCTATTTGGGAGTCACCAAGGGGGGCGTGGAGTCTTCTTTTAAGTCCATCATATAGGGGAGGATATTTTTTCTTTTTTTCATATTCTAAAATTAGATGGAGAGGAGACTTAGATAAAGAAATGCCACATTTTAAGGCCAAATAGGTTAGGCGCCTTAGTTCTTTGTGTGCTTGCAGGTGTTTTCCTTTTCTTGCTTTTTCTACTATTGGAACAAGCCTTAAGGCAGTTGCTAAATTGACCTGACTCCAATTGATGGGTTGGTTAGAGACTGATTCAACGTGAGTATGTGCATCTACAATTTTTCTAGCCTTTGCCGCCTCTTTTGTTTTTCCTAGACTGATTTGAGTTAATCTAGCTAGTACAGTTTCTATTGCAAAGAATTCAGTTTGTGTGGTTCCTTCGTTTGGGAATTGACCAAGACAATGTGTAAGTGATATTAGGTCTTTTTCTGAAAGAGAGTTTGTGACTTCTATAAATAATTGTCTGATTCTGAACAATTTCCCCATTTTTATTGTTGCAAGAAGTATTTGACCAGTGCTAGATTGTTTTTGAAGTTCTGATGCTAGCATGTGAGCTGATTCAGTTTTTCTAGTTAGAATTTTAACTGCGATTTCAGCTGTTAAGTATTGCTTGTCCCAGTTTGCTGATTTTAAAATACTAATTGCTTGGTATGCAATTGCCTCTTTTTCTGTTGCTGTTCCATTGCAATAAATTTCTTGGATTAGTTCTAATAATTTGGCAACAAAAGCATCAAGCTTTTGAGAAATATTTGGGTTAGCGTGCGATCTTCTTAATATACATAATTCTGTTAATCTTGCTGTCATTTGGGGGAGTAAATATATAAGTATTTTTTTGCTTAATTGGGATTCAGTTGCTTGTGTAAACGATGTTGAATCTAGCTTGTCTAGAGATTCTAAAACCCCTCCAATATAATAAGCCTTTTTTAATAATTGTCTTGTTTGTTCTGTCTCTTCTTCGGGATTCTGAGTCATTTCTGATGCTAATTCTAGCCCAAGACTTGTTCTTTTTGCTACCTCTTGTGGATTACTTCCAACAGCCTCTGCTGTTTCAGTTACTAAGTTTTGTATAAGAGGAAGCAAGGAGTGAAAGCCAAGAGGTTGAGTGTCAATTGGAGGGGAGCAGATTGGATGGGTCCAACTCATATCTGTAATTGCTTTACCAGTTGCTGCGTGTACCAATGGCACGTTTTGTCTCTGCATTGCAGCGGATTTTATTAATTCTGTCTTCATAGGGATATATCGTTAAATTGTACTAAAAATTTCATGTATAATGTTTGTATGCCAATTCAAGTATTATCCTCGGATCTAATTAATAAGATTGCAGCTGGAGAGGTAATTGAACGCCCTGCCTCGGTAGTTAAAGAATTGGTTGAAAATGCAATTGATGCTAAGGCCACTCACATTACAATTGAAATTCAGAATGCTGGTAAGAGACTGATTCGTGTTTCTGACAATGGGGTGGGGATGAGCAAAGAGGAACTTAAATTGTCTGTCGAGCGCCACTCTACCTCTAAAATTTCTTCTTATGATGACCTTTTTAATATCGGTACTCTCGGTTTTCGTGGTGAAGCGTTGCCATCGATCTGTTCTGTGGCAAAAGTTGAGATCCAGTCGGGGGCGAGAGAAGAAGGGGGAGAGACATGCCATGGCATGTCTATACAGATAGAGGGTGGAAAGATAAAAAAAGAAGAAGAGGTTGGTGGTCCCAAGGGCACCTCGATAACAGTTAAAGAGTTGTTCTATAACGTTCCTGCTCGAAAGAAATTTTTAAAGAGTAATTATGTTGAAATGGGGCATATTTCGACCCTAATCTCTAAGTTGATTCTTTCAAATTCCAAGATAAAAGTTAAACTTACTTCTGATGGAAAACAAATTTATTCATCGTCTGGAAATGGTGATCTGCTTGATGCTATTTCTTCTATTTATAAATCGGAAATCGCCAAAGAATTAATCGAGGTTCCCGGAGATAGAGTTTATGGTTATATTTCAAAACCCAATCTATCTAGAGTAGATAGGAATTACGAATCTATTTTTGTAAATGGAAGATATATTCGCAATGCCCTGGTCTCCTCAGCCTTAGAATCAGCTTATCGGACCCTAATTCCTCAGGGTCGTTATCCAATCGCAGTTCTTTTTATTAATGTGGCTGGAAATGAGGTAGATGTTAATGTCCATCCGACTAAGCGTGAAGTGAAATTTCTAAAAACCAGAGAGGTATTAGATTCAGTAGCAGCCGCTGCAAAAAAGGCTCTTTCTAGTTTAACTATACAAGCATCAGGAGTTGAATCTTTTGATCGTTTTGAAGATAGAAAAAATTGGCAACCGGAGATGGAACAACTACAACTTGGAACTATACCAGAAGTTGAAATTGAGATAACCGAAATACAGCCCTATATTCCAATTTATCAATTTAAAAACACCTATATTGTTGCAACCGACGGTGAGGGACTAGTTTTAATTGATCAGCACGCTGCGCATGAGAGGATCTTGTTTGATCAGTTAAGTAATAAGTTAGAAGCAATTAGTAAACAGTCATTGCTAATGCCCGAAACATTAGAGTTTGATCATGCAGAGGCTTTGGTATTGGAAGAAAATTTAGAATATATAAAGAGTTTGGGTTTTGATCTTGAGGTTTTTGGTAGAGATTCTTTTCTTTTGCGGTCTGTGCCGTCGTTTCTTGGAAAAGGATCTGCCCGAGCTCTTTTGGAAGATTTAGAACTGGGAAAGGAGAAATCCAGAGAAAAAGTTTTAAAGCTTATGGCCTGTCATGGGGCTATTAAGGCCGGGGACAAATTGTCTACCGACGAGATAAATCAATTGATACGCGATTTATATAAGACGGAAAATCCCTTGACCTGTCCACATGGAAGACCTACAATTATAAAATTTAGCGAGGCAGACTTAGCTAAATTGTTTAAACGTACTTAGGGAGGGCAATGATGAAAAAGGGTAAGAATAAGAATGTTTTGTTCTTGAGTATTACGAGTTTTTTTACAGATGTAAGTTCTGAAATGATCTTTTCGGTTATGCCGATCTTTATGTCTGGGCTTGGGATAACAAAAACCTGGATCGGAATAATTGAGGGGATTGCGCAATCGACAGCAAGTATTCTAAAAACTGTTTCTGGATGGCTCTCGGATAGAGTCCAAGCCAGAAAACCACTTATATTAATTGGATACACTCTATCAACAATTGTTAAGCCCTTTTTAGCCTTAACTAATTTTTGGTACCAGATATTGGCAGTTAGGTTTTTTGATCGGGTAGGGAAGGGGTTTAGAAGCTCACCGCGAGACGCTCTTATTGCAGAATCGGTTTTGGAAAAAGATTATTCTAAAGCCTTTGGGTTTCATCGGGCAATGGATACTGCTGGTGCAGTAGTTGGAGCATTACTTGCTTCCTTGTTGTTGTTTATTTTCTCAAATTATTTTGTGATGGATCAGCTAACTCAGTATCGTAATATTTTTTGGCTATCGGTTATCCCGGGGCTTATTGCTGTTTTAGTTTTGGCTGTATTTGTTCGCGACATTAAACAAAAAATCGATTTGAGGAATGTGGAGAAGATGGTTTTTTCTGGATTTAGGCGTGATTATAAATTCTTTCTAATTCTTTCTGGGATTTTTGAGCTCTCAAAATTTAGTTATATTATTTTTGTTTTAAAAGCAGCTGATCTTGGAGTTGCCATACCAATGATCCCAATCATTTATTTATTTTATAATTTGATTTATTCTATTTCTGCCAGACCAATCGGACATTTAGCCGATCATATTGGTCTTAGAAAAGTATTAATGGTTGGCTACGCTTTATTTTGCTTTACCCATTTAGGTTTTGCTTCTGCTGTAACTCAAAATCAGGCTTGGCTCTTTTTTGCTGTTTATGGTATTGCAATTGCGATTTTAGATGTTGTTCCAAGAGCGCTGGTTGCTCACTTTTCGCTGCCAGAGAAACGTGCTACAGCTTTTGGTTATTATCATACCACGGTTGGATTAGTGGCCCTTCCAGCTACCGCTATTGCTGGTCTGTTGTGGGATAGTTTTAATTCTTCAGTTGCTTTTACTTATGGTGCAACAATATCTTTATTAGTCTTAATTTTGTTTATGTTGGTAGTGCGAGAACCCAAGAGAAGCTAGCTTCTAACTTCTTGATATACAATATTTAATATGGCAAGGATTGGAGCAGCAAAGAAGAGTCCCCAAGCCCCCAAGAAGCTTCCAAGAACTAGAATGCCAATAATAATTGCAGCTGGGTGTAGTCTTAAGTGATCCCCTAGAATCTTTGGAACCAGAATAGAATTTTCTAATAGTTGAATCACAAGAAAAAGTATTGCAACCTTAACAGCTAGTATGGGGTCTATAATAAGTGCAATCATAATAGCAGGTAAGGCACCAATCCACGGACCGACAATTGGAATAGCTTCTGTAACGCCTGCAATTAACCCAAGTATCAGCGCGTATTTTACCCCTAATAGATATAACCCAATTGTTGCAAATATTCCAACCACAATACAGAGAATTAAAACACCCTTTACATAACTAGATAAGGTTTGGCTTATTTTATTAAGAATTTTTTCGGTTTTTTGGCGATACTCGTTTGGCAGAAGACTGAGCATGCCGGATCTTATCTTTGCCTTATCTTTTAGAAGATAGAAGGTTAGAATTGGAACAATAATTATTTTTACAAATTGTCCAGCTACCCCTACGATATTTTTTGCAGTTGATTGAGTGAGATTAATAAATGTTTTCGCAAGATTCTCAAATCCAGAAACAAGAACATTTTGTAGGGCTGTTGGGATTTCGTGTCCTGTGTACCAGGCCTGTAGATCATAAAAGATGTTTTTGGTTGAGTTTAGATATGTTGGGATATTTTGGCTGAAACGATTAAATTCTGCCGTTAGTGGTGGAATGATAAACCTAAAAAACAGAGATATGGTAACAGTTGCTAGTAAAAAAGAAAGAAAGATAGAAATATTAATGTTTAATCCATGCCAACGCTTTCTTTTTTTGTTAAGAAGTACAACCAAAGGGTTTAAAACAAAAAAGAGGATAAGAGCCAAAACAACTGGAAAAAGGCTATCACGTATATAAAACAACAGTGCAAAGACAAGGATAAAAATTACGCCTCTAATAATTGATTTTTTGTTTGTCATGGCTTTATTTTACAATAGACAAGATGCCTATTCCAGTTATTGTCATCTCTATTAGGGAAGTCGATGCGATAGTGTGCTCCGCGAGATTCTTTTCTATCTAGCGCTGCCTGTATTATTAATTTAGCTACAAGGAGCATATTTTGCAACTCAATCTCGGCTTTATTTTGTGGGTGTAGTTCAACGTCTATCATGTTTAGTTTCTTTTGTGCTTCTTTTAGTGATTTTTCTGAGCGAATTATGCCAACATGATTCCACATGGTCGTTTTGACGATTAGGGTAAGTCGTCGAATCTCTTGTGGGGTAAGTTTTCCTTTGCCCAGATTAAAATCAAAGCTTGGTTGTTTAATTTGATTTTTCAGGCAATCTTTTGCTGCAATTGCAGCCCGATGTCCAAAGACTAATCCGTCCAGCAGAGAGTTTGAGGCCAGGCGGTTTGCTCCATGTACACCCAATGAGGCACATTCTCCTGCTGCATACAGATTTTTGATATTTGTTTTCGCGTTTGTGTCGGTTTTAATCCCTCCCATAAAGTAGTGAGCACCCGGAGCGACCGGAATCTGATCGCGGGTTATGTCTAGTCCTCTTTCCAAACAGGTTTTATAGATAACAGGGAAACGTCTTTTTATTTTATCGGGTGGTAATTTGAGGCTTAAGAAAACATGGTCTGCTTTGGTCTTTTTCATCTCTTCAACAATTGCGCGAGAGACAATATCACGGGGGGCAAGCTCTTCAATAAAACGTTCGCCACGGTTATTTAGAAGAATTGCTCCTTCTCCACGGACTGCTTCTGAGATTAAGAATTGGGGTAGGGCGATCATGTCTTCAAATTGTTTAGAGTGGACTAGGGTGGTGGGATGGAACTGGATAAATTCCATATCGGTTACTTGTGCACCAATAGCATAAGCCATGGCAATGCCGTCGCCGGTTGCTACTTCTGGATTAGTTGTATAAAGATAGTTTTGGCATACTCCTCCGGTTGTAAGTATTGTAGCTTTGGAATAAAAGGTATCAACCTTATTGTTTTTTATATCAAGAGCAATTGCTCCAAGACATTTTCCGTCTTCCATAATTAATTTGATTCCTAAAGTAAAAGGATGAACTTCAACTAAGTCTTCTTGTATGACATTGTAGCCGAGGGTTTTTTCTATTTCGGCTCCGGTAGCGTCGCCGGCATGGAGAATTCTTCTTCTTTTGTGAGCGCCTTCCAACGCTAGGGCAAACCCACCCTCGGTTTCAGCCTTATCGAACTGGGCTCCCATCTCGATTAACTCTTTTACCCTTTCGACTCCCTCGTTTACCAGAATTTTTACTGCTTCTTCGTTGCACAAGCCCGCTCCGGCTTTGATAGTATCTTCAAAGTGGAAGTCGGTTGAGTCTCTAATTTCATCAATTGCGGCTGCGATTCCTCCCTGGGCTTTTTCTGTCGCGGATTCACCGATTTTTCCTTTTGTTAGAAGGATGACCTTGCCAAACTTTGAAGCTGTTTTTGCTGCTCGAAGTCCCGCAATTCCGGCTCCAATTATTAATATATCGCATTTGTGCGGCATGCCCTATTATAGCAAAGTATGTTAAAATAATGCTATGGTAGAAAAATACGCTTTTTGGATCAAGGTTCTTCAGTTTGTAAATATGAATCCTGTTTTTAAGGGAGGGGCTACAGTTCTGATTGGAATTTTAGCTCTTCTTTTTGCACTTTGGATGCGCAAACGTTTTAACGAACCCAATACGATCTTTTATAAGATTTTTATTGGAACTTGTGTTTTTATTATTCTTTACGGAAGTTATATTTTAGTATTTAGGCCAAACTGGTGGGCACTGCCGTATTAGTGGGGGATCGTCTAATGGTAGGACTGCGGATTCTGATTCCGCCAATGAGGGTTCGAGCCCTTCTCCCCCAATTTTTTCTTAATTCTTCATCTTAATTCTTATTCTATGAAATTTTAGCTTTATTTATACGATAATACATTAGAGGATAAAATAATGAGTGGAGTATTCTTTGGGCGTGCTGGTGATTTATTCAATACCAGATATATTCAACAGTGTTTGCCGCAAATTCGATTAGGAAGAGACCCCTATGTTTCTGCTCGTCCTTTAACTTCTGGGCATGTGGAAGGTACTTTACATCTGACATTTGGTAGTGGCAGGCAGGCTGTCTTAAAACCGGTTGAGTATTTGGATAGTTATAATATAAGAGGTCAGTTTCGCCATGTTAAGAATTTATCTCAGCTTTCAAGATCTGTAACAAAGCCCTTGGGAGAGATTAGAGAAGATGGTCGTGTTTTTGTCTTATATGAATATGCACATCCGGTTCGAGTTGCAACCTTAGATGATGTGAAAACTGCTTTTGTGGAAATGTTGTGTATTTCAGATCAGTATCAAAAAGGAAGAAGTCCTATTGTACAAAATGATTTGCAGTTTATTGCTGAAAATGGATTTGCTATATATGACATCTCTGCTATTAGAAGATTTATTCCAGATGTTGATTCTGAAATTGTAGAAACAGAGAGAAGACTTGCGCATTATTTTACTTGCGACCCTGTTTTTGGGAGAAAGTATGCGGCTCTTCCTGTGAGATATATTCATGGAGATTTGAAGGGTGAAAATACAATAATTATGGCAATAGGATATAAGATTGTTGATTGGGACAATTCAATGCCCGATAAAAGAATAAAAGAGATAGCAAGGTTTATAATGTTGGCTCTTGAATATGCTGATGAAGAGACAGTCTTAGATCTTTTTTCTGAATTACCTGTTTTATTAAGGAGAGCTGGGATAAGATTAACCGATGAAGAAAAAGAGATGCTTTTTCCTTATTTAGTTTTATCAATTGTTGAGGCAGATAGTTGGATTTTTTCTGAACTTGATAACTTTCAGCCAGACAAAAGGGAGAAATTTATAAATATATTGAAAGATCATCACTCTTTTCTTCGCAGAATTTTAAATCGTCCGCCTACTATTTCTGATTGGAATATTGGAACAGATACTTTGCCTTTGAGAAATTTTAGGTGATTTAGGCAGAATTCAGAATATTCTCTACCATTTATATCTGCTCTTAACGGTCCAGAGCTTTTTTCTTTCTTCAATATTGTAAATGCCGAGGCCGACTAAGACTTTGTATTTTATAACCCACTCTTGCGGCCAGCCGGCCTGCGCCCTTTTATAACCAAACAAAATAACCTCGTAATAACCTTTTTTCTTTTTAACTTTAGGCGGGTGGATTTTTTTGATAATTTTTGGATAGATTGCACTAGAAAGGGACATTCTAAGCTCATCAAAAACTGCCTCTTTTTCTTTTTTGGTTAATCTGATTGGAGGATGGAAGCGTCCAATGTTTTTAGGGTTAAACCTGGACTGGATTATCCCGTTTTTATCTATATATCTATTCCTAATTAGCGCTTTCCAAACTTTTTTATATTTATCTTCAGAAAAATCTGTGAGTTCGTTTTCATATAACACATCAATATCCCCAATATGGATCCTGGCGGTTTTGTCTTTTATAAGCTCAGAATTAAGCAACTCGCTTGGATGATCTTCTTTCATTAAGGCAATTTTAGTAGCTGCAGTAATTGCCTCGGTTTTATTTTTTGGAATATAATTTATCTCTTTTAGGGCTAGGTCAATTTCAGCGGGGCTAAATTTATTCCCATTTTTAGTTATCAGCTGTTTTGAATAAGCGGCGAATCTAAAATTTGGATTTTCTTTTTCAATTTGAGCCAACTCATCTTTATCGTGAACCCGATAGAGTTTTATTCCGGGAATATTAAAAGGGAGCTCTTCTGATTCCATGGCAAGCATACTGGTGTTTAATAGTAAGAGTACTAAAAAGATGTATAATAAGCGCATGTCCTATTGTAGCAGACAGATGTTTTTTTGGTCCACTATTTTAGTTTTCATGCCTAATAGGTTTGCCATGCATTCAAATGTCTTTGGAGTATAAAAAGAGATATGAGTCGAATCGCGTCGATACCACCACTTTTTAAATTCTTCAATATCGTTTTTATGAAAGAGGGTCATGATAGCTATAATCCCATTTTTGTTTAGAAGGGATTTTAGGAGTTTTAGGGTAGGGAGGGGGGCTTTTAAATGTTCAAAGAGCTCGGTTGCTGTAATCAAGTCATATTTTTTGTTTAAATGAATTTTTTCTGGTGAAAAATACTTATCATAGACATCTGTTTCAAAGCCTTCTTGTTTTAGGAGTTCCGCAAGCACTGGTCCAGGACCGGAACCAAAATCTAGAGCAGTTTTTATACTTGATTTATGTGGTCGAATAGCCTTATCAATAAATTTGCGAAACATATTTACATAACCATCGTTCTCAAAATTGTTTTGATGAAATTGATACTCTTTTTTCTCTTGAGCGGAAGAAATTATCTTGTTTTCTTCTAAGCAGATAAACTCACAATTGTCACAATAATAGTAGTTTTGATCGTATTGGCTGTCATAGATCTTTTTTGTTTTATTAGAACATATTTTGCAGGAAGCCATATAAAATTATAACATATTGACAATATTTGATTTTGAGCCTAAAATTGATCAAATCTTAAGTAGGAGGGATTATTTATGAAGTTGAAATGGGTGCTTCTGTTCGGGGTTATTGCGTTGATAGTCGGTTTCCTTGTTTTTTCTGGTTGCGGAAAGCAGAATACTACTTCGTCGAGTGATAGCAATTCTATGGGTATAACAAACATTAGCCCATATGCTATTGAAGAATAGGGGAGGCATAGAAATGAAAAGATTTTTTCTAGTATTAATCTTATTATCTCTGTTCGCGTTTTCTTCTTTCGCAGCAACCCTTCCGAGTGACCTTGAGCTGCAGGTTACCTTTAGTGATTTTAAAATAAGGACGGATGAGAATTCATCTTGGATTTCATTGACCACTTCCTCGGATGTAGTAAACATCTTGAGTTCAGCCGCCAAGAGTACTTCTGGGTCTTCAATTACAATTACTCCTCCACCAGCAGGAAGCTACAGCCAGATTGGTTTTACAGTTTCCTCGATCAAATTTGTTCAAGGGACCAACGAGAGGGAGATATTGCCAATATTGAAGGCGAAAAGTGGTGGGAATGAAGATTTTAGTGAGATTGTTGAGAATATTAAACCGATTATTTATTCTGGTGGAAAATTGCTTTTTAATGCACATATGTCAGCATCAGATATTTCAGGAACAACCTTTGCTACTTATTTTCCGGATAATCCTCCTCTTTTTCACTTCACCGGTGAGAATGTGGTTGTTGATACTTCCAAAATAGGTACCATTACTGCTAATATTGCTTCTGGGGTTACTGCTGGAAAAAAGGTGGAGCTAGGTGCGTTTGCTTCATTTCAACAGCAAGCTGGCCCTTCTTTTGTTTCTACAATGACCAATAATGGAGATGGTACCGCTACTGGTACTATGCAGCTTAAACCGGGCACATGGTATTTTATGGCAATCGAGTTTATTACAGAACAGTCGGGACATAGCCCTCCACAGATAGGTGATAAGGGTTATACAGCTGGCGGAGCGGAGCCTTGGGATGGAACTATTTCTCCTGTAACAGTAGTAGCTCAAGAGACGGTAACAACATCACTATCTCCAGCTTTTACAATATCTGCTCTTGAAGGTGGTGATGGAGGAGCACAGACACCTAAGGGAGGTGGATCAGTTGACTTTACCGCTTCAGTATCTACTCCTATTACCTTAAGCAGTAGTACTCCTTTGATTGCCGATGCTTATTCAAGTCTGGCATCTTATTCGGCTGGTGGTCCCCCGATGTTAACGCTTGGAGTTAATCAAGCTGATGCCGGATCATTTTCTAGTTTATCGATAAATAGTTCGGGCCTTCCTTCTGGAAGCTTTATTGCCGTCTTTCTCCTTGATGTTGACGGCAATGGTGTGCTCTCTTCCGGTGATTATTATGGTGCATATGGAGCGGGTGGAGTAGCTTCTCCAACAACGATTACCGTGGCCGATGGAACTACTACTCAAGATCTAACTGGAACAGAAGTTAGTTTGAATCTCTATTCTGGTAATTAGGTTTATTGATCAATTTAGTTTTTACAATTGATGGGGATTGGGATGAATATTTCAATCCCCACCTGTCTGAAGAGGAGAGAAGGCCTAATCTATCGACGTTGCTTCCTCTGATTGATAAAGAGATTGAGCTTGCCTCATCAGTTATAGATGGAAAATTCATTCATTTTGTTCATACTTCTCCACGAGCTCGCGACTTTTTCTTAAGACCGGAGTTTATTAAGTGTTGGAAGAAAATCGAAAATAACAATGGGAATGTTGGGGTTCACTGCCACGAAGATGATCCGCGCAGGGCATATTATTTTAATGATTCTGGAAAGATGAAGCGAGCGATTTCTAGTTTTACAAAGGGCTTGAGGGAGGCAGGATTAAATCCGTTTTCTTATCGTGGTGGGTATCTGGCTTTTTCTCCAAAGACTATTCCAATTCTTGAAGAAAATAAAATTAAGTTTGATTTTTCGTGTAATCCTGGACGCCATTTGTTTCATGGGAACAATTTGGTCTCTGATTGGAGAAATGCTCCCACTAATTATTATCAACTAGACTATCAGGATCATAGAAGGGAAGGTAATAGTAAGGTTATCGAAATTCCGCTTGGGTTTTATATTGAGAAAGAGTCTATATACAGTATTTGGAAGAAGATTAGGCGCTTGAAGAAAGACTCCAAGCAAGGTATGATTATTCTATCGGTACTTGCTCACACTTTTGAATTTGCTTCAGTAATAAGTCGGTTCAAAATTAAATTTACCCTTAATCTTTTAAAGCGTTATGCTAGATTTGTAAATGTGAGCGAGCTTGAACAGATTATTGGAGGAATTGGTGTCTGACTGGAAAAAACTATTTAAAAACGCAATTATTGATCCTAAAAAGATTGGAAATGGGGATATTGATGAGGTTGCTCATCGTTTTCCGCTTTTAGTTAATCGTTATTATTTGAGTTTAATTAAGAAAAAAAATGATCCGATTTGGAAACAGTGTATTCCCGATTCAGAAGAGATTATTAATAGAGATGGTAATTTAGACCCACTGAATGAAGAGAAACATACCCCGATTTTTGGGGTTGTTCATCGCTATCCGGATCGTGTTTTGCTTTTGGTCTCAAATAAATGTGCAATGTACTGCCGCTTTTGTACTAGAAAGAGAAAAGTTGGGAAGAAGTATGCCACTTTGTCAGATAAAGATTTTAATAGAGCAATAAAGTATATCAAAGCAAAAAAGAAAGTCAGGGATGTTATTATTTCTGGAGGAGATCCATTGCTTCTGGATGATAGTAAAATAGAGCGTTATCTTAAAGAGTTAAAAAAGATAAAGCATGTAGAAATTGTTAGAATTGATTCGAGAACACCTTGTACTCTTCCACAAAGAATAACGCCCAAGCTTTGTAAGATGCTCAAAAAATATCAACCACTCTATTTTTTGACCCATTTTAACCATCCTCGAGAAATAACCAAAGAAGCGACGAAAGCCTGTAAACTGCTAACAGATCATGGGATTTTAATGGGGAATCAGTCTGTTTTGCTAAAAGGGGTAAATGATAACCCAAAGACTTTAATTGAGCTTAATGAGAAATTACTCAAAATATTAGTTCGTCCATATTATATTTATATTCCAGATGCTGTTGAAGGGTCTCATCACTTTAGGGTTTCAATTGATCAGGCTTTGAAAATAATGAGAAAGGTTATAGGCCATACATCTGGATTAGCTGTCCCAAAACTTATTTTAGATATTGAAAATGGTGGTGGAAAAATACCTCTTTCCCCAGATTATTTAGTTAAGAAAAAAGGAAAGAAGTATATTTACCGCAATTTTGAAGAAAAAAAATTCACTCATATGGATGTCTAAAATGAAAATCGGTGTCGCTTCTGAAAATCGTCCTCAGGAAAAACGTGTAATTCTTCTTCCAGAAGATATAAAAGGAATATCCAATGTTTTTGTTGAGGAAGGGGCTGGTTTGGGAATTGGTGTAAGCGATGAAGAGTATAAGAAGGCCAAAGCATCTGTTGTTTCTCGTAAAGAGGTCTATTCTTGCGATCTTGTTGTTAGGCTAAAAGAGCCGAATGAAGAAGAATTAAAATTAATGAAGCCGGGAAGCTCTATTTTATCTATGCTTCACTTGCCGGGACAACCGGAGCTAAAGAAACTTCTTGATAGATACAAGATTGATGGTATTTCAATGGGAGAAATTAAGGATTCTTTGGGAAGAAGAAGAATTGAGGCATTAGAGGATACAGGGCGGCTTGGAATGGAGAAGGGTTTTGAATTATGGACCCGCCTGCCCGCTTCGCGAGGCGAGCCGGCGAGGCAGAAGGGAAATCCTGAAAAATGTGTTGTCAAAGTAATGGGGTATGGCATGGTTGCTTATGGGGCGATCAAGGCGGCCGCCAGAAAGTTTGCAAAAGTAACTATTTTGAATAAAAAAGATATTTATGAGATGGAAAAACATATTCCAGGGTGTGATATTTTGGTTAACGGTCTTAATTGGCCAATGGATAAGCGTGGTAAAGTGATTTTAATTAAAAAAGAGATGCTCAAGCTTTTTAAAAAGGGTGCGGTTATCACGGATTTAGTTGCTAATCCTGCCGGCCAGTCCCCAATCGAGTCCATGCATCCGACTTCATTGGATAATATTTCTTATGAAGTAGAAGGTGTTATACACACCGCTTGTTGGGGTTGGCCCGGTTTAGATCCGCTTAATATCTCAAAACGCTATAGCAAGCAAGTTGCATTGATTTTATTAGAAATGATATCAAATGATCAAAGAAAACGTTAAAAAGATATTATCCGAGTTACCTCCCAATGTAAAATTAGTTGCTGCTGCAAAGACCAGAACTCCTGAAGAAATTAAAGAGGCCATTGAGGCTGGTATTACTATAGTAGGGGAGAATTATGTTCAGGAATGGGATAGGGTCAAGGGGCAAGTTCCAAGGGTCAAGGTTCATTTTATAGGACACTTACAAACCAACAAGGTTAAGAAAGCAGTTCAGTTATTCGATATGATTGAGACCGTTGATTCAATGAAGCTAGCTAAAGAGATTGATAAGCAATGTGCAAAGATTGGCAAAGTAATGCCGATTTTGATTGAGGTTAATAGTGGGCGAGAAGAACAGAAGGCCGGGGTGTATCCTGAAAAAGTTGATCAGTTAATCCAACAAATTTCTGAACTTAAAAATGTTAAAATAAAGGGCTTGATGACGATGGGGCCATTTTCTGACAATCCAGAGGTTGTCCGCCCATATTTTGTCGAAACAAAGAAAGTGTTTGATCAAATTGGAAATTTAGAAATATTATCAATGGGCATGTCTTCTTCTTATGAGGTCGCGATTGAAGAAGGGGCGAATCTGGTTCGTATTGGAACGGCCATATTTGGTGAGAGAAATTATGGAAATTAGAGGGTTTCAAGAAACATCGTTTTTGGATTGGGATGGTAAGGTTTGTGCAGTTGTCTACGCGCCAAACTGTAATTTTCGCTGCCCATTTTGCCATAATGCTGGTTTGATAGAAGATCCAAAGCAATTTGATCTTATTTCTATTGAAAAAATTGAAAGTTATCTGAAAGAACATAAGGATTTTATTGACGGCATCTGTTTAACCGGAGGAGAACCTTGTTTGCACGAGAAGAATGGACTATTTGAATTTATTATTAGGGTCAAGGGTCAAGGGTTTAGGGTCAAGTTAGATACAAATGGGGCATTTCCTGATGTTATTCAGAGAGCAATTGCAGATAATTTAGTTGACTATATTGCAATGGATCTTAAAGGACCGTTGGACGTGCGATATAATAAGCTTTCTGGAATAAAGACAGACATAAACAATATTATGAAAAGTATTAGAATTGTCATGACATCAGGATTACCTTATGAATTTAGAACCACAGTTGTTCCAACGTTACTTAATGAAAAAGATATTGAGGATTTGGCAAAATCAATTGCTGGAGCACAAAAATTTGCCCTGCAGCAATTTGTTCCAAAAGAGACCCTTGATCCGTCTTTGGTAAAAGTTAAGCCTTACGAAAGAGATCAACTTGAAAAAATGGTTGAGATTTCTAAAAAACACATAAAGAATACTATTCTTAGAGGAGTTTAATGAAATATATATATGGTCCCGTAGCATCATGGCGATTAGGTCGATCTTTAGGGGTTGATCTGATATCGGGAGACAAATATTGTTCCTTTGATTGTCTCTATTGCCAGGTTGGGAATGGTAATGCCAAAACTCTTTTGAGAAAGGTTTTTATTCCGACTGATGAAATAATAAAAGAATTCGAATCCCTGCCAAAAGATTTAGAATATGACTACATAACCTTTTCCGGAACCGGAGAGCCGACTCTGGCTTTAAATATCGGAGAAGTTGCACAAGAGATTAAGAAGAGATCAAGTAAACCGATTGCATTGCTAACTAACTCTACAACCATGTCTGACCCAAAAGTTCAAGAAGATTTAAAATCAATTGATCTGGTGATTGCAAAATTGGATGCAGCATCTGATACCGTTTTGAAAAAGATGAACCAACCGGGAGGAGATGTTGATCTTGCTAGAATAATTGAAGGGATCAAAAATTTTAAACAAGGGTTAGCTTTGCAGGTTATGATAACCCAAAAGAACATTGATGATGCAGCAAATATTGCGCGATTAGCAAAAGAGATTAATCCTAGAATTGTTTATATCGGAACTCCTACTCGCGATTGTGCCGAAAAGGCTTTATCAAAAGAAGAGATAGAGAAAGTGGAAGAGTTATTCAAACCGTTGTTGACCAAATCAATTTATTCTGCTAAAAAGGTAGAGGTTAGTCCCTTGGATGAAAAAGATATAAAGAGAAGGAGACCAGGAATTGGCTGATATAATTGTGCCGGAAAAGAAAAATATTTTTGTTCCAGACAAACTTTTTTTGACAAAAGGGGTAGGGCGTCACAGAGAAAAGTTGGTATCTTTTGAGATGGCACTTAGGGCTGCTGGTATTCAAGCGGTAAATTATGTTCAGGTTTCAAGCATCTTCCCTCCTGGGGCTAAAATGATCTCAAGAGAACAAGGTCTGCAAACAATTAAACCAGGTGAGATCACCTTTATTGTTATGTCACGAAACCAAACAGATGAATCTCATCGATTAATCTCATCTTCAGTTGGACTTGCGCTTCCGGCAGATAAAAATAGTTACGGTTATTTAAGTGAACACCACTCTTGGGGGCAGACAGATGAAGAGTGTGGTAGTTACGCAGAAGATATGGCGGCTCAAATGCTAGCTACAACACTTGGTATTGAGTATGACGAAAGTGTTGATTATGACGAGCGACAAGAGACCTGGAAGCTTTCTGATCAGATAGTTCGCACCACCAATATTACGCAGTCGGCCATTGGACAACGTGGTGTTTGGACCACGGTTTTAGCGGCCGCGGTTTTAATTTTAGATAACTGAAGGGGGATTTATGACAGAATTATATTCAGTTTTTCGTTTAATTATTGTGGTTATTCATACAATTGGTACAGGTGTAATTGTCTATGGGGTTGCGCGGGCAGTTTTTAACTATCTTTTAAGAGTTTTGTTTGAGGTGGATCAAAAGAAGATGGTAGAGAATGTTGTACACATTAGGCAGGGGTTGGGTGTTAATCTGATTTTAGGACTTGAAATATTTATCGCTGCAGATATTCTAGGTACTGTTTTAACTCCTAGTTGGCAGGGGATTGGAATGCTTGCTGCAATCGTTGCAATAAGAACTACTCTTAATTACTTTTTGCGCCGAGAGATAAAGGTATAGTTATTGTAACTTGGGTGCCAGTTTCTTTTTCACTCTTTATATTGAGTAAGCCGTTATAGTCTTCGATCATTCTTTTGGTTATTGAGAGCCCAAGTCCAACTCCGTTTGTCTTGGTTGTATAAAATGGATTAAATATTTTTGACAGATTCTCTTTGTTGATTCCACAACCGGTATCTTGAATTATTATCTCAACCGCTTCTTTTAATCCCTCCTTTGATGAGATTTTATTATTGCTAGTTTTAATAGTAAGATTTTTTATTTCTGATTTTTCCATTGATTGAATTGCATTTAGAACTAGATTTAATAGAATTTCGTTGAATTGGGCTTCATCTCCCTTGATCTTAAGGTTGCTATTTAATTCTTTTTGAACTTTTATCTCTTTGTTTTTACATTCTCCTTCGGTTAGTAACAATATCTCTTCTAGGGTTTCATTTATGTTTACTTTTTCTTTGGTTGTTGTTTTGTTGCCGCCAAAATGGAGCATAGTTTCGATTATTTTTAATAGTCTTTCGATATTGCGAATAGTCATATCGGCAAACTTTAAGACAGATTCTTTATTATCGATCTGTTTTTTTACTAGTTCTGCTCGGCTTAGGAGGATTGCAAGTGGGTTGCGCAATTCATGTGCTAATCCTTGGGTTAAGGTAGCAAAACCGGCTAAGTGAGCTTTTTCCTCCGCACTTTTGAGCATCCTTTTAAGGTCGGCTTGAATTTGTTCGTATGGCTTAATTCGCTCAAGTACCAGTGTGATTTGAGCTGCGATTATATTAAATAGATCGATCTCTTCGTTTTTAAATTTTGCTTCTTTTCTTTTTATTAGTAAAAATGCAATTAGTTTATTATCTTCAAAACAGGGGATTGCGATATCAATTCCAAGTTCGTTTTTATTATGTCTATTGATGGTCTCTTTTTTGTCTTCTAATTCCTGCAGCAGGCTGTGGTCGATGGTCAGTGTTTCTGGGAGATGCAAGAGTTTGTCCTGCCTCGCCGCTGGCTCTGCAAGGCGGGCATTTTTTACTATTTTGTAATCATTTTCTTCTTTAATCTCTTTTTTTCCAAAGTTCTCAATTAAATAAAAGGCAGTGTTGTTAATTTTGAAATCTTCTGCTAAAGCTTTAAAGACCATGTCTGCTAGATCGTTTGCATCAACTGCAGTTGCAAGTTGAGAGGATATTTTAGTTAATATTTTACGAAAATCTTTTTGTTTGTTGAATATAGAAAACATATTATTCTAAATAATCGGCAAAAAGGTACTCGAGTTTCTTTAGGGTGTCATCAATTGAGAAGGGGAGCATCTTGGCAAATACATCGAGAATTACCAGAGCATTAATACTAGCATCCTCATTTGAGGCGCTGCGGATTCTTTGGCTAATATCGCGATTTAGTTTTGCAATTTCTTTATAAGTTTTTGTAAGTTCTTTTAATTCCCAATCAGGAGCTTTATCTTCTTTTTTAACAAAATATTGCCCAAGCAGATACATCGAGGTTGCCCGATAGATTGTCTCATTAATAGATGCAAAAGGGAGGTGATAGCGTACCATCGGTTTTATTTTATCCATAACAGAACAGCCAGAGGTTACCATAAATATGCCGATCAGAGAGCTTATCCCGTCTTGCATGGCGGTACGCTTGCTAATGGTTCTTTCATTAGTAGTTACGGTAATTAATCCAACATGATGAGAGACAGTGTCCTTAAAAGTTTCAATAATATTAACTAATCCGGATGCGATTGGGCAAAACGGTCTATCTTTTATATTGTAAGGGCAGTTGCTGCACTGCATGTAGTCTAGCTTAGTCCACTCTGGGTTATCTTTCTGCTGATCGTCAATTCGATTTAGGGTTGCTCCATCAAGCGTTACTGTAAATTCCTTTTTTGGTCCTCCTTCAGGTTCAAAGGAGTACTGATATTTAATAAATTTTGGGACATCTTTCATTTCGTATCCACCAAGCATTGTCTTCTCCTTTTGGTTTATTTGGTATATAATACCATATATTTACAAATCCAAAGCTCAAATTTCAAAATCCAAAAGGAGAGTGGGAAGATGAGTGATCGACCAAAGATTTTGGTAGTAGACGATAATCCGCAGAATGTACAAATAATGAAGGCTCGATTGGCTACTCAAAACTACGATGTTGCCGAAGCCTTTGACGGTGAAGAAGCCCTAAAGATGGTTGAACTAAACCTTCCTGACCTGATCCTACTAGATGTAATGATGCCAAAGATGGACGGTTTCCAAGTTTGTGAAAAACTTAAGGCAAATGATAAGACCAAGCTTATACCAATAATCATTGTAAGTGCCCGCTCTGGAACAGAAGATATTCTAAAAGGACTTGAGCTTGGCGCAGACGAATATCTTCCTAAGCCGTTTGAACACCAAGAATTGCTCTCTCGCGTTAGAAATATGCTCAAACTACGCATGGCTCAAAAAGAATTACAAGAACTTAACCAGGGGTTAGAGAAGAAGGTGGCAGATCAGGTTGAAATGGTCCAAGCATCAAAACAACTAGAAAGATATTTCTCTCCGCTGGTAGTTAAATCAATTATGAAAAATGGTGGGGCCAAACTTTCTAACAGTCGTAAGCTTCTGACTATCTTTGTATCGGATATTGATAACTTTACCGGGATTTCCGAAGTTTCTGAACCGGAGGATGTTATCAATCTATTAAATGAATATTTTTCTGAAATGAGTAAAATTACCTTTAAGTATGGTGGAACACTTGATAAGTTTCTAGGTGATGGAATATTGATTTTCTTTGGTGATCCGATTCCACAAGAAGACCATGCCAAACGGGCAGTTGAAATGGGTGTTGAAATGCAGAAAAAGGTAGAAGAATTAAGAAAGAATTGGCAGGTGGCCGGACATGATCTGCGTGTTGCAATTGGAATAGTTACCGGTTATGTTACTGTCGGAAATATTGGGCCAGAAGATCGTCTGGATTATACCGTAATTGGTAATCAGGTTAATGTTGCTTTTCGCTTATGTACTGAAGCACAACCGGGGGATATCTTGGTAGGGCATAGAACGCAAAGTTTAACTGAAAAAAGTTTTAGCTATGATAAAGTTGGAGAAATTACCGTAAAGGGTATTAAATCTCCCATTACAACGTATAAAGTAATGGGAAAGAGGTGATATAAATGGGAAAAAGGGTGCTCTCGATAGAAGATAATTCGGCTAATCGCAAAATTATTTTTGATTTGTTAAACAGTCAAGGTTATGAGGTTCTTGAGGCAACCGATGGCAAAAAGGGGTTAGAACAGGCTAAAAAAGAAAAACCAGACCTGGTTTTAATGGATATTCAATTACCAGAAATGGATGGCTACCAGGTATTAAAGGCTATGCGGGAGTGCGATAGCACCAAGAAAATTCCGGTAGTTGTTCTCTCGTCTTATGCAATGCCAGGTGATCGAGATAAGGGTCTTGAGGCTGGATGCAACGAATATTTAACCAAACCGTATAATTTTAAAATATTGCTTGAAAAGATTAAAAAATATATCGGATAATGACAAATTTATTTAGCTTGTTAAAATATTTTCTTATTTCAATTATAGTTTTATTAGGGTTTTTTACCTATGTTAGACGACCAAAATTATTATCTACTTTTGTTTTTCTTTTGTTAAGTGTATTTTTTGGGGCCTGGATTAGCTTTCTGCCATTGGCAGATACGGCAAGGCTTTGGTCGTATTTTCCGCTGCTTTTATTGATTGCCTTAGCCGGAATGTTTCTTTATGTTAGGATATCAGCAACAAGTTCACTCAAGAGACAAAGGGCTCGGGTTTTGTTTTTTGGTATTATTTTAGTCTTATTTGTCTCTTTTTTAACTATTTATTTTGGTTTTTCTAAGCTCTTGCTCTTTTCTGCCATAGCGTTTTTATCATTGATCTCAAGTTATATGATTTTGCACTATAAGCCTTTTGCTGTTGATAGTTTGATAAGACGAACCATTACAACATCTATCATAGTTGCCTTGGTTGTTGGTTCCTATTATTTCTTTGTCTTTATTTCTCAATTTGTTAATGTAGAAATTTATCGTCTGCCTTTATTCTCTATACTTTTAATATTGTTTTTCCTGTTTAGTTACGATATGTTGGATGGTTTTATTGGTTCATTAATAGATCGTTTTCTTTTTGGATCCAGGCAAAATTTTCAAAAGCTTTTAGCAGAAATAAGCGATAACATATCAACCCTTTTGGATATTAGTAAGATAATTGTAACTATCAAAAACGAATTGGTTACAACCCTCTCTCTTTTGGGGGTTGAGATACTGGTTGCAAATCCGGATGAGAATAAATATTTAAATGATGATAAAAGTGTATCTATTGCCATGGACGATCCGTTGGTTAAAATTGTTAAAGAAAAAAAGGATGGCTTAATTACGATTGATGAGTTTAGGGAAGAGCCATCTTTGAATGAGGCAAGTAAAGCCCTTCTTGCTACTATGAAGAAGCTAAATGCCTCATCTGTTATTCCGATGGTTTTTAGGGAAGGAATCACCGGGTTAATTTTTTTGGGAGAGCGTCAACAAAAGCAGCTTTTTTTCAATCAAAATGAGATCGGTTTTTTAAGAAATGTGGCTTTTCAAGCTGCAGTTGCGGTAGAAAATGCCAAATTGTATGAAAACTTAGAAGAATCTAAGAATGTTATTGAAGAATTGCATACTAACTTGGAGAAGAAGGTAACTGATCGAACCCACCAGGTAAAAGATAAGACCGAAGAGCTTAATAAACTAAATGTTGCGCTCCAGGATGCAACCGAGCGCAAGTCAGAATTCTTAGCCAATATGTCGCACGAGCTTAGAACCCCGCTTAATGCAGTGTTGGGTTTTGCAGAGCTAATTCAATCGGGAATCTATGGTGAAATTTCTGAAAAGATAAAGCAGGCAATTGCCGAAATGCAAAAGAGCGGCAACCATCTGCTAGGTCTGATTAATGATGTGCTAGATCTGTCCAACGTTGAAGCCGGAAAGATTGATCTTAATAAGGTCGACTTTGCCATAAAAGATGTGATTGAGTTTGTTCAGTTTTCGACCAAGTCTCTTCTGGATGGCAAAGGATTATATTTAAAAATAAGTCTAGGTAGAAATTTGCCGGTTTTATTGGGAGATCAGAAGAGAATAAACCAGGTTTTGATTAATTTAATTGGAAATTCGGCCAAATTTACCAAAAAGGGTGGGATTACCCTACGGGTAAAAAGGAAAGATGATGCAGTTCTTTTTGAGGTTGAGGACACTGGAGTTGGAATTGCAAAAGAGAAATTAGGGGATGTATTTAAAGAATTTAAACAGGTTCACGTTGGTGAATATGGTGGAACCGGACTTGGGCTTGCGATTTGTAAACGACTGATCGAATTACATGATGGAAAAATTTGGGTTGAGAGTCGAATGGGGAAGGGGACCAAGTTTAGTTTCCTAATTCCGATTAAAAATTAAGAATTTCTCCTTCTTTTAGTGTTATAACTTCTTTGCAGCATTTTTTTATTTCTTGTTCTAGCTCTTGTTTGAAGCGGCCTTTGTTATGGTAGCTATAGATGGTTGCTTTTTGTTTTAGTTTCTTAAGTTCTTCTCTTAGTTTTTGGGGTGTTAGGTGTTTGCTCTTATCAGCCAAACCCTGCATTTTATTTGGAAAGGTAGTGTCGATAAAAACTGCTTTTAGGTTATTAATTTTGTTTGCTTCTTCCCAGATTTTATTTGTAGGTCCGGTATCTGCTGTGAAAAGAACAGTTGAGTTGTTTTTTGATATAAAGTAGCTTACTGTTGGCACAACGTGGCTTGCGTAGATTGTATTTATCTCTAATCCTGCGATTTTAAATGGTGTATTAACTTCAATCGGTCTATATTTTAGTATCGGTTTTTTTTCGCTTGGTAATTTTGTAAAATCAGGCCAAATTCTATTGTTGAAGAGGTGTTCCTTTATTGCTCTTATTACTTCTTCTGAGCTTATAATTTCAATTGGGGTAGCTGGGGCTTCTTGTAGGTTATCTGCTAAGAAAGCGATGTCTTTAATATGGTCAAGATGAGAATGGCTGATTAGAATGTGTTTTATCTTCTTTTGTTCTTCAAAGTTAAGGGTTGAGGTAAGACCTCCTGCATCTAAAATTACCGAATCATCAATCAGATAGCTTGAAAGATGCATTCCTGGCAGTTCCGATCCATGGCAGCCTAGTATTCTGATCTTCATTATGCAATAGTTTACTTTTTTATCGGTTATTATGCAAGGGGTGAAATTTTGCCCTCATTTTGACGATATATATGTAGATATGGCAAATATAGGTGTTTTTAATAGGGCAATTCAGTTAAATCCTTACCCTGTCAAATGGCGATTACCAGGACACAATACGGATGTCGGCACTACTATTGATGGGGTTGCCCGTAGGGGTATTGTACATGCTTTAACTTTTCATGAGATACCACGAGGTATTGATAAACTAATTGACAAAAAACTTCCAAAAGAAAAAGAACTACAAGCTTTAACTCAGTTACAGAAAGATTACTTATCCTTTACTGTCTATAGCATAAAACAGATGGTCGCTGTCGGAACAATCTCGGCTGAGACTGCTTGGACCCTCTTTAATGCGGAATGGGGAAGAGCTCAACAAGTAGAAGATAGTAATTTTGCTGGCATGAGACAAGGGTTTTGGCAGGGGACTTATAATTCTTTGTCTCGAGAGTTTGGGGATATGGATGAGGCAGATCTTTTACGTTTCGAATTTTTAGCAAGAGCGGGGAAGGCAGGATTGGCACAATATGAGAGGTACAAAGAATGGACGTTTAATATGGTAGACGGTGGAGTTCTTAGAGAAGAGTATAGAAAAGGGGTATGGTTAGAGAAGAAAATGCTTGAAGAAAAACTTGGGCTTAGCGGTTTAACAAAAGATATTGAAGCGTTCGAATTAAATAGAGAGGCGGGATCTTTTAAATATAATCAAGATGGATGGTCTGTTGTTGAAGGATCAGTTGATCTATTTGGCAAGGAGACTAGTGCCCAATCTGGAGATGCTATTGACAGTTGCTTAAAGGCGGAAGTAGGGCATTGGATCTTTGGTTTTCACCGGTTTAATTCACGGTGGTTTGAAGAGTTGGTGGATCGGATGAATATGTCTGCCTATACCGAGCGAGTAACAAAAGTATTAGCTAGTTGTCCGGAAGAGTTGTATCCCCCAGAAGTTCAGGCTTTTATATCTGGTGGATATTTCTTAAGTAGTGGAAAAACCTCTGGAAGCAAGAAGGAGTGGGGATTCCCAGTTTATCCACAACGTTTTCCAATTAAAGGCCAATTGTTTAGTGAAAAACATAAAATTGCAGAATATTTAGAGCAACATATTAGGCAAAGAATTTTGTTGTTAAGCGAGGGGCAATCTTGGGATTTGAATAGGATTTATTGTTTGGTCTACAAGCAGGTTGCTTTACTAGAGTTACAAGGTAAAACAACGATGGAAATTCTGGGAGAAATAGCATTGTTTGATCCAAGAAAGGTTAGTGAGTTGGAAGTGGACAGCCAGATTAAAGCATATAAATTATTTATGGATAAAAAATGGGACGATATTCTTGCGTTTGGTAGAGCGGCTGTTCCGGTTCTAGCCGAAATTGCTTTTAAAAATAATGGTTTAGATGATTTGTTAGCCATAAATATGTTAGATAAGATTGCTGGTGCTGATTCTAAAGATATTATGGTTCGAGCATTAAGTCACAAAGATTTTACTATTAGAAGTTTTGCTGCAGAGTTGCTAATAAAATATGATAGTTTGTCTCCAGGGCAAGATAGATATAATAAATTGAATGTTTATAGGTCAATAGGCAAACTGGGAGTAAAGACGAAAGGAGCTTGGCCAAGTGTTGTTAAGTTAGGGCATACTGCTATTCCTGCTTTAGAAGCTGCCCTTAAAGATTCCCGTAAAGATATCAGAGGTAGAGCAGCCGAGGCCCTCATAGCAATAAAGGGATTAAGAGAAGAAGATCCGGAATATGATGTATTACATGCTTACAAATTACTTACGGATCGAGATGATTTTGGTCCAGTTGATTTAGGAGAAAATCCTTATCCTGCTTTGTTGGCTGCTTTGGAGGATGAGAGTGGTCTGTTTATTTCACATGCAATTAAAGCAGCTAAAAGGATAAAAGCCGAGAATATAATTAGAAAAGCATTGAGTCATAAAGATTTATTTGTTAGGCAGGTTGCCGCGCAAGCTGCAATAGATATTGGGGATTATGATGAGGGTTCTCAGGGATATCAAGAGCTTTATGCTTATACACTAGATCCTATTATGAAAACAGAAGAGCTGACAGCATTAGGTAATCATGCTATTCCTGCTTTATTTGCTGTTATTAATGAGAATGATGGTGCGAATGGTTTTATTGCTAGCTTAACTCTTCGGGAAATACTTGGTGAAGAGCGGGAATTCTGCTGAGGTTGGAATTTTTTTAAATTTTTTTAAATTTAGTGAAATTATTAGTATAATAGTACGAAACATATACAGGATATATAGGAAATAGGAGGGCAATAAAATGGTAGAAGGATGCAATAATAGTGTAAACAAAAATTCATTGGAATATTACTTAAGGTCAACTCCAAATAGAGGCAGGAAGTGTGAGACCAAGAAAAATAAGTCGAAGGTGGTTCAATTTAGTGTTCGAACTTCAAGTAGCGGAGCAAGGGCGCCCCAAAGGGGGACTGTTCCACCAATTGGTATTTTTGCTTTAGGTGGTTGTGGTGCGAACAAGCCGGTTGAAAATTCTGACGCCAGTGTAGCAGGAGAAGCAGGGAAGCAGGACGTAGAAGGTGACAAAACTGTTGCAAAACCAGATGCTATTGCACCCAAGCTAGATACTGTTCCTCCAGGTCCGCGCTATATTGATAGATTTAAGATTGACGGCAAAAATCCTTATAACAGTTTTTTAAAGGGTAATTGGAATGGGATAAATGGTTTTGACGTTAGTGCAGAAAATGGAGCTCTTCATGCTACTGGAACCGGAAAGTGGCCAGGGTTAAATATTTTGGCGGCAGCTCCGGGAGTTGATATTTCTCATTATAAGACAATCCAATTCAAGATTCGCGGAAATGTTTTTGAAGATAAATCAAAAAAGGTTATTAAGGAAATCAAAGTTGAAGTTTATGATGATAATCCGCAAAAGGCCGGAGCGCTCAAAGCGTGGAATTTTTTCCCTATTACTTATTCCGCATATACAACGGTTAGTCTTGATTTAGGCAAGCCTAATAAAGCTAATACCTTAAGACAATTTCAGATAATGCTTAAGAGTGAAGTTAATGGCGTTAATGTAGATGTATCTGGTTGGTTTTCGATTGAAGACGTTTATATAAAATAAACGCAGTCAATTAACCAAAAATCTCGTGGTTTAAGGCATTTATCCCAATTTTATCGTATGAAGAGAAAGGGATGATCTTATGGTCTCCGACTAAAGATTCAATTTCATCAAAGCGCTTGTCATATTTTGATTTCTTTATTTTGTCTACCTTGTTTGCGACAATTATAATCTCTTTTTCAATATCTTCTAAAAAGCTTAGTACTTCCATATCATGATCGGTCGGTCCAATCTTTGCATCAATAATTAGAAGCACTTTTTTTTGCTGGTGATCCGATCTAAACAGATACCAATCTATTAGATCATAAAGCTTCCACCTTTCCTGGTGCGAGGCCTTGGCATAGCCATAGCCTGGAAGATCGAGCCAATAGATAGATTTATTTATTAAGAATATATTTATCTGCCTGGTGCGCCCGGGGGATGCGCTGGTTATGGCCAAACCTTTTTGATTGGTTAAAGAATTGATAACGCTCGATTTACCAACGTTTGATCTCCCAATAAAAGCGATTTGGGGTGTACTGCCATCCAGTGTTTTGTCCGGTCCGGTTATCCCTTTAATGAATTTTGCTGATATTTTTCTCATGCTGCTGATTCACCTGCTAGGTATCCAGTAGAAAATGCTTCTTGTAGATTGTATCCACCAGTTATTCCAGCTAGATTGATTACCTCACCGCAAAAATAGAGTCCTTTTACCAGTTTTGATTCCATTGTTTGTGGATTGATCTCTTTTAGTGAAACACCGCCTCGGGTAATTGTTGCTTCCTCGATCGGCCTGGCTCTAATTATATTGATTCTAAAATCAGTTAAGTACGCTGTGATTTTTTTGCGCTCTTCTTTGCTTACCTCGCAACATCTTTTGTTTGAAAATTTTGAACAAAGTTTTTCAAATAGAGACGAAAGAGATAGGGGAAGAGTCTTTTTGAAATACTGCGCGACAGTTTTTGATCCCAAAAAAGCAAAGTCCTCCATTATATTAATTGATAATTCAACTTTGCTCTTGTTTGAGAGAGCATCAATAATTTTTCCACTAAGATTTAGAACGATCGGACCAGATACTCCAAAGTGGGTAAAGAGGATATCTCCTTTTTCTTCATGCTTTTTCTTGCCGTCAATGATTACTGAAATCCCAATATCTTTAAGTGTTAGGCCTTGTAGTTCTTTGATGAATGAATTATTAGATATAAGTGCGCTAAGTCCCGGACTAATAGGTGCAATGGTATGTCCACTTTTTTTGGCTATTTTGTATCCATCACCGGTAGAGCCAGTTGCTGGATAGGACTTTCCACCGGTTGCGATAATTATTTTTTTTGCATGCAAATTGTTTAAGGATTTGATAGTTTTGTTATGAAGTATCGATACATTATTATCCTTGAGGTATTTGCGTAAGACTGCAAGTATTGCTTCGGCACTATTATTTTCTGGGAGAACTCTTCCATCCGATTCTGTTTGCATTTTTACTCCGCGCGATTCAAAAAAATCAATCAGATCATTGTTTGAGAAGATGGTTAATGCTCTATATAGAAATTTCCCGTTTTTTCCGAAGGCGGCAACCATATCATCTATATTTGCACTATTGGTAATGTTGCAGTGGCCTCCACCGGTCAGCAATAATTTGCTGCCGAGTCGATAGGTTTTTTCAATAAGGAGTACCTTGGCACCTTTCTCGGCTGCTCTGCCTGCAGCCATTATGCCAGCAGGCCCTCCGCCGATAACAACTATATCGAATTGATTTTTGTGAGAGGTCATATAGAAAGTATACTGTTTTACAAGTGAGAAGTGAAGAGAGTCTAAAAAGAGTGAAATTTTATTTCAAATTTTTCGAAAATAAAATATGCCAATATATTTGCATACAGCAAAAAGGCCCTCAAGAGACAATGCCCTTGTAAGTAGCTGGGCAGTAGTTCAGTCAAAGTTTATGGGTGTGGAGTCGGTAAAAATAGTAAATCAGTCACCTCTTAGTCGAGCTGGGAGAGGGATGGATCCGACTACCTTTTTAAATGGTTTCTATGATTGGGCACGTTTAAATTCTGGTCAGGTAGTAGAATTAGGGGCAGGGGAGACTCCTCGTTTACCGGAAAGAGGGGGTGTTCATTCCTATATTTTTGAATTTAAAAGAATCTTTACTCAAAGGCTTGCTTCTCATCTTACTGGCATTGTTGGTAATATTTCACATTTGCCTCAAGCAAAAGGTCCTTTGACTAGAGGAAGTTGTGATGTTGTTTTTTGGCATTCTGAAATGATTACACATTTGGTTGAATATGAACAACTTTTGGTACCACTTCTCTCTATTTTTGAACAGATTATTTCTCTTCCTGAACAGAGTCGGAAAGATATAATTAAAGGGGTACTTGATGGGCAAGGAGATGGTTTGACAAGAGAAGAGGCAAGTCATTTTGATGAATTGCGAATTGGTCCAACCCAATTTTTACAAAGACTGAGAGGAATTGATACAAGGAAAAGTTTAAGTGGAATTTTTTCTATTCTAAAATCTGGTGGGTATTTTGTTGAAACAGATCTTTGTGATGATGTTGATATGCTTCTGGAGAGTTTTCAATATGTAGGAGCAACTTTCAGCGATGTACACTATATTATTCCTGAAGGTGAAAATGTTGTTTGGGCGATGGTTTTGAAAAAAGCTTGATCTTCTTTTTCCGTGACCACCCTTTAATCTCAATCTCTCTCTTTGTCGCTTTGCTTCTATTCTTATGTTTTTCGGAATATAGAATTTTGACTGGAGGGTTGGCAGCAGTGTAGTGGCCGCCTTTGCCACTTTTGTGTTCCGCAAATCTTCTCTTCAAATCTGTAGTAATCCCGGTGTAGAGTGCTCCGTTTTTGCATTTTAGGATGTAGACGTAATAGGGCATTATAGATAATTATACGATAAAATTGGCTAAATCTGCCATTCTTGAAAAAATACCGATATACTGATAAACTGATATACAGGTACTCTGCATTCCCCGGTAGCGCAGCGGTAGCGCAGTTGACTGTTAATCAATTGGTCGTTGGTTCGAATCCAACCCGGGGAGCCATTTACTTTGCTATAATTATCTATGCCTAAAAAAAGAGTCTTTGTAGCGATAGCAGCTTCGCTGTCACTTCAAGAAAAAATCGCTGCCTGGCAGAAAAGTCATCAAGATTTAAACGTCTATCCCACCGTGGTATGAGGGTGAAGAAACGTTACGGGAGGTTACGAAAAAGTTACGAAAAGTTACGAAAAGTTACCAAAAATTTATTCTGAATTTTGATAATGTTTCCTATGGGCCAGACCCTAAAAAACCACGATTAATCTGGGCAAGCGGTGAAACACCCAAAGGAAAGCGCTTCGAATTTTTCATGTGGTATAATTAAGAAAAACCATCCTCCTTCGCCCTTTGTGGCTTCGGAGGATATAAAGGGAGGACTTAGTAGTGAAAAAAGTTACTGATTATCAAATGGAATGGAGTGGATTGCAAAATAGGTTGGCACAGATGTTTAACCTAAAATCGGGTAGAACCGTGTTGCTTGCCGTTGATCATGGTTATTTTCAGGGAGCACCTAAAGGACTTGAAGATTTAAGAGGAACGGTTGATCCTCTTCTGCCTTATTGTGATGCAATTAGCCCGACTATCGGTGGACTAAAAACAAGTATAGACCCATTTACAAAGACTCCAATAATTTTACGAGCAACCGGCGGAAACAGTATGAGAAAATCAGACCAGCTGGATGACGAAATTGTGACCGTCTCGGTTGAAGAAATGATAAAATGCAATGCCATAGGATTTACCGCTTCCTGCTACATTGGATTGCCTCACCAAACAGAGAGCATCGGTAATCTTACCAGCCTTACAAACGAAGCACGCAAGTATGGATTAATTTCTATCGGGATTACCGCAGTAGGGAGTGATCCTATACTAACCAGATTTGTAAAAGGGGAGAGAGAGGGTGGAGGAGACTTAACAAAGGATGATAAAAAAGAAGCGTTAAAATATTTAAAACATGCAGCTCGCGTTGTTTCTGAAAATGGGGCCGACATTGTAAAAACATATTATTGTGATGGCTTTGAAGAGGTAGTTGATTCTTGCCTAGCTCCAATTGTAATTGCCGGAGGAACCAAAAGGCCGACCAAAGAGGCGCTCGATTTTGTTTCTAACGCAGTTAAGGCGGGTGCAGTTGGCGTTGATATGGGGCGCAACATCTTTCAAAACGAAAATCCAGTTGCAATGATTCAGGCTGTAAGATCTATTGTGCATGAAGGACGTAGTGTGAAGAAAGCACTTCAACTTTACAAAAAATTAGCAAAATGAAGGCCGGAGTCTATTACAACAATAAAGATGTAAGGGTTGAAGAAAAACCTATCCCAGAAATTGAGTCCAAAGATATTTTAATCCAAGTCATGGCTTCTGGTATCTGCGGAAGTGATGTGATGGAGTGGTACCGGATCAAGAAAGCTCCGCTAGTGCTTGGACACGAACTTGCTGGAAAAATTGTAAAGATTGGCAGTGATATTAAAAAATTCAAAGTCGGAGACAGAGTCTTCTCTACACATCATGTGCCATGTGACGAATGTCATTATTGCAAAAATGGAAATGAAACTGCCTGTGTAACATTTCAAACCAAGAATAATTTTACTCCCGGAGGTTTTTCCGAGTTTTTAAAGGTTTCAGGAAAGAGTGTTGATACCGGTACATTTATTCTTCCAGATGAGCTTTCTTTTGAGCAAGGGACTTTTATTGAACCACTTGGAACAGTGGTTAGAGGGATGCGAGCAATTAATATTAGACCAAGTGACAGTGTTCTTATAATAGGATCTGGTCTTGCTGGACTTTTATACGTAAAACTTGCAAAAGCACTTGGTGCCAGAAAGATAATTGCAACCGATCTAAATAATTTTAGACTGGAAACTGCTAAAAAGTTTGGGGCAGATGCTGTGTTTCGTGCTGGCGATGATATTGGTATACTGGCTGATAAAGTTGTGATATCTGCCGGAGCATTACCCGCTTTATTACAAGGATTGAAATCAGTTGATCGTGGTGGAGTTGTCCTTTTCTTTGCTGTGCCAAAACCGGGAGAGACTATTCCAATAGATTTTAATCCATACTGGAGAAATGACATAAGTTTTAAAACCTGTTATGGTGCGGCCCCAAGAGATAACAGCCAAGCAGTAGAACTTTTAAAGAGCGGTAAGATCAAAGTAGATGATATGATTACCCACCGACTAACTCTTGACAAAATAAGTGAAGGATTTAATCTGGCGAGTGAAAACAAGGAATGTCTTAAGGTAATTATAAAACCTAATAACTGAAATTAGTAAAGAGATATTATCGTTTTCTAACTAGGAAAAACAAGAGAACCAAAGTTCCAACCACAATAAAACTAAGTACAGCTAGAAGTTTTATATTTAATGGATCATCAGGCTGAGCTAATTCTTTTTCTATCTCTATCGGATCATAAAGTTCGATTGTAGCTTCCGTTTTAGTTGAACTTTTAATTGTTGTTTCTTTTTTCGGTTGTATTGTCTTTTTGGTGACAGTAGGTTTTTTTATTGTTGAGGCGGGAATGATGATTTTCTCGTCTATTTCAATAATGGGACTTATTGTTGGTTTTTCTTGTACTACTTTTTTCCCGGGTCCAGGGAAGGCAATTGATAAACTGATATAGTGCCTTGCATTGTAGAGAAGAAGATCATTTTGATTATAAGCATAATCTATTTTTACTTTGCCAAGTTTTATTCCAAGACCAAGGGTAGTGGTATAATATTTTTCATTGTTAGTCATTGAAGATTGTTGAACCCCAAGCCGTATTTTTAGGTTTTTCCAGGTATTGAATTCTGCTCCAACTCCAACCTTTGCTGGGACATCTTCTCGGTTTAGGTAATTGATAAATAGTTTTAACGGACCACGATATAAACCAACCCCGATATTTGTGCCAATTGGAAGATCCTCGATCGTTCCGTTGCTCCAGTTCATTGTATTTCTTAAAATATTGGTTAAATATATTCCAGCATCAATGTATTTGTTAATAGAAAGTAAGAGGCCGAAGTCAAAATTAGCTCCAGTCCCAACTTCACCAGAAGAGGTATCAGTAGTTCCACGATTAAATTGGTTTAGTCGTAGTCCCCAAGATAGTTTCTGATTTATTTTGCGAGACCAACCTAGGGTGTAAATGTCGTCGTAATAGTAGAATGTTGATGAAGCTGCTATTCTGCCATTCCCATCTATAGTGGTGCTAATAATTTCTCTAGAACGATTGCCGGCATAACCAAGACTTAATCCACCAATCTTCGTAGGAAAGGCCATTCCAAAAAGAGAGTAATAGATATCTCCTGTAAATTCACTGTACATGCTAATAGCCTCTGGGGTTTGCATGGTAGAAAGAGAGGCTGGGTTTCCAAATATACTATTGCCAGCGTCCTCAGTCATTACAGTTAATGCTCCAGCAAGTCCAAGTGATCTTCCACTGATTCCGGCATCAAGAACTGATGAAGAATAACTTGCTGTTGCAAGAAACACTAATAACAATATTAAATACTGAGCTTGTCGAAGTATTTTCATTTAATAACCGCCAGTCTGGCTTTGCCAAGCATTTTATTGTTACTATTATTAACAATTCTTATCAGATATACATTATTCATTACATAATTTCCAAACATGTTTCTGCCGTTCCAGGTTATTTCGTTATAACCGGCTTGACCACCAGATGCTCCGCTTAAATAGCTGTTTTTCCATTGTATTTCACCGTAAGAATTAAAAATGTAGATGGTTACATTGGTATCGACACCTAGACTATATGCAATTCGAACATTCCCTTGTGTTGGATTGTATGGATTTGGATAACAAAGAGGATCTCCAACTACCTGAACTGTTGTCATAACTCGAAGATTAGTATATTCCCCTTCATACTCAACTCCGTCACTATCACTAAAAACTATCCTGATTGTGTGTGTTCCCTCTGAGAGCGGGGTTTTGGGAGTATATTCAAAAGTAGCCACTCCAGAAACTACAGTGACGGTGTCGTAATAAGTATTTAAACCGTCTGTAACAAGAACATCATCAATATAGATTCTAAAACTGCTTGCATTGATGGATTTTGTTGTAAGATCTTTTGCTGAAACCGAATTAGCAGAACTTGAAACAGAGGTTGTAACGGCTATTTTGGGCGTACTGCCGATTATATCTCCAGATATTAGTCCTATTGTTCCAATTTTTACTTCGTCCGGAGTTGGTTTCGTTATGGTAGTGAATGTTCCAATAGAATACCAACTGGTCTCAGCTCCATCTCCATTCCTTGCTTTTATTCTAAAGGTGTATGACGTTTCGGAAGATAAGGAAGAACTTTCCCAGGTTGTATTAGTGATCCAGCCAGAATTGGTTCCAGCAGTTTGGTTTTCACAATAATATTGTGTTCCAGAAGGATTGCTTCCCGCTTCCCAAGACACTCTAATAAAAGTTGAGCCGATAGTTTCTGAAGTTCCCGATGTAATTGTTTCAGCTAGAGTATATTTTGCTTCTGCAGTTGCGTAATCAGAATAAGTACCGCTATTTTCTGCTCTTACTCTATGCCAATAGCGAGTGTTTGCAGTTAATCCGGTGGCAGAGTAGGAGGTTGCGTTGGAAGCAGCGGTCGCTATTTCAGTAAAAGTTATTCCATTAGAACTCTGTTCAATATTATTTTCAGATATGACACTGGCATTGTTAGTCCAACTTAAACTAATTTGGCTGGTTGAGTCAGCGGTTGCTACACAATTTGTTGAGGCACTAACGGTTGTTAGAACAAAGCTTGCCTCTATTGTGTGGTTGGCCGTGATGTTGGTAAAGGTATATTCTGTTGTTGCAGTAGTTGAAGTTCCATCAACTAACAAGGTATCTACGCCATACCCGCTGTCAGGGGTAATAGTGTATGTTTGTGATGAACCATAATTTTTACCTGTAATTCCGGATGGAGTTATTGAGCCATTTGTTCCTGCTTCTGAGGTTATGGTAAATGTATTAATTGCAAAGGTTGCTTCGATCGTGTGATTTTCTGTTATGTTTGAAAAAGTATATTCTGTTGTCGCGGTGGTTGATGTTCCGTCGACCAATAGGGTATCTATACTATATCCCGTGTCTGGGGTGATGGTAAATGTTTGATTGCTGTTAGTGGTTTTGATAACAGTTCCGGATGGAGAGATTGACCCGTTTGATCCAGCTTCACTAGTAATGACAAGGGCATTATTGATTTTTACTCCTGGAGCAGGAGTGCCATCAGCATTTCCATAAGCATCGGTGACAGAAGCAGCTGGATTAACTCTATCATTTATGTCTACATCTACACTACTACCAAGTGTAACGGTTAGTGCGTTATCTCCTGATGGAGTGGACCAATCGGCTGTTGGACTTCCTCCATAAGTGGTTCCAACTCCTGCGAGAGGAAGCATTGTGTCGATATTCCCAGAAACAATAGTCGAGGAGTCCATGTTTTCTGAAAAAGTGAATAAAAGGGTATCACCAACGTTGATTGACCCTGAAGAATCATCATCAGTCCAGGCAATTGACTCAAGGGTGGGGGAGATGTTATCCAGGATTGATGGTCCAGGGGCATCAGTATTGTCGGCGTTTCCCACTTCGTCAGAGACAGCACTAGTTGGATTAACTGTTGCTCCACTTGTCACAGTTGCAGTTGCTCCTAATGTTATAACTAAGGTTGTGTCACTTGTCCACGCAATATTCGCTGTTCCGGATGCTCCGTAATTGCCGACAGATGGAGCAAGAACCGTATCAATATCATTTGCTCCACCGGAATTATCAATTGTTTCGGCGCTCATGTTTTTCGAAAATGTAAATGTCAATATATCTGTTGCTGAAATATCGGTTGACGAATCGGAATCTGTCCAGGCAATTGATTCGAGGGTTGGTCCGACATTATCTATTATCGGAGGACCAGGTGCCGTTGTATCATCTGCATTACCTGCTTCATCTGATGCTACAGCGGTTGGATTAACTGTTGCTCCGCTTAATAGATTTATCCCTGTTCCCAAGGTTACAACCAAAGTTGAACTGTCACTCCAGCTAACTTGAGAAGCACCCGAAGAACCATAATCCCCTGCAGAAGGAGCTAATACCGTATCAATATCATTTGCTCCACCGGAATTATCAATTGTTTCGGTGCTCATATTTTCTGAAAAGGTAAATGTTAATGTATCCGTTGCTGAAAAATCAGTTGAAGAGTCTACGTCTGTCCAGGAAATTGATTCTAGAGTTGAACCGACGTTATCAGTAATGGCCGGAGGAGAGGTTGTATTATCTATGTTGCCAGATTCATCCGATACTGCATTTGTCGGATTAACGGTTGCTCCACTTGACAGATCTGCTCCTGCCCCTAATGTTACGACCAAAGTTGTATCTCCTGTCCAGCTCAAATCATCTGCTCCAGATGATCCATAGTCTCCTGCTGACGGCGCCAAAACCGTATCAACATCATTTGCGCCAGAAGCATTGTCAACTGAACCACTTTCCATTGTTTCAGAAAATGTAAATGTCAATATATCTGTTGCTGAAATATCGGTTGATGAATCGGAATCTGTCCAGGCAATTGAATCAAGTGTTGGATCAAGATTATCTACAGAAAAACTCTCTGAAGTTTGAACCGTACCCTCGGCTGTACCATCGCTGGGGGTAACTCTTACTTGAATATCTGCTTGGTCAGCCGCATCCAAAGATCCGTTACCATTGCTGGCAGATAGCGTGTCCCAAACAATAGTTAAAGCATTATCATCTTCGGTCGAGGTTATACTTTCTATCTGAAAGGTTTTTGCATCATCAACGGTAGGCGTCCCATCGCCAGAAACACTTACCAGGTCTGGATCATACCAGTTTGATCCTCCATCATCAGAATATTCTACCTCTAAACTGCAGGTGTCATCATTTAAATCGGTAACAGTTGTTTGGAAGGTAACGTATCCTGTTCCGTCAGTGGCTTGAGAAATTGATGCTGGAGCTGTAGTAGATGGTGTTGCTTCGGTGGTACCGCTATATTCATAGGCTCCTATATCTGTAGCTCCTAAACGGAAAAATCCACGTTGATCCGTGGTTGGAATTGCAACACCGCTGTTCGCGGTTGTATCACCAGCATTTCTTGCAACACTTGCCTCGTCTGTCAAAGCTAATGTTTGGGTACTATTAACAGTGCCGTTATCTGCAAGTGCAGTATCAAGATGAAGGTTTGCCTGATCACCGGTTATATCAGTACCAGCAGCACTCCAACCAGAATCGTTTTCCACTATATTGTATCCATTATTAGTAAGAGTGCCACTAAAATATTCATAATCATTGTCATCCTGATTGGCCAAGAGACAATTCTTAATACGTAAAGTACTATCGGATCCATGATATAATCCGTCCCCAGTACCTCCTGTGGAAGCGTTATTGGCAATTGTTGTGTTTGTTATTGTTAGTGTTGAATAAGGAAAGAAAATAGCACCACCCAATCGGGCGCACGAGTTATCAAAAAAAGTACAATTAGTTACCACATATACACCGTAATAGAAATAGATTGCTCCACCGTCTTCACCCGTATCGGGAGCTGTATTGCCATTAAAGGTAGAATTAGTAATGGTTACGGCAACTAGATCTCCGTTGTTACTAGTAGCCATCCCTCCACCATCACCAACACTTGACGAATTGTTTGAAAAGGTACACTTATCAATGGTAATGCCGTCATAGCTACTAAGAAAAATTCCGCCACCACTGCTTTCAGCTGTACAATTATCAATAACTGTACCTGTTATTGTTGACCCGGTTCCTGTGTTAAAATACATCGCTCCGCCACTACTCCCGCTCGAAACAGCCGCGTTATCTTGAAAGGTACAATTTGTGATAGTCACATCATCAGATACATCCACATAAAGTGCTCCACCTTCCCAGGCTTTTGAATCTGTGATAGTGCAGTTTGTTAGGGTGAGGGATCCAGTACTATCGTCACGAAAATAAATTGCGCCACCCTCGCCATACGAGGCAGAGAGATTTCCTCCCTGGATAGTCATATTTTGTAGAACAAAGTCATAATTAGATCTGGCATCAAGACTAAATGTTCGATAAGTACAGACTCCTTCGAGAGTAACTTTGACAGTAACATTTGTTCCGCTGCCAGCTGTATTATCACCGTCTATTGTTAGTGATTTATTGAAGGTGGAAATTTGGCTTTCTACAGTAATTATTTCGGTACCGGCAGCGAGATTGAAGTCAATGGTATCTCCATCGTTGGCGTCAGAGAAAGCCTGGCGTAATGTTCCTGCTCCGCTGTTCCCATTGTCTGTAACTGTAATTGTGGCAGCGTATGCATAAGTACTTGTGAATAAAAGAAATAATAGTATAAATAGTAAGAAAGCCGACCTGGTTAGTAAGAATTTAATATTCTTTTCCATTCCGGGTATTCTACTATATAATGTAATGAAATAGAAGCATGAATATTTGGCAACAACTAAATCACGATAATATCTTAAATACAGTTGAGAAGACTCTCGGTGAGAAGATGAGTAATCTTCTTTTAAAACGAAATAGTTATGTCAATCGTGTTTATGAGCTGGAAAAACATGATTCAAGAGAGAGAGTTATAGTAAAATTTTATCGTCCCGGCCGCTGGACCATCGAACAAATACTGGAAGAGCACAACTTTCTCTTTGAGCTAGCAGAACAAGAAATTCCCGTAATCCCTCCATTAAAGATTAAGAATCAAACATTGTTCGAGCTGGGTCCTATTTCCTATTCTCTATTTCCTAAAAAGGGGGGAAGAGCAATGGATGAGTTTAATAAAGAAGGATGGGAAGAGATCGGACGTCTAATTGCAAGAATTCATCTAGTTGGACAGAATCATAAAGAGGGGAAACGAATAATATGGAAACCCTCTATTGCAACGAAGCACCATCTTGAAGTCTTGTATAAGACTGACTACCTGAATCAACAGTTTGAACAATCATTTAAAAAAACAGCCGAACTTTTTCTAAAGAAAGCTGAGCCAATGTTTGAATCTCAAGAATTCATTCTCCTCCATGGCGATTGTCATAAGGGAAATCTGATTCATCGTCCAAACGAGGGGATATTTATAGTTGATTTTGATGATATTGCTTATGGTCCTGCCGTTCAGGATCTATGGCTTTTGCTTCCCGATACGCCAGAAAATTGTGAGAATAAACTCGAATGGTTTTTAAAAGGCTATGAGGTTTTCAGAAAGTTTGATCGTCAATCATTAGAGCTGGTTCCTCTTTTGCGTGGGATGAGAATTATTCATTACGTTTCATGGTTGGCAATTCAGAGCAGGGATCCTGATTTTACAACCCACTTTCCTCATGCCGGCACATCTCGTTATTGGAATAATTTGATAAAAGAATTGCAGAAGATTTGCTATAATTAGCCATGCAAGACTATAAATATAAATTAGGACTCTCCGTTCGTGACTATGAATGCGATCTGCAGGGCATTGTAAACAATGCTGTTTATCAAAACTATCTGGAACATACCCGCCATGAATATTTAAAAAGTGTCGGCCTCGATTTTGCCGAATACACTAAAAAAGGAATTAATCTGGTTGTTGTTAGGGCAGAATTAGACTATAAATTTCCCCTTAAAAGTGGGGACAAATTTATTGTTGCACTAAACTTTAAAAGAGAGTCCCGTTTAAAATTTGCTTTTTATCAAGATATCTATCGTTTGCCCGATGAGAAGCTGATAATGAAAGCCAAAGTAATTGGAACCGCCCTCAACCAAAAAGGCCGTCCTGAGATTCCTGTTGAATTAGATAAGTTACTTACTTAAGGCAACTCTTCTTACTTATTGTAATGTGTCCAATTTCTCGTCACCCCCCTTTTTGCCAAAGTTCAATTTTTGCTGTAATTATAGTAAATTTTTGTTTTTAACTTTCAGGTGAGAAAATTGCTAGTACCCCTGTAGGAGGTAACACAAATGAAAAGAAGAATTCAAGGATATAAATATAAAGAATTGTTGGGTGAGATAAAACAGAGGATTCGTTCGGCACAGTATCAAGCGTTAAGGGTCGTCAATAAGGAATTGATAAGACTCTATTGGGATATAGGCAAAATGATCGTGAAGAAGCAGAGGAAAAATGGATGGGGGAAGGGTATTGTTAGAAAATTGGCGTATGATCTGCAGCAAGAATTTGATACAAAGCAGGGATATTCTGTTCAAAATTTATGGTATATGCGTCAGTTTTATCTAGAGTATAAAGATGATCCAAAACTCCAACGGCTTGTTGGAGAAATTCCGTGGGGGCACAATATTTATATTTTTTCAAAAATAAAGGATAAAAAAGCAAGGGAATATTATTTAAGATCTTCTGTGCAATTTGGCTGGAGCAGAAATGTGCTGTTAAATCAAATCAAGGCCAATGCATACAAACTACATCTAAGGGATCCAAAACAACACAATTTTAATCAGGTGCTTCCAGTACATTTAGCTGAACAGGCAGATGAATCAATAAAAGATATTTACAGTCTTGATTTTTTAAATATTACAAAGCCAGTTTTGGAGCGCCAATTAGAGAAAAGATTGGTAGAGAAAGTAAAGCATTTTATTTTAGAATTAGGTGTTAGCTTTACATTTATTGGCAATCAATATTGTTTGACACTGGGAAAGAATGAATATTATGTTGATTTGTTGTTTTTTAATCGAAATTTAAAATGTTTAGTAGCAATTGAATTAAAAACCGGTAAGTTTGAGCCTGAGTATGCCGGCAAAATGGATTTTTATTTAAATCTTTTAAATGATCAGGCAAGATTAAAGGATGAAAATCCCTCAATTGGTATAATTTTATGCGCCAAGAAAGATAAAATAGTTGTTGAATATGCTCTGCGCAGCATTAAAAATCCAGTTGGAATAGTCCAATATCATCTTACAAATAAACTGCCTAAGAAATTAAAAGGAATACTTCCCAGCGAACAAGAATTTAAAAAGCAGATTGAAGAAGAGCTGGAGTAAAGGGGTAATCGATAACCGACAGCGTCAACGGTTGCTCCGAGATCACCCCCGAATTAAATCAGCTGTATTAGAGTCGATATCCCGCTGTAAGTGTAAAGGTTGGTACAAATGACGATGCGCCTCCGACAGTGTTGAAAATAAAGAGCATCGGTACTTCAAAGCGGACATCTAGGTCGCCGGCAAGCCAGCCAACTCCAAGGTTAACAATTGAGGCTGCGGCTCCTGCACTAATTTTCTCTTCACTTCCACCGGCACCATCTGGAGTTCCAAGGCTGCTATCGGTGTTGCTTTGCTGGCTCCAGTTGACCAGAACCCCGGCCATTCCAACCCCAAGTACGCCAAACATTCCGCCGGTTGTTGCATTGTAATTTGGAAGAAGGTTTACTACCAGGCCCAGAACGTACAAGCTGGTCTTGTAATTATAGGTATGAACTCCGCTGGTGGTGCTTCTGCTAGAATTTCCACTATATAAACTTAGTCCAATTTCGGAGGTTTCCGGACCCATTTTGATAAGGTAATTTCCACTGAGGCCAAAAGCAAGTCCTCCGTTGATGTCCATCCCTAGACCGCCACGCAGAGTTGGAGTAAATGATGCGGCATAACTGCTGCTCCCAAGTGAAAACATTACAATAACTAACAAGGCTGATAATATTTTTTTCATGATAACCTCCTATGAAATAGTTGGATTATTATAACACAGAAAGGTGAAATTTTTCCTCATTTTTCACGATATAATATATGTAAGGATACTAACATAGGAGGGAATATTGCATGGTAGATGTGCCAGAAGTTAAATCAGGAAGATCCTATGGTGCTTCTGGTCAAGAAACAGGCAATAAAATTGTTGATGCGGTTAAATCGTATAACAAATCACATTCAAGTCACCCTATAAAAGTTGTTTTTAGGAACAAGAAATTTACTTTATTAAATTCTGCCAATCTGAAGAGAGCAACTTTAATAAAACTTTTAAAGAAATATAGATTTAGGGGTTGCTATCCAAAAATAGAAAAACAAAGAGATAAAGCAGGGAATCTGATAGTTGTTCTTTCTTGCGATAACCCAAAGAAACCGCCTGAATTGGGTAAGAGAATAGTGGGTGGACATCTAACTAATGATCCAATCAAATACTCTCTTGACACCTTGTATGGAAAAGAAGTAGCACAAGGGTATGCAATTATTACCCGATACAAAAAAGTAGAAGCAACTTATTTGCAAACATCTGGTTTATGGTCATGCATAGGTGTAACCATATATGATCCAAAAACAAAGATAGGGGCTTTAGCTCATATTGATGACAAAGGGAAGGCAAAGGATTTAAATATTGTTATCTTGATCCTAAAAACAAAAGGAATACCAACTAATAGATTAGTAGCAAATATTATTGGTGGAAGTGGAGATTGGTATTCAAATGAAACATTTGAATCTTCAAAGATGGTTCTTTCCCAAAATGGAATAAGAATAAATGAAACAAATATTGGGGAGCAAAAATCCAGGCCGAGTGGAATACAGCTTAATTTGGATACTGGAGAGGTTACTGCTTATAAAGAATCAATACCTTATAACAATGAAATAACTCGATCACGTGTTTCTATCAGCGCGCAGAGATTAAGTATCAACAGCGAACTGTAGGGTAAACTCACGCTCTGCGTTGATTATGCGGTTGGCTAAGTGGACTAATAATGTTAGTCATAAGACTAATAATATTAGTCATTGACAAAAGAAGGCGATGGCTGATATACTGGTTATGAGATGTTAAAACCACTATTGGATAATTTAACCAAAGAGAGATTGCTTCTGTCGATTCTTTTGCAGAAAGAGGTCTATGCTAGGGACATAGCTACAACCTTTAATACCCATCTTTTATCAGTACAGAACCAGTTGAAAAAGATGGAAAATGGTGGTGTTTTGGTCAGCAGCCTTAAGGGGAGGACCCGGCTCTATAGTTTTAATCCGCGATACCCCTTCCTTAAGGAATTGAAAAATCTGCTTCGAAAGGTTTTGGTTTTTGTTCCAAAGCAAGAAAAAGATAAGTATTATACACAAAGGCTTCGACCACGAAGATCCGGAAAGCCTTTGTGAAAAGATCTTTCAAAAAAATATCTCTGAAAGAATTAGCTGTGCTGGTCTGTTCGTATTTGAAAAAGCAAAATATTGATGCTGTTTTAACCGGTGGGTCGTGTGTATCGATTTTTTCGAATAACAGATATAGATCTTTCGATCTTGGAACGCTGGTCAAAATCTGAAAAGCAGATAGAAAAATACAAACAATTTTACAAATGCCTAAAATAATTAATATTGCTATAATAGCGCACGTTGATCATGGAAAGACCACTTTAACCGATCATCTTCTCCGTCAGGGCGGAGCTTTTAGCGAGAGGGATGAACTTCAGGATTTAGTTATGGATTCAAATGATCTTGAAAAAGAACGTGGAATCACAATCTTTTCCAAAAATTGTTCAATTCATTACAAAGACTACAAAATAAATATTGTAGATACTCCCGGTCACGCTGACTTTGGATCAGAAGTTGAACGCGTACTTAAAATGGTAGACAGTGTTCTTCTTTTAGTCGATGCCAAAGAAGGTCCGATGCCTCAAACCAAGTTTGTTCTATCAAAATCTTTGAAATTAGGACTTAAACCGATCGTTGTAATTAATAAAATAGATAAGAGGGGACAGAGAGCGGATAAGGTTGTTGATATGGTTTTTGATCTATTTATTAAGCTCGATGCCAATGATGAACAGCTTGATTTTCCTATTATCTATACCATTTCAAGAGATGGAATCGCAAAACACGATTTGAAAGATGATAGTTCCGATTTGTCTCCATTATTTGATACCATTTTAGAACGTGTAAAGCCATATCCAGATAAGTCTAGTGATACCTTGCAAATGCAGGTGGCCAATCTGGCTTATAATGATTATGTTGGAAGAATTGGTATCGGTCGGGTATTTTCTGGAACCCTTCGAAAGGGGGACTCAATTGTTGTTTCAAAACGAGATGGATCTGTTCTACCTGCTAAAATAACTAAGCTTTCTAACTTCGAAGGATTAAAAGAGATTGAAATAGATGAGGCTCAATGTGGAGATATCGTTTCTGTGGCTGGAATACCGGATATTACAATTGGAGAGACACTCTGTTCGTCAGAGAATCCTAAGCCGATGCAGCTTCTAGTAATTGATGAACCGACTCTTTCGATGGAATTCTTGGTTAATAATTCTCCTTTTGCCGGTCGTGAAGGAAGGTATGTTACAACCAGAAATATTCGTGATCGATTGGAGCGAGAGTTACAAACGAATGTTGGACTTAAAATGGAGCCATTTGAGAATGGTGAGGGCTACAAGGTTTCTGGCCGTGGAGAGCTGCACTTATCAATTTTACTAGAAGAGATGAGAAGGCAAGATTATGAGGTTCAAGTGTCCCAGCCGAAGATAATTTTTAAAACTATTAATAATGAAAAGATGGAGCCGATTGAACAGGCTGTGATTTCTGTTCCGGAAGAATTTGCCGGAGCGGTTATTGAAAAGCTGGGCAAACGTCGCGGTGAGATGGTAGATATGCAGGTAAAAAATGGCATTACAAATTTAGCCTATAATATTCCAACTCGAGGCCTTCTTGGTTTTCGTGCCGAATTTATTATGGATACCAAAGGTGAGGGGATTTTGAATCACGGTTTCTATCGTTATGAGAGATACAAAGGAACAATCGCAAAGAGAAAGAATGGAGTTTTAATCTCTTGTGTTAATGGAAAGACTGCCGGCTATGCTTTGAACAATATACAAGAGAGAGGAAAGCTTTTTGTTGAAACAGGAGCACAGGTTTACGAAGGACAGATAGTGGGGGAGAATGCCAGATCAAAAGATATGCCGGTTAATCCTTGCAAAGAAAAGAAGAAGACCAATATGCGCTCAAAAGGGTCGGACGATGCAATAAGTCTTACTCCACCGATAAAATTAACAATAGAATCCGCACTAGAATTTATCTCTGATGATGAACTAGTTGAGATAACTCCAAAAAACATCCGCCTCCGCAAAAAGCTTTTGACTGAGAACGAGAGAAGTCGTACAATATAGCCATGAAAAAAATAATTGTTTCGATTGCTGTCATTGTTTTGCTTGTTTTATTGGCCTTATATGTGATTTCTTGTGGTAAGAGTACTGTTTACGATACAGCTGCCCCAACTGTAACCTCTACAACTCCTGCGGATGCAGCAACCGAGGTGGCAACTACCACTGCTGTTTCCGTTATCTTTTCTGAAGATATGGATTCCAATAGTATTTCAACCTCAACTTTTGTAATCACTTCTGATACCGGCGCAGTAACAGGTACTGTGACATATACTGCCTCCTCAAAAACCGCTACTTTTACTCCTGCTGCTAGTTTAGCTTACAATACAACCTACGCTGCAACTTTACCTGTTAGTGTTAAAGATGCAAACGGAAATGCTTTAGCAGCTGTTTATACCTGGTCTTTTAAAACTGCAGATATAATTTCTTCGTCTGGTTTGGTTGCGCATTATAAATTTGACGAAACATCTGGAACAACAGCTAGTGATTCTGAGCTTGACCCCAATCTTTGGACCACTTTTAGCCTAAATTAAGATATGATCC
>CAYQVW010000008.1:0-67497 GCA_964421245.1 uncultured bacterium | reverse complement strand
TTAAGAAGCATCAATCATCGAGGCCCCTCCACCATGTCCCCATCCTGCCCATTTTTTAAAAAAAGAGGCCAAACTGTTCAGCTTGGCCTCTCTTCTGTGTCTGTCTGTGTTCCTATCTGTGTACTTCTGTGTCCCCTACATCATTCCTGGCATTCCACCCATTCCGCCCATTCCGCCCATACCACCAGCAGGCATTGCTGGTGCCTTTTCTGGTTCAGGCTTTTCTGCAATCAATACCTCTGTTGTTAACAACATAGAAGCAATTGAAGCAGCGTTCTGAAGCGCAGAACGAGTAACCTTTAATGGATCAACAATTCCAACCTTGAACATATCATTGTATTCAAAAGACTGGGCATCAAATCCGATCCCACCCTTTTCATTCTTGACTCGTTCAGCAACAACCGATCCTTCAAATCCAGCATTGTTTGCAATTTGTTTAAGAGGCGCTTCAAGAGACCTCCTAACAATCGCAATTCCAACCCCCTCATCTCCGGTAGTTGCTTTGGCTAATTTATCTAATGCAGGAAGAATGTGGATAAAAGCAGAACCTCCACCAGCAATTATTCCCTCTTCTACTGCAGCACGAGTAGCAGAGAGAGCATCTTCTATACGATGTTTCTTCTCTTTTAGCTCGGTCTCAGTAGCAGCACCAGCTTTAATAACCGCAACACCACCAGAAAGCTTAGCTAGTCTTTCTTGTAACTTCTCCTTATCATAAGAAGAATCAGACTGTTCTAATTCTCTTCTGATTTCGGCAACACGGTCTTTTATTGTGGAATCTTGACCGGCCCCTTCTATAATAGTAGTGTTCTCTTTCTGTACTACTACTTTCTTGGCTTTTCCAAACCAATTATCCTGAATTCCTTCTAAGGTCAGACCCTTATCTTCGACAACAACTTCTCCACCGGTTAGAATTGCAATATCTTCTAACATAGCCTTTCTTCTGTCGCCAAATCCAGGCGCCTTTACTGCTACAACATTAAGGGTTCCACGAAGTTTATTAACAACCAAAGTTGCTAAAGCTTCTCCCTCTATATCGTCTGCAATAACCAGTAATGGTTTGCTCTGTTGTACAGTCTTTTCAAGTGCTGGAAGAAGATCTTTGATCGCTGTAATCTTCTTGTCGGTGATTAAAATCATGCAATCTTCAAGAACACATTCCATTCTTTCACGGTCTGTGACCATGTATGGAGATGCATAACCTTTATCAAACTGCATGCCTTCCACGACATCTAAAGAAGTTTCAATTCCCTTAGACTCTTCAACAGTGATTACTCCATCTTTTCCAACCTTTTCCATCGCATTGGCAATAAGGTTACCAATTTCATGGTCATTGTTGGCAGAAATTGATGCAACCTGCGCAATAGCTTCTTTATCTTCAACCTGACGAGCTGTTTTCTTAAGCTCGGAGACTGCGGTTCCTACTGCCTTGCTGATACCACGCTTAAGTGCCATTGGATTTACTCCAGACACTACAGCTTTTAGCCCTTCTTTAAAAATAATCTGTCCCAGAAGGGTTGCGGTGGTAGTTCCGTCACCTGCAATATCATTGGTCTTAGAAGCAACCTCTTTTAAAAGTTGTGCTCCCATATTCTCAAAAGGATCTTCAAGATCGATCTCTTTTGCAATGGTTACGCCGTCGTTAGTAATTGTCGGCGATCCCCATTTCTTTTCGATCACTACGTTACGTCCGCGAGGACCCATCGTAATCTTTACTGCTTCAGCAACTTTAGCCACGCCCTTTTCCATTGAGCGCCAGGCTTCGTCGCCAAATCTTAAATCTTTAGATGCCATGTTTAAACCTCCTGTTTTTTTCTGTATAGCCATGCCATGGCATGGCTCTCCATTACTTAATCGCTAGGATATCTCTCTCTTGCAAAATGATGAAATCATCATTTTCAATTTTTACTTCAGTCCCACCGTATTTAGAATAAAGAACGTTGTCTCCAACCTTTACTTCCAATGGAACTTTCTGTCCATTATCAAGAATCCTGCCAGAGCCAATTGCAACGACAGTTCCTTCTTGTGGTTTTTCTTTTGCAGAATCAGGAAGGACTATTCCGGATTTAGTCTTCTCTTCTGCTGGGGCTGGTTTTACCAAAACTCGATCTCCCAATGGTTTCAAATTCTTTGCCATACTATATTTCACCTCCTAGATTTATCCTCCGAAGCCACGAAGGGCGAAGGAGGATTGTTAGCAGTCTTACGGCTTGAGTGCTAATAGTAACATATTTCTTTAAATGGTGTCAACATTGTTTTAAGGATATCAGGGCATCAGTATATCCGTGTGAGGACATCAGAAAATCAGAGTAACAGACAAACAGATTGAATAGCAAATAAATAATTTTGGGGTTCTTTCCTGGTAATCTGCTTATCTGATATCCTCACACTGGTTCACTGGTATACTGATAAACTAAAGCAGTTCAAAATTCTTAGTCACAACAGCAGCAGAAACATGCAACGCAGCTTTTTCGTCATCAGTGAGTTTTATCTCAACAACTTCCTCTACCCCATTTTTACCAAGTTTACATGGAACACCAACGTAAACATCATTTAATCCAAATTGTCCGGTTAGATAACAAGAACATGGAATAGTCTCTTTCTTATCATTTAAGATCTGTTCAACCATATAGGCTGCTCCAGCAGATGGAGCATAGAAGGCCGATCCGGTCTTAAGATGTTTAACAATCTCAGCCCCACCCTTTTGAGCTCGCTCAACTATTGCGTCAATTCGATCTTTTGGTAAAACCTCAGTTATTGGCTTCCCTTTAACAGTTGTCTGACTAACAATTGCTACCATAGAATCACCGTGACCACCTAAGATCATTGTTTTAACTTCTGACGGCTTACAGCCTGTCTCCATCATTATAAATGTAGATAAACGAGCAGAATCGAGCATTCCGGCCATGCCAATAACTCGTTTTGAATCAAACCCGGTCACTTTTAATGCCAATTGAGTCATTATATCGAGTGGATTGGTAACTAAAATGACGATTGAGTTTGGAGCGTATTTCTTAATATTTTCACAAACCGAGGTGATGATTGCTGCATTCTTCTTAAGAAGATCTTCTCTAGTCATTCCAGGCTTTCGGGCCAAACCAGCAGTAACAACTACAATGTCTGAATCTTTTATTTCTGAAAAGTCATTAGTTCCAACTATTTTTGAATTAAATCCTTCTACTGGAGCAGATTGATAAATATCTAGCGCTTTACCCTGAGGAATTCCTTCAACAATATCAACTAACACAACATTACCAAGATCTTTTTCTACTAATCTTCTGGCACAGGTTGCGCCAACGTGACCCGCACCGATTACAGAGAGCTTTGTCATAATGTTAATTATAACAAATTTCTATAAAATATTCCTTACAAATGTGGGAGTAAAAGGCAGAGGCATTTCAGCTTCTCCTTCTAAGATTACGCTAGAATCATCAATTCTACAAAGAGCAAACTTTCCATCTTGCAAACATTGTATCGCTACAAAACCAAGCCTTCTCAAATAATCAGCATACTTAGTTTTCAAAACAGCTTGAGCCTCGTTTGGAGATAGATATCTTAACCTAGTTTCTCCTCTAGTAGTCAAATGACTATTAATCGCCCTAATAATTTTATCTTCCACAGAAGCATCAGAATCACCATCATCTTTTGTAGCTAAAGCAATCTCTCTCAATTCCTCACTAAGCCTAAGAACTATTTCTCGAGGGCTCCCGTTAATATCAACAGTTGCCACATATCCTGATTCTGTACTTCTCATATTGTCATCAAGCTCTCTTGCTCTTGCATAATAAGTTGCAACTGTTCCAGTATCATGCGGAGGTGTAATCAAAACAGATCCTGGTTCTTCAACCCCCAAATAAAAATATTCTTTAACTCCTCCATATGATGAGCGATCTTCAAAAAGGATCCACTTAGCCTTCATAGCTCTTAACCAACCACCATAAGTGGAAACAACTGCCTCAGCCTGTTCTCTATTCAAAAACCAATAAGGATCTGTTCCTAGCCTTGTTTCAAAATGATTTAAAACTACTAAATCATTATGGGCGTTTGAAAGGAAGTTTAATTCATCTTGTGACCCCCATCCTGATACCCTTCTAACATATCTCTTTCTGCTAGGGTCAGATAATTCTCTTTTTGCTTCAACATATTCAGATGTTCCAGTCCATGGAAACAGCTGAACGTCAAAAGCCTCTTCATCGACTTCGATCTTTCCTACCTCTCCCATTACCGTATCCCTAATCAGACTACTTCGGACCCGCTCTCTTGCCTGATCCCCTAACTGTACGAGAACATGACTTCCACCACTTTCCTGGTCACTCATACTAATATCTGGAGATCCCTCAATAGAATCCCAAACATGCGGACCGACCAGAAAAATTCCTTCTGCAAGAATTGCTAAGGTGGTAGCTAAAGCAGTTGCAAGCCCCTCATCTTTTTTGTTTATAGCATTAAGAGCAAGAGGCGCATTAACCGCACTAATTCCTGCACCCACTTCCGCAGCAAGATCTTTTCCTTCTAAATAATCAAGCTTAATCCCACAGGCAATTGCCTGGGATAAATCCAATTTGACCTGTCCATCAACAACATTCACCTTTCCTAATGGAGAATCTGTGTATATATTCCGAGCAGAAACCGGAACTGACAATAAATTTCCTCTAAGACTTAAACCTGAAGCCATAATAATACCTCCTTGGTAGTAATAATTACCTATATTATCATCGATAGCTTTTGGGAAAATTTCAGATCATTTTTATTTTCTATTGAATGGTCTTTTCCTTGAGGGTTTTATAATGCTCTGGCATATAAACTTTGACCAGTTTTAAAATCTCATCGTTTGAAATAGAAGTTGTCCTGCGATTCTTATACTGCTCATTAACCCATTGAAAAATAGCATAAGCAGCGGGATGATCTTTTTTAACCTTATTCTTACCTTTCAGCTTCAGAGTGTTATTTAACCACAAAGCAATACCTGCTAATCCGGATTTATCGGTAATAGCAACTCCGATTGGACGATCTAAAAGCTTATCGGTATTAAAAATATTATAAATTTCTTCATTCTTGATTATTCCATCAGCGTGAATACCAGCACGAGTAATATTAAACTCTGAACCGACAAAAGGATAATTAGGTGGAATAACAAAGCCCATCTCTCTTCTAAAATAATCAGCTATCTTAGTAATAGTTTTTGTATTGATCCCATCCGTTTTACCTGTCAAAGACATATAGGTAATAAGCATTGATTCAAGTGGAGGATTTCCTGTTCTCTCACCAAAACCAAGTAAAGATGCGTTTACTACTGGACATCCATATAGCCAGGCAGCAACTCCGTCAGAATGAACATAATGAAAATCATTATGGCCATGCCATTCTAGCTGTTCCGGAGGAATCCCTCCTTCCTTTAATAACAAATGAATAATTCTTGGAACAGAACGAGGAAGCTCTGCAGCAACGTGAGGCACACCGTAGCCTAGAGTATCGCAAGCACGAACTTTAATAGGAATCTTTGCCTCTTTTGACATCTGCATCAATTTTTGAACAAATGGTAAAACAAAACCGTACATATCTGCACGAGTAATATCTTCTAAATGACAACGAGGCACAACCCCTGCATCTAGAGCCGCACCAACAACATCGACAAATTGATCAAAGATCTTTTTGCGGTCTTTTTTCATCTTCATATAAATATGGTAATCAGAACATGAAGTTAATATCCCAGTCTCTTTTAATCCCATCTGCTTAACTAATTGGAAGTCGGATTTTACCGCACGAATCCAACCGGTAATTTCTGGAAACTTATACCCCTTTTCCATACATTTATAGACAGCTTCTTTATCCTTTTCAGAATATAGGAAGAATTCAGTCTGACGGATTAATCCCTTTGGGCCACCAAGCTCATGCATAAGACTAAAAATATCAACAATCTGTTTTACAGTATAAGGAGGCTTGCTCTGCTGCCCATCACGAAAAGTTGTATCAGTTACCCAAATTTTCTTTGGAAGATTAACGGGAACAGTTGTTTTTGACAGGGTGATTTTTGGAACCTTATCGTAAGAAAATATTTTTCTAAATAATTCTGGTTTCTTCGGATTTTTTAATTTATATTTTTTTGGCATAGTTTTTCTCCTCTGGATTAAGAATATCACATATTAAATAGCGGTTCAATAATTAAGTATCAAGGGGAATGCTAAAAACACCCTTTATCGCATAAGCATAACGAAAAATAGCTTGAGAAGCCTTTATTCCGCCAAGAGTGAGAAAAACAGCCGAACCCCAAAATGGCATAGCAGTTAAAAGGCCCAAAAGGATTAAGGAGCCGGACCAAGAAGCCGACAAAATAGATGACTTGAAGTATGCCTCCTCTGATATAAGTCCTATTTGATCTTGTTTTACATCTAATGTTGACCACATTCCAGTATTAGCATCAACCCTAAAATTCTGATTACAAAACACCTCAATTGTCGTAAGCGTCCAAAGTCCATTAATAACATGAACTTCTTTTTCTTCGCTCCCTTTTTCTTTAATAGTGACGCAGAGCCTATTCCTTGCAGAAAAAAAACTCGATCTCTGATCCATATAAAAAAAACTAAGCTCTTCAACCTCTCTTCCGTTTATTTTTTCAGAAACAATTGCCCTAAGTCGGTATTTACCAGGGGTAATTGAGAGAGGATTAAGGGCTCGATTCACCCAATTTCCAACAGTATATATAGAAGTACGAATTGACATGCTTATCTCCTACATTATTATCGAAAGAAATTGAGAAGAATTTCAGGTTAAAATCACTTCAACGGTTTTGATAGCATCAACAGCCGAACTGGTGATTCCACCAGCGTAGCCAGAACCCTCTCCAACTGGGTAAAAGTTTATTAAACTGGCAGATTGTCCATTCTCATTTCTTACTATTCTAACTGGGGATGAGGTTCGGCTTTCTGGCGCCATCAAAACAGCCTCTTTTGAAACAAACATCGGAAATCGTCCCTGCCACTGTTTAAAAGCAGAAAGAATTCTATTAAAAACGAAATCTGGAAATATTTCAGAAAGATCGGTTGATACCGTATCCATTTTAAATGAATTAGGATTTATCTTTGACGACTTTTCAGAATTCAAAAAATCGATTAAGTTTTGAGCTGGAGCGCTCCAGTTAGGATGATACGCCTTTTTCTCAATCATTCTTTGAAATTCTATTCCAGCTAATGGATCGGCTGATCCAAAATCGGCTGGTCTAACCTGCGCAACAATTGCAGAATTAGTATACGGACTGTTTCTTAATGAATTACTCATACCATTTAGAGTTAGCTTCCCCTCTTCTGACGAAGCATTTATTATCTCCCCTCCCGGACAAGCACAAAATGAGAATGCACCATCGTAAGCAAAGGCATAATCGGCAGGCCCAAGTTTCTCATTATCTTTATATTTTTCACCGTATTGCATTAGATTAATTATTTCGGCAGGATGCTCTACCCTAACCCCAACTGCAAACGGCTTTTGTTCAAGCGTTATCCCTTTATCATGAAGCATCTTATAAGTATCTCTAGCAGAGTGACCGGTTGCTAAAATAACGGTTGAAGAAAAACATTCTTGATTACCATTTATCTCTACACCAGTTATAAGATTGCGCTGAACCAAAAGGTTTGTAACCTTTGATTTAAAATGAATCTCTCCACCAGATTTAAGGATAAATTCTCTTATGTTTTTAACTATTTTGCATAATTGATCGGTACCAAGATGCGGTTTGTTATTATATTCTATCTCCGGTTTTGCACCAAACTCTACCAATCTTTTAAGAACCTCTGCAACATAGCCACTCTCTTTGATTCTAGTTGTTAATTTTCCATCAGAATAGGTTCCGGCACCACCTTCTCCGAATTGGGCATTTGATTCTGGGTTTAACACTCCGTCCTTCTCAAAGGTTTTAATATCCTTCATTCTTTGATCAACTTTTTTACCTCTTTCAAAGATAATCGGCAAAATTCCGTATTTTAAAAAGGTTAAGGCAGCAAAGATACCAGCAGGACCAAAACCGACAATTATTGGACGGTCTCTTAGAGTCTTTTTAGGTTCTCTGTTGGGACAGGACAATGTCCTGTCCTTACCCACTACCGGAAATCGCCACTTATTTTTATATTTATCCGGAACTGTTACAACAAGAGATATGTTATAGAAAAATTGCTTTTTATTGCGAGCATCAAGAGATTTTTTTGCAACTCTTACTTTTTTAATATGATCAGCCGCTAAGTTAAGTTTTTTAACTGCTAATTTTTTATACGCCGATACATCATCGTCCTCCAAACTGATTCTGATATTATGTAATATTAGGTCCATAGATTAATAATAACATGAAAAAGGAGAGAGGAGCCCACCCATACAAAGAGAGAAGGGCCAGGAAAGGCCAGTAAGGTGTAGAATGGCAGAGGTTTAGAAAGAGCGAAAGTGTAGAAAGGGGAAAAATGCTATGTTTTTCTTTTCTCTTTTTTTCCCCTTTTATCGCTTAACCCTTCATCCGCTCTACGGGCCCTTATGGGCCTTTCTCACTTTTCGTAAAACTGGGGTATATAGGTAGATCGTGTGCAGAAACTCCAGCCTCATTATAACCCCCTATCACTCTTTTTACAAAATTATCTAAGTACTCGTTGTGAGAAAAATCCTTACAAGGAAGTTCTTCTGGTGTCAAATCTAACAATCTAGATTCCCAAGTTGGTATATGTTTTGGGTTTTTCTTGCACCAATAAATATCGGGATGTTTATCTAAATCAATTGGTGGAAGATCTAAAACTTCAACTGGAGTATTTGGTCTGTCTTGATTTAAGAAATAGACAGGAGTTTTCCAATCCTTGTGGCTATTTTTACGAATATAATTGAATTTATATACAAACTTATAGGCCTTTATATAAAAATCCTCTACAGAAGTAAAACCTTCTCTGTTGTAAAATTCTCTTTCTACTAAACTATGGAAGGTTTCCACATCACTTTGACAAGTTCCTCCCTGGGGAATACTTTTTAATTTAGCCTTGTAAATATTTTCAATTAACTTCTTAAACTCTGTTTTATTTAATCCATGCAGATTAAGCGCATAAGAAGCGCCATCTGTTTGAATCAAAATCTTGGTCACATCAATACCGTGTCTTTTGAAGTGCTCAAAAACATAAGTAACAAAGGTACAAGCTGCCAGTCCATTCTCTGATTTACAAAAACTGGTGTAGGTAGTCCCAGATTTTACATCCCTAAGGGTAAATTGCCATTTAGGGAGTCCTAAGAGCTTGTAGTAATGATAATAGTTGGGGATATCGAGTAAATTCTTGGCATCTAACTGTAGTTTTGTCTCTAAGCTCTTGTAGGTTTGTTTAATGTTCCATAAATCCTGTTTTGTTTGATGTTTTTTCTTCTGTTCATCTATTTTATCGAAATCATTCAAAACACGATTGATAGCCATGTTTGACCAAGGCATATCGTGTTGCATTTTTAAACGGAATGAACCATAACCGTCTTCATCTCTTTTTTCTACGATAAAATTAATTGCTTTGGGATCAATTAGTTTATGAGGGATATTATGAGGAGCACGAGATCTGTTTTTTAATCCTTCTTTTCCTTCTTTTTTAAAACGATTAATGAATTTTGATACAGTATTGCGATGGCACTCATACGTTTCTGCGGCTTTTTCATTTCCATGCTTAAGAGCGTATTTAACCATATTTTTTCTAATCAGATCCATTTGACTTTTTGCCTGGTATGCCTCAATATATTTCACAAGGGAAACCTCCTCTCTGTTTTGTTCTAGCAAACTAATATTGAGGGGTTTCCTGCTTTTTTTCAATATATATTTTTTAATCATGTAAATTCCCTTCGTAGTAATCTGGGACCCTTTTTATCTTCCTTCCGCGGCGATACATTCCTGGTAGATGATATCCTTTTGTTGGTGGATCAGTTTTCCCCATATCCAGGAACATCTCTAATACTTCTTTAATTTTCATTCTCTTACGTAGATTCTTAATGATTTGTGCTTCAAAGCCCCAACCCCGCCCCCCAAAACCCTGCACACGATGTGGGTATATTTCACTTTTCGTAAAACAGATGAAATTTTATTACGGATATTTCGAAATAATAATATGAGAGTAGCGCTACTACAAATGAATGCAAGGTGTGGGCAGATCGCACAAAACACACCAAGAATTATCAAAATGATTGATGAAGCAAAAGCTGCTGGGGCAGATGTTGTCATAACACCAGAACTTGCTATTACTGGTTATTTTCCAATAGTAAGCATGAGAAGAATTGATTTTCTTGGGCGCAATCTTGATGCATTAGATAGAATAAGAGAGCATTGTGACGGAATAACTGCAATAGTCGGTTTTATGAGATTCACACCAAACCCACGACAAGTTTTCAATTCTGCAGCAATTATTGAAAATGGTCGCATTATCGACTTTTATGATAAGAGAGAACTTCTAACACCGCAATCAGATATTGATTTTTTTGAAGTCGGCCGATTCACGCCAGGAAACAGTTCTTTTTCTCTAACTTGTTTTGGTAAGACTCTATGGCTTTGTATTTGTAACGATTTATCAATGATTGGACGTGAAATGCACATAGTAAGAAATGAAGCAGACATAATTGTTTCACTAAATGCTGCAAACTGTCCCCAAAGCATGAGGCTATCAATTCTTAGAACAATTGCAAATGGAAGTAATAGCGCCCTACTTTACGCAAATTTAGTAGGTCAAGGTGGAGATGGAGAAAGCCTGGTTATCGACAAAAGAGGAGATGTTGTCGCAGAAGCAAGCCCAGATGGAGAAGAAGTTATTTATTATGATTTTGCTGCCTGATTAAAAAGGCTCAGAAGAATCAAACATCTTTCCATTTTTATCAAAACACAATTCGGTCCCTTTTGGATAATGTATTCCCTGAACTACTTGACCTATTGCTAAGGTGCATTTTTGTATCTTTCCATTCTTCCAAAACACAACGACACTATCCTTTGAGCACTTTTTCCCTTGAATGATCAAATCAAGAAACAGCTCCGCAGTATGGAGTCTTCCATTATCATAAAAACTAAGCCTGCTATTTTTAGAAAAAAGAACACCTTGAAGTTTGTGTGGTTCCAATAAAGTTATATCTCCTAATCTCCCATTGGGATGAAAAGAAATTCCCGGATTGTCCCATTTCGCTTTCATACCCTTATATTGATAATCTTGGAACAGGTCAGAAACCCGCTCGATCCTCCCATTAGGATGAAAAAATACAAAGCTGTCTTTTGCGCAAGGAATTTTTTTAATTATTTGTTGTTTGGGTAGGCTCTCTACATACTCTATTGTTCCATCATCCCTAAAAAATATTTTTGTAACTTCGGGAAATAAAATGCCCTGAATTTTTTGGCTACTTTCCAGGCTGCCAGATTTCAGTCTACCATTTTCGTAAAAAGCAGGATAAATCCATCTAACTCCTTTAATATCTACACTCTCGGCATAAAATAGCTTGCCATTTTCATTAAAGCTTACCTCTGTTCCCTCGGGGAAAAACATGTTTTGGATTTTTGTTCTTTTGGCAAGAGTAAATCGTTCTAGTTTTCCATTGCCATAAAAAGAAATATAGTTGTCTTTTGCACATTTAAATCCCTGAATTTCCTGATCTTCTGACAACCAGGCATGGGCTAGTTTCCCATTAGAATGAAATTCCACAGAATGTTTTTGACACTTATATCCTTGCATAGTTTGAGGAAAGGCCAGAAAACCTTCTCGTATAGTACCATTATCATGAAACCATACATTATTCCAATTAGCAAAAGTCATACCATTGATTTCTGTATCACCGACTAGATGGACAAATTCCGCATTCCCATTTTGATAAAAAGATATTCCTCCGTCTTTGGAAACACTAATTTTCTTATCCAATTGCTTTATCCAAACTTCTTGATCAGAAACAAACCCAGCACTCTTTAAATGTCCATTATTGTAAAAGGTTAAGGTTGTTTTTCTTGGGTAAGTATTTTTGCCAGTTTGGAATTTATCACCCAACATTATTTGTTTAACTTTCCCGTTTGCAGCTGTTACATGTTCATCATAGTAAAATACTACTTTTGTTCCCTTTTCATACGGGATACCTTGGATTTTGTCTCTTGACTCAAAAACAATCTCAAGCCCCTCAAAGGTAAACTCAGCCTGCGTTCCTCTGGACAGTTTTAATCCAAAAAGCTTTGTTTCGGGCCACAGATTTAAGCTCTTTATATTTCCATCATCAGTTAATTCAATTACGGTCCCAGCATGCAAATCAATTCCACTTATCTTTTGATCAGCAACAAGTAAAATATACTTTAGCTTTCCCCGTTTATCAAAATGGACAGTAGTCCCTTTAGGAAAACTTGTCTTTTCTTCGTTCCAAAAAGGGACATTAAATTTGGCCCCTTTTGAAAGTACCGCTTGATATCCCTTTTTTTGTCGCAAAATAAGGATTTGCCCGTTACTATTTGCTATTTTTTCCTCGATTATTTGTTTATGATTAAAGACAATTCGTCTCTGGAAAACGTTTGCCGCAACCATTACTTCCCAGGGGGAAAGCTTATTATCCCCATTCTGGTCAAATTTCTTAATTATTTTCTTATTAATCTCTGTTTTATCTAATAGGCCATCCCCCTTTATGCCTCCATCCCTTTGTCTAAAAAAATTCCTGAATTTTTCAAAACTACTAACTTGTTCAATTTGTAACATATTAATCACACTCCTTTTATTGCAGTACGAATCTTAATCTTTGCACTATCTGAAATATCCTCTTCTAACAATGGCTTTAACGCCTTCTTAGCAGCAGCAATGACATCAGAATCTTTATCTTTTGTTGCAGCAATTAGTGGATCAACCATACTTTCTTTTTGAGTTATAGAAATATCCTGATCCCAAGTAAGTAATCGTAGAGACTCGGCAGCGTTGCACCTTATTTGCTCATCACCCTTATCTTTTAAAGTCTTAATAAGAGGAGAAACAATCTTCTTTTTTAAATCCGAAGAAACTCCAGCGTAAGCAAGCTCTCCTATGGCATCAGCCGCTTGTGATCGAACATACCAATCTTTGTGAGAAAGGGCAGCAATAATTGGAATAACTGCTTTATTTCTTGATTGCAAAGATATTTTTGAAGGAATTTTTTCTCTGGTAAGAGCTAATGCATTAATTATCTCAATGGTTACGAAGCAAATACTTTCGTCTTTACATTTTAATAACTTAATTAACAAATCAATATATCTATCAAAAAATCCATCTGGCAGTTTAATTTTGTCAATACCATCATCTATAATCCAATTTCGTAAAACAATAACAACAGCGCTTATAACATCTTCACTAGGATCACTTAGTGAACTAAAGAGACAGTTAAGAATCATAATTTTCTTGTCATCAGCAATATCTGCTTCTAAAAATTCTCCCAGGGCAGAAACTGCAGCTTCTCTAACATCTGCATTAGCAGAACCACTAAGCTTTATTAAAAAAGTGATTATTCTATTTTTTTCACTTTGACCAACATTTGATTTGGCAAAACTACCCAAAGAATTAATAGCAGTACCTCGAACATCCTTATGCTTACTTCTGGTCGCTTGCATTAGAGGAGAAATCATTGCTGCTTTAACATCTGCAGGTTCAGATTTTGCCCTACAATCATCTTGATCAAGAAGTCTGCGAAGTTTGCTGTTAACACAAAATTCTTTTAGGTCGACAGTTGCTAAGTTTCCCAAGGCACTTGCCGCAGAGTTCTGAGCATATAAATTTCCACTTTTTAATAAACCAATGAAACCATTAACTATTCCATCTTTTTGGCCTTGGGAAAGAGCACCTAACCCGGCAATTTTAATTAAAACTCTTCTGGCCAATCTCCGAACATGCCAACTCCTAACTTTTTGCTTTGCAAAACAAAGCTTTATGAGTTTTGCTCTAATTTCTGGAGTCTCCTTTGCAACCTGGGCACAAAAACTAGCCGCTGCCCTGAGGACCCGACTATCGACTATTTGCATTTTCAGAACCAAAGCTATCATTTTTAGTTTAGAATCAGAATCAAGCTTTGCCCTTACTCTATTAAGCCCTTCAATTGCAATGCCATTTGTTTGGTTTCTTCTTAAATTAATAAGAGCCGGCGTTATTCTTATTCTTTTTAATTGAGAAATATCTGAACCCGCCAAATCCCTCAATGCTCGCGCTACATTAGGCAATACTCTCGGATCCCTATCTCTTGCTCTTCTAATAAGGAGATCAACCATCGCTTCTTTTAAAGATACAGAAATATCTTGTCCTGCCAATTCAGCCAAAGCACCAGCTGCATTGGATCGAACCTGCCAGTTTCTATCTCCCAATGCTCTTGTCAGGGGAATAACTGCTCTTTCTTTTAGCCTTATATGAATATTAAATTCAGCTATTTCCTCTAAAACATCTGCCATTAAAGCGCGAACAGCCGGATTTCTATCTTTTCTAAGTCTAAACAATAGATGTGTCAAAATTTTTCCTTTTACTTCTGGAGAAAAATCACATTTTCCATATTCTTGACATTCTTCATACATAAAATCTAATAGAGTTTCTGCGGCAGTTGTTCTAAGACTTTTATTAGAGGAACCCAATTGTTTAATATATTTCCTTGCTTTTGCCCAACTTTTTTTATCTTGCAAAAGTCTTGCTTCGTGCTCTGCAATTGATTCAAGGGCACGTCGAACTTCTGAATACTGCACAAACCTTGCTCTCTTTAATATCAGAACCATTCTTTTTTTAACAAAAAGAGGGATTTTTGAGGTGGATAGAGCAGCAAAAATAAACAAACCTGTTTGTCGATCATTATATTCCCTAGACCGTAGCATTACTGGAGTAAAAATTCTTATAATCCTTGAAGCTAATCTCCTATCTGATTCAGCAACTTGGATTAATGCATATTGAGCACTAGAAAATGGACTCCTATGACCCCTATTTGCCCAGGTTCCAATGGAATTGTCATATTTTACTACTCTCACTAATGCAGGAATCATTCTTGCTCTTAAATAGAATGGAACAGACCTTGCAAGAGCACCCAATGCTGCACAGGCATTATTTGCAACACCCCAGAGATCCAGATCCCTCGTCGCTCTAATAAGTGGTCGAACCATTTTTATTTTGGTTGAGAGAGAAATTATATTACTTCCTGCAATGTATTCTAATGCATACACAACTCCCCTTCTCATCTCAGGATCTTGGCTTCTTAGGGTCGAAGTAAGGATTGCAACAGCTTTATTATTAGTTTTGGGCATATTCTTTAAAAAGGCTGAAGAATCATACATATAACTAGAATAGATTGAAGACAAGGCCAAAATAGCGCTCTTTCTCAGTTTCGGATCTCTAGTATGCCTAATAACAATGCGAATAAGTTTTTCTTTGGGATAATGATTATCCTCATCTGAAATAAGTAAAGCTAATGACGCAAGAGCTTCTTCTTTTTTATTCTGGTCAGAACCCTTTAATATATTTAAAAGCTGATCAACTGTAGACCCAGTTAGATCAACTATTGTTTGGGGCGCTACTGACGGAGATCCTCCAGCAAACTTAATATCAGATCCCTCAAACATCAAACTTATGGCATATTTGCTATAACCAACCCTTCTAAATACTTTTACAACTTCTTTTTTACTAAATCCTTCTTTGGCCATTTTGGAAGCAACATTAGTCAGCAGGCGCAATTTATTGACCGGGTCTTTAGTTTTAGAAACAAGCTTCAGCGCTCTTTTGTATAAAAAAACTAATTGACCTTTGCTTAATTTATCTTTATTTGCTGCTGATAAGATAGCCTCAAGGATCTCCTCTCTTGTACCAATGTATTTAATAGTACCAGCAACCCCTAGTGTTTTATTGAGCAGAGAGAACAGCTTCTTATTTATTAATCCCGCCTCTTCTATAGAAGAGACAACATCTGTAAGCGCAAATCCTCTATAAACCTCTTTAGGAATAGTTCGAGAAACCGCTAGTGCATTTCTGAAAAATCCGGCCTTAGCAATTTCAGCCACAATGTTATAAAGGGCCTGTGATCTAAGGTGCACATCTTTAATTCTATAGGCAGCTCTGAGATCTTTTCTTAACTCACTGATTTTTTTTGCCTTATTTATTCCCAGTTGGAATTTATAGCTTTCAAGGTACTTTTCGAGATCCTCACATTTCCCCTTTTTCTTATCACACTTTGCCATTGCCCTGTTAGCTTCAAAATTATTATCAATCTTTCCATTTTCGTTTCCCTTTTTGTCCCCCGATTTCAAATAAGACCAATACTTTACCGGCGCCTCCTTAATAACTATTTCTCCCATTTTAATCGCCTCCTCTTAATGCAAAAGTCTTAGTTAAAGAACCTATTCCAATTCCCAAAAGAGTAGATCCCAGAATTGATGAACCCCACATAATAGGCAATATATAGATATTATTATCCGGAACAGAAGGAAGCATAATTACTAAATATAAAAAAATGTCTATAACCATCCCAGGCGCAAAATTCCAGATAAAAGACATCCCCAACCCCTCACCAATACCGTCCTGTCTTGTTGCTCTGGCAATCCAGGCTGTTGTAAAAACAGTTCTTGCAATCCAAGAAGCTGGAGCAAGACAAGAGATAGAAGATAAATTTTCATAAGGTCTATTTGGATGAAAAGAACTAATTCCCATTGGAGTAGAGATAAGATTAGGTCGGGCTATAGTAGTTCGAAAAGTTTTATAAAACAATCCTCCTACCCTCATATTAATTCCCTCCTTAAATAAAACACCTGTTCTTTCATCTTTTTAATCAGGCTAAAGTTCTCAATCATTGAATCCAAGTATTCCAATAGTTTTTGACAGTAATCGAGTTCGGACGAGGCTTCTTGGCGAATGGCATCTTCCTCGCTTTGATCGACTGAAAGATGAATGCGATAAATATTGGTTGCAACTATTAGCGCTGAATTAACCAGAGCATGAATGGTCTTTCTAAGACCTGTTTCTTCTTTTAACCCATTTGCTACTCTCATCGCCATCCTCCCAAAATTAAAAGCCTCTCTTAGATGAATATTGGACTCCTTCTCTTTTTCTAAACTTCCTATAAATGAAGACAGTGTCCATAAGTTTTCTCCTTCATCCAAGATCTCCATACTCTTTTATTAGCAATTTACATTCCTGGCATTCTATGCTTAAAAATGCTATAATTGTAGTGATTTCACTACAAAGGTGTCGAAAAATACTACAATTAAGTGAGATTTTGTGGTAGAATGGACGATAACTAGATAGACGCGTAGGCACCCCTCTTAGGGGTGCTGCTGAGCCTAAGAGGCTCAGCTACGCGATCAAGGAGAACAAACATGAACAAACTAAAACCAAGCATTCTAATAATCGACGATGAAGAGAGCATGTTGTTAACTTACAAAAATTATCTTAAAGACGATTACAATATAACTCTTTCACAAAGTGGAAAGGATGGACTAAGTAAAATAAAAGAGCAGGAATTTGAAGCTGTAATTCTTGATCTAAAAATGCCGGAGATGGACGGCCTTGAAGTTCTTTCTAAAATAAAATCTTTTAACAATTCTCTTGACGTTATTATTGCCACTGCAGTTAACGATACCAAATACGCAGTAAAGGCAATTAAAAAAGGAGCCTTTGATTTTATAACCAAACCATTTGAAATCGAGGAGCTAACCTCCCTACTCAATAAAATACGCGAAAGAAAAAATCTAATCAAAGAGAATCTATACCTACGAAAATCCCTTGAAGAACGACAATCATTTTCAGAATTGATCGGCAAAACACCGATCATGCAAAATGTCTTCATGACTATTGAAAATATAAGCCCGACTAATAGCACTGTTCTAATTACTGGAGAATCTGGAACCGGAAAGGAATTAGCAGCTGCCGCAATCCATAAAAACAGCCAAAGAAAAAATAGGCCATTTGTTGTTGTAAACTGCGCTGCAATCCCGGAGAATTTATTAGAATCTGAACTTTTTGGACATGAACGCGGTTCTTTTACCGGAGCAATCGAGCGGAAAATTGGAAAATTTGAGCTAGCCGACCAAGGAACTATCTTTTTGGATGAAATCGGTTCAATGCCAAAAAACATGCAGGCCAAATTACTTCGTGTATTACAAGACAACAAAATTGATCGTGTTGGAGGAAAAAAACTAATTTCGATTGATGTTAGAGTAATTGCTGCAACCAATACAGACCTGGAAGAAGCAATAAAAAAAGGAAATTTTCGTGACGATCTTTATTACAGAATAAATGTTATTCCAATAAAAATGCCATCGCTTCGAGAAAGAAAGGCCGACATCCCATTATTCGTTGGCTACTTCCTTAATAAATTTAATAAAGAGTTAAAGAAAAATATAAAAGAGATTAAAACAGAAGTATTAGAAACTCTAAAAGAATATGATTGGCCGGGAAATGTCAGAGAGCTACAAAATGTTATTGAAAGAGCAGTTGCCCTGGGCAAAGAACAAGAAAGCTTGAGTTCAATCCTAATTGACAACCACGAATACAACATTCAATCACCGAAAAAACTAAAAGAGGCCACAGCTATATTTGAAAAGAGTTATATCAAAAGAGCCTTAGCACAAACCAGAGGAAATCAAACCGACGCAGCAAAAATATTAGGAATCCATCGAACAACTCTAATCTCAAAAATGGAGCAGCTAGGATTAAAGTAAGACCTTAAACGCAGTCCCCTCTCCCACCTTACTTTGAACAGTTATATTCCCACCATGCCCTTGAATTATCTTATAAGTGATCGCCAGGCCAAGACCTGCACCTTTTTCTTTAGTTGTAAAAAATGGATCAAAAATATTCTTCAGCCTTTCTTCACTAATTCCTTGCCCAGTGTCTGAAATTTCAATTGCTATTCGATCACTTTCAACAGCAGATCTTATACTAAGCTCCCCACCAGAAAACATAGCCTGCATTGCATTTAAAATAAGATTAGTAAAAACCTGTTTCATTAATTCAGGATCAAAATCTTTTACAGGAAGCCCTCCCAAATTTCTATTAACCTTAATACTACCCTTCATGAGCTGGACTTCAAACAATTTGAGTGTACTTTCAACAATCTTATTAAGATCGGTCGGAATTTTATTTAATTTTGCGGGCTTTGAATAAGTAAGTAAGTTTTGAACTAGATTACTTATTCGATCTAGCTCCTTAGGGACAACCTTTTTAAAATCCTCAATTGTCTCCTTGTCTCCTTTTTCAAAGGCCTTTGTTATCATCTCGCTCATTCCCTTGATAGAAGCAAGTGGATTCTTAATCTCATGTGCCATTCCAGCTGCAACTGTTCCCAGAGAGGATAACTTGTCTACTTGCATTAATTGACGCTCGGCCTGTAGCATTTCCTGATGCAATCTGGCCCGCTCAATTGCAACCGCTAGTTGGTTTGAAATTGTGTTTAGGAAATCAAGGTCTTCTTCCGTATACATTTCCTGATTGGTCTTTTCTCCTAATTCCAAAAAGCCAATCAAACGATCTTCTGCAAAAAGAGGTACACATACCGCTGCCTCAATCCTCTCCATTTCTTGTTTTACCGCAACCAAGCTAGAATCAGCACTCTTGCTTGACTCTAATTCTAATAAAATTTCTTCTAATACAACCGGTCGTCTGATCTTTTGAAGATACAAAACAAGTTGATTTTTCCTATCAATTATCCTTTTTTCTTCTAACACAACCCCATCGTAAGATAAGAGACACTCAAAGTCAAGAAGTGTATAATAAACGTGATGAACATTGCTCTACTCCTAACATCTTTTACAATCATAATAAATATTATTTTAGGAATTCTAGTTTACCTAAAGAACCCCAAAAACAGAATAAACTCGGCCTTCTTTTTGGTTATAATTTTAATAAGTGGATGGGCTTTTTGTCTTTACGCATCAAACCATACAAACAATTATCTAGAGGCTCTTTGGTGGAACAAACTAATCTATGCTGTAACCTCTATCATGATGGTTTATATCTCTTATTTTTCAATTGTATTTCCAAGAGAAAATCCCGTTTTAAATTCCAAAACGAGAATTTTATGGTTTCTTCCTGGAATTATACTCGCCATCTTGGTACTATCCACAAAACTCTTAGTTGAAAATATATATTACATTTCCTCTGGGACCGCTATCACCTTTGGTCCATTATTCATTCTCCATTCGCTCTTTATTATCTTTTATTTGGGATTTACACTCATAAATCTAGCTATTAAATATCTAAAATCAAATAGAAGATATAAAATGCAGATTGGATATTTTTTCTTTGGAAGCTTCTTAAGCGGATTTTTTGCAATAATAACTAATGTTTTTCTTCCCTCATTTGGAAATTTTCAACTCACCAAATTCGGACCTTCTTTTACGCTTATATTTGTAGCTTTAACCACTTATGCGATTGTCAAATACAATTTAATGGATATTAGAATCGTAATTAATCGGATTGTGGCAATGCCCGATCGCTTTCTATTTCGAAACAAGTATCTTTACCAAGAAACAATAAAAGAATTAGGAAAGCGATCCAATTCAATAGTAGACTCAAAAGAGTTGTTGTCTCTATTTTGCGGTAGAATAAAAGAAAGAACCATGGCTAAAAATGTCAATATATACTTTATAGAGTAAGGTTATGCCAAAATTACAATATATAATACCCTTAATATTGTTAGTAGTTTCACTAACCCAACTGACTATTGGAATAATAATCTTTATGAGAAACAAATCAAACCGGATAAATATCGTTTTCTTTCTTTTAATGATTACACTAAGCATCTGGTCTGCTCTTATGGGATCTGCCTATTTTTCAAGCAATCTCTCTTACTTTTTGACATTATTATTAACAAGGTTATTGACTGTTCCAGCCTTTTTCTTTCCAAGTATTTTTTTATACTTTACCTTGGTCTTTCCAGAAAATACCTATAAAAACAAGGCGAGTTTTTTTGTGCTCCACGGCGCTTTCATTTTGTTCTTTTTGAGTTTTCTGTTTTCTGATTCCTATATTCGATCATCAGCAATTGAAGCTGGTGGAATAAATTTCAAATTCGGGATAATTTATCTCATATTTGGCGCATACCTTGTTGTTACTATGGTACAAGGCTGTTATATTTTACTAAATAAATTTTTTATCCTAAAAGGCCATAGAAAACATCAAATTATACTTTTTACTATTGGAGCATTAATTAGCATTACTGTGGGCATGATTTTTGCTTTTATTCTGCCAGCTTTTAATATATATTTAAATTTCTTAGCCCCTACCGGAACCCTATTTTGTATTGGGTTTCTTGCTTATGCAATAATCAAAACTAGATTTATGGATATTAGAATAGTAATAACTCGTTTAATGGCTTATTTGATTTTAACAACAATATATTTGATGCTTGGAACATTTTTTGTTTACGTTTATACACAATTTCTCGTCTTTGGCCTAAATATTCCAACCCTTATGCTATTAATAACTCTGCTTTTCTTAGGTTGCATTTCTTTTCATCCTCTTCGATTACAGTTGCAGACCACACCAGACAAATTTTTATTTAGAAAAAAGTATCTTTATGAAGAGACAATTAAAGAATTGAGCGAAAAATGCGGATCAATTGTAGAGTTTGAAGAATTAGTTGGTTTATTTTCTAAGAAGATCGAGATAGCAACAAAAACCAAAAAGGTTAAGATTTATTTAATAGATTAAGGCAAAGCTACGCAAGTATTTCATTCCAAATAACCAAAAAACTATTACCATCTTCCAGATAGCGAAATGCGATGTACATTATCTTGCGTCAAAACTCGTTGCTGAACGTAGGCGTAGTCGATTTTGGCAACTCCGGATTGAAAACCAGCTCCGGCAGTTATTGCAGATTCGGCATAACCAAGTCTTAAAGCTAAACCCTCTCTTGCCCATTCATATCCTGCTGCAACAGATCCGACATATCCCGATCTAAGCACTTGTGAAAAATCAAGAGCAAACAGACCAGAGATTCTTGGTAAAATCGGACGCACTGCTAACCCCAACCGCAAAACGGGAGGAGATTTCTCAACTGATCCGGTCCCCCACTTTAATTCGTTAAGTAATTCATCAACTTTTAACCCTAATGTTAAAGAATCACTCGGTTTTACCAAAACACCCGGCGTTACCGAATAACCCGAGGCTTGTCCTCCAGAAATCTGTGTCATATCAGAACTTAAATACTTCGCAGTTAGTCCCGCAGCAATTTTTTTGGTTAGATTTAATCCATAAGAAACCAAATATGCATTTGAAAAGTATGAAAATACTCCTAAGTTTGTAACTTCGTTATAAGCATCGACAGTGGCTGAGGTCTGAGTTAGTCCCCCTGTTCCAACTTGAATCCAGGAAATTCCAAGTGTTCCTCTACCTAAGGGTTGAACAAAGCTTACATAATAATGATCCGCGTCGGTTGATAATCGAGTTTGAGTTGTTGTTATTTCGTTGAAGTTGACTGAGGAGAGACCGGCGGGATTCCAGAACGGCGAATCGGAACTATCTGCTACGGCAGTAAAAGCACCACCCATTCCCAAGGGTCTTGCTCCAACTCCAGCGGACAGCATGTCAAATTCTATGCCTGCTTGGCCTACGGCTACGATTGGGGTGGCTGTAGTAACAAGCAATATCAACATTATTAAGATTCTTTTATTCATCTTATTCCCTCCATAATTCTCAATTTACAATTATCAATTTTCAATTATTGTATACCTCAACTTCGTTCGGTATTTATTATATTGTTCTTTGTGTTTTTTATTATTGAACTAAGTATACGAACAAGTTCGTCGCTTTCTTTTAATAACAATCTTAACTCCTTTATATCCTTATCCTTAAAAACTAATTCAGCCTTTAATATTAAAGTAAGCCAATATCTGGTTTCCCTACATTCCTTACAAGATATTGAAACCTTATTTATAAAATCTTTCCTAGAAGATGCCGCATTAGCCTCTTCCAAATTCGCTCCAATTGAAGTTCCACTTCTAATTAATTGGCGCGCAATCACTCTATTTGAAGAATCGATTGATAATATTTTACAAAATTTTATTACTCTTACTCCAAAATCCAAACTTCTTGATTGAATATCTATTTCCATTACAAATAGCTCCTCAATTGATCATTGATAATTGAACATTGACAATTCATTTCAACACCGCCATCTTCCCTCGACCGCTAATACTAATAGAACCTAATCTGGCTAAAATCTCATACGGATAGATTCCATTCAAAACTAAATCTCCCCTATCATTTCTTCCATCCCATTCGACATCGTTATATTTTCCCCAGATTGATGAAGACTCGGCATTGGTTGATCCATCAAGTTCTCGGACCAGCCCTCCGGTAATATCATAAATCCTAATCGTCACCTCATCCGCGTCGGCACCGAGGCGATAACGGATTTTGGTTCTCTCAATATTTGAGTTAAATGGGTTTGGATAATTAGTAATTCCAGCAATTGTTAATGGCGGATCAACATCAAAAGACCAGATTGCTGATTTTGCTTCGTTGGTTTGAGTCGGATTAGCAACTACCTGCCATTGCCAGGTTCCGCGAGCAAGTCCTTCGTCAAACTCATGAATTGTGTAAGCAAAGTATAAACCCTCGTTTTGAGTTGCTGATTTACTAAATGTTTTGTCTGGTGTTGAAAGCAGGGTTGTCTTACCAAAATTAATTGAGTAGTCAGTTGTTCCGCGAATTCCTCTCCATTTAACAGTTGGGCGGAGAAGAGTGACGGTTGCGCCATCAGTTGGACTAATGAGTTCGGGAACATTTGTTGCTTGTGCTTCAGTGGTCGGTTTTTGATTCCCTATCTTTGTTGCAGAAACCGAACCATTTATTGGAGCAAAATTGGATGGAATTTTTTGGAAGTAGATATAATTATTAAAGCCAACCTTTCTATTCCAGGCAACATAAGCATTTCCGCTACTGTCTGCTGTAACAACTGGAGTATTTCCTCCATTTGCAATTTTTATCTTTGCGGAATTATTTTTTTGATATAAAATACCCTTGCCCACTGAAACACTGTGAGTAATCCCACCAACAGAGACACTCGTTGGTTCACTAGAATGTGCTCCTACCTCCACTGGTCCAGATGTAGTCGCAGCCCCAATATTGTCTTCATATTCAGAGACACAAGATTTAAAATATCTTGTATACCAACGATATTTATAATTAACAACAGCATTACCCCAGCAGTTTTTTGGCCAACCACACTGAACATAGGTATGAATCCAATACCACCCCTTATTTAGAGTAACTGTTTTCGTGCTGTTACCCCACTCACTTAATATTTTTACTCCTGTTTTATCTCCATTGTATTTTGCATAAGACAAGAAGCGATCTTTGGTATCACATCCATCTGAAGAAGTTTGTATGCTAACTTTGCATCCATCATGGTTAATATAAAACCATTTATTCGTTTCGTCTGCTCCACCGCTAGCATCAGTGTAAGTATCAACTGTTTTTGCTGCATCCCTAACTCCATTAATCCAGATTAAATATAAATTTCCATCAATAAAAATATGCGGATCACTGCCAACAGAGATATACTGATCATCCTGAAGTGTAATAGTACAAGTACTATTAGTTGTTGTATTCCCCGCATTATCTCTTGCATAAATCTCTAAAGTATAACTCCCCTCATTTACATAGTCATTACTATTATTAGTCCCATCCCAGGAAGTTGAGTAGCTGCCGCTTAAAGTTAAATCCTTTATTGTTGTTGAACCAAACATTATCTTCGCAGTAACAGTTGCCATTCCAGAACTTGCCGAAGGATCACCTACCGAAAAACTTAACGGCAGACTATTTAAATACGGATTAAAAGTAGCACTGGATGGCGGAGTAATTGTCGGATCAATACTATCTCTTCTATAGGTTTTTGAAGAATCTACTCTGTTACCAGCCTGATCCCAAGCCCTAACAAATAAAGTATTTATTCCTTGTCCAGGATGCTTTGTTGATCCAGAATTTGAAGTAATGCACCCCGTAGGATCAGATGATGGCCATGAACCCCAACTCCATTTATATCCACAATAATTCAAATTGTCGGAAAGACTTATTGTTATTGCACTATCGCCGCTATACCAAACATCCGAAGTCTGGCCACCAAAAGAAACAGTCGGTGCAGTATAATCTCGATAATAAGTCTTCTGTTCTTGTATTCTGTTTCCAGCCCAATCCCAAACATAGAGATGAAGAGTACGTGCTCCTTGACCGGTAAGATTAACCGTTGCCGAAGTGTCAGTATCACATCCAGATGGATTACTATCCGGCCACTGGTCCCACGACAATCTAAATCCTCTGTAGCTCAAGTTGTCGGACATAGCGATGTTAATATCATTGTTGCTGCTATACCAAGTATCAGCTGCTTGACCACTAAAAACAGCCTGCGGATCTGTTGTATCTCGCATATAAGTCATTTGAGTGGATGTTTCATTCCCCGCTCGATCCCACGCTACAATATATAAAACATTTGTTCCCTGACTTGGATGCTTGGTTGTGGCAGAAGTCAAAGAACTTGATCCAGACGGTCCACCGGTCGGTGCAGAATCCCAATTCCATCTGAAGCCTTGATAATTTATCTTATCTGAAAGTGATACCGTAATATTATTATCACCGTTATACCAAACACCATCTGACTGTCCCCCTGTCGCAATATCCGGCCCTTCCGTATCAACAACCAAATTACTAGCTGATATTGTCACAACATTTCCAGCTAGGTCTGTAGCCGTAATTTGATAGGTATAAGTTCCGTCAGGATAAACACCACCAACATTACTATTTCCAACATAGGTAGTCCCTCCGACCAAAGATCCATTCCAAGACATGCTCCTACTTACCAAAGAGGCAGTAACCTCCATGGTTAAATCTTGAATCTCAATCGCGTTAGCTAAAGTATTATAAACCTCAACGATAACCCTGACATTATTTGCTTCATCGGTGATATTTGAAAAATTGTCAGATAGAGAATAATTTATACTAGTAGATTTTGTTGCAGTCGATTGGCTCGAATTTGGACTAATATATTGATTTGAAACAGATGGCCCGCTCAATGTTGGAGCGGTTCGATCAATAATTAACCATCTTTCTAGTAGATTTCCATAATGAGCAGAAACACCGGTATAGTCTTCCACATCAATGACTATTCGATATCTACCATCAGAGACAAATGAGCCAGAATCATTTTTGCCATCCCATTTTACAGAAGTTAAAACCGATGATTTTATATTAATCCCACTAACAATTGTTCTGACCAAACTTCCGTTAGAATCATAAACCCGGGCTGTATAGGTTCCAACATTGTTTCCCGGAATTGTTATATCGTCCCAATCAATATCATTGTCATCAATCGCCATCGCACTAATCCATTCCGGAGACTTGAAATCTTTTGGATAACTTCCTCGATTAACCCTAAAGTACAATGTGGTATTGGCTGCCGTAACTCCCGGAGAGAAAATTCTAGGGTCAGGATTAATCTGGTTAGACCATTGATCTGCTCCCTCTAGTTTTAAAATGCTATCTTGTACCCAAACCGTTCCACCGTATTTTCTCTCTGTAATATTGCCAGCCCGATCTCGTGCCTCAACTATAAAAGCGTATTTACCCGAATCAACATATTTGTTGCTATTTTTGTCAAATCTAAAGAGATTATTAGAAATCGATCCATTCCAAATTAAATTTTGTTGTCCGGATTGCCATTGATCAGTAATTAAAGTTTGAACACGATAATAATTAATAAAATCTGAACTGGTATAAGGCCATTTGTCACTAACCGCATAAACCTTTACAGTTACATAAGCAGGCTCACTTAAGGTGTAATAAACTGCAACCGTGTCTTCTATTCCATCTTTATTTGGAGTAAACGGACTTGGCTGGGCAATCATTATATTTCCAGGACTTGCCTCTCTTGAAACAACTACGGGGATTACGGTATCAATCGAAAAGCTCTCAGAAACTGAGCTTGATTTTAAGCTTCCAACATTCCCGGCAAAATCCTCACCAACAATTTCTATCTCTGCAAGGCCATTCTGGTCATTACTTTTAACTAGATACTGATAACCATACTCTTTATTTGAGAGAGTCGAATAATTAGCGGCTTCGCCATTAACGGTAACATCCGGATTAAAAGCCAAATCTTCTGACGTATCAAAGCTTATTGCGGATGAATTTCCTTCTCGAACATGTATTGGATTAGATGATAAAGAACTGAAGCTTGGCGCAATTGTATCAACATTAAAATAGAGTAGTTTTAGATTGTCATTTAACGCCCGGTCCTTAAATCTTATCGCAATCCGAGCCTCGCCATCATATCCTGCAATTACCTGATATTTTGCAGAATAATTATAATCGTCTAAAGAAGTTACCGGAATAATATTGGTTACCGCATTAAGCTGAGAAACCCGAACATCAGGAGTTTCATTTAAAATCTCCGAAATTGTGAATTTTATCTCAACCTCTTCGGTCGATGCAGCGTAAGGATCAGATGATATGCTGTAGCTTGTTACCTCTGGACTAGTCTTATCAATTACCAATTGATCATATTTAATTTCAAAATAATTATAGGCTTCATCGGTTATCGCAATTGTTATTGGAGTAGTCTGATCAGGATCATTTGCCGAAACTGTATACTTATAAGAATAGTCTGTTCGAGAAGCTGAATAATTCTGTTTTGAGCTAAAGCTTGCAAAATCAGACCCAACCTTAACAGATGGAATCCCTAAAATGTCTTCCGAAACCGAGAAATCAATACTTATCTCGTTTCCAAGCTTTGCGTATTTAGGGGTAAAGTCAAAATTACTTATTTGCGGTGTGATTGTATCAATTTCCAACAGATTTGAGCTAATATATTCTGATTCATTACCAGCTAAATCCACGAAAGTGATTTTTATTTCGGCCATTCCCTGCTGGTCTGATCCCGAGACATTATAAGAATAATAATACTGCCATTCTTCCCCAGTTTTTACTTTTTTACTGGTTACTCTACAGCGGTTACTATTGATTGTAACTAGCGGATCCGATTCTAACGTTTCCGAAACAGTAAATTCTAGGTTGAGCTGTGTGGACTTACAGGGATTTGGAGAGACCTGTAAATTGGTAACAACCGGAAGGTCTGTTTCATAATTGATTAATTGAATATCAGAATGAGAAGTTACATTCCCGGCAATATCGATTGAGCGAGATTTTAAATTATTCAAATCTAAATTCAAACTAATTAATTTAGTAAAATTACCCTTTGAATCAGCCGTACAGGTTGCAGTTAGACTATCATTGTTATAAATTTCGACTTTAGATCCAACCTCTGCCATCCCCTCATACTTCAAAGTCGCTTCATTGGTAAAGGATGCAATAGTTACTATCGATGGAATACTTGGAACAGCATTATCAACCTCAACTTGGGTTGAGATTGAATCCATATTTCCAGCCTGATCAATTGATGAAATTAAGATCTTATAAAGTCCATCACTAACAATTGATCCGCTGGTGTTTGTTCCATCCCAGGAAATCGTCGGGATAGCCTTTGCGCTGACATAGGAACCTGTCCACTTGTTGTCTATTAACGTTCTAACCAATTGATCTTTCGAATCTTTTACGTCAATCGTAATATAGGCATCTTCGGCAAGACTATAGCTGATGCTTGTTGTATCTTTTCTACTATTAACATTGGGGCTAAATGGATTATTATCTACAGACAAGATAGAAAGAGAAGGAACATCGTAATTAACAATTACAGTAGTATTTTGCGGCTGAGCCGGCGTCCCAAGTGCATCTGTGGCATTGATGTATATATAGTAGGTGCCGGCAGGGACCCTCATCCCCAACCCTTCTCCCTGAGGGAGAAGGGAGCCATCCCAAGTGTAGTTATATGTTCCTGGTGAATGTTGAAAACTCTTGGTGAAAACAACCTCCCCGGTTCCCGTTTTTATATCGATCTTAACCTGCGCTTCATCAGTTATCCATTGAGCAGGATAATCAACAGTGTATTCAAGTAATGCAGTGTCGGAAGAAGAATCACCGTTTGGTGAAAATGTGTCTGGATCAGTCGAAATAGTAACTGTTGGTTTGGATACTATTGTTAAGATCTCAGCCTTAGCAGTTGTCTTATCCCCTAGCTTATCTTCAACAATAATTTCATATTGGTAAACAGCATCGGTTATTTTTTGATTCTTCGAATCGGTCTCCCCAGCCCAATAATAATTATGCAAGCCAGCAGTTTGAGTCTCATCATCAATAATCGTCTTTATTGTAGAATTGGCCGAATCAAGAATCTTAACCGTCACCGCATACCCTGGAACTCCACCGGTTATACTATAACTAATTCTGGTCAAGTCAGTATGGCTGTCAGCATTTGGGGTAAAAGCAGCCGGATTTGCCGTATGGTTAATAATTTTTAATGAGTCAGAAACGTCCAGAGCAAAAAGCTCGGTGGTTTTTTCCATTGAGTTTTTGGCCTTATCCTCGGCAACTATTTTAAAATATTTTTGTTTATAATCAGTCTTATCATTTTTATACTCTAGGGAGTAGGTTCCAGAGGATTTTAATCCCTTATAAAGTGATTTTAAATATTTTCCGTCAACATCATAAACCAAGACTTTCATAGAAGCCGGTTCGGGAATATTATATTTTAAAGTAGCCTTGCCGGTTATATAATCAACCTTTATTGGATAAATAAATAAGGTCGGAGGGGTATTATCTACTAAAACAGTATTTGAAACAGAGGCCGGCTTTCCCCCATCAGCATCCTGGGCAATGACTTTAAATTCGTACATCCCATCGGCAACCTTAGATGAATCTTTTCCATACAATGTCCCTTTATATCCTGGTAAATAATCACCATACCAAAGTGCTGAATGTTCTCCTTTATTTTGTATCTCTCCAAAAACAAGATTTTTTATTGATTTACCATCTGCACCAACTATATAAGATTGAACAATGCAATTATCACGAGCTAGATAATATTTTATTTTTGTCGCATTACCTTGTGCCGGAGAAAAAGGATCCGGATCCGAATAAGCATAAGCTAGGAGAGAGGGTGCATGATCAATTTTAATTGTCTTAGCATCTGATGTTGCAGTGTTACCAACCGCATCCTCTGCTTTTAAGTAGTAACTAAAGCTACCACCAATTAGTTCATTTCTTGCTCCCCTACCATCCCAGATCCAACTGCCAACTAACGACTTACGACTAACAACTGAAGGCAAATCTTTTAACGATGGATACTTAAAGTCCCCAATGGTCTTTGAATGTTTTTTAAATAGAACTCCGTCATCACGCAAAATATTGACGGTTGCATAAGAGGGCTCGGATAATTTGAACGAAAACTTGGTACTATCCTTTATTCCATCATTATTTGGAGTAAACGGGTTTGGATTAGCCAAAAGGGCTAAAACCTTCGGCGGCGTTGTATCAATAATCACATAGTCAGATATGTTATTACTAATATTACCAGCAGAATCAATTGAAAAAACTGTACACGAGTAATAACCATCTGGAAATTTATAAGGAGCATAGATTGTTTTTTTGAGCACCCACGCTCCAGCATTTACTTCTTGATAAATATTGAAACCATTTTTCCCCCAAGCTAAACGCAGCGGTTTATTTGCCTCAACACTTAATGACTCGGTTACCAAAGGTTTGCTGTTTGGATCGGTAATAATAAACTCAAGATTTCCCTTCTCGTTTGAAAACATAGTATATGTAACCGTATCCCACTTGCCATCTTCGTTTGGAGAAAAGGCCTGCAAATTTAGAGTGGCCGACGCTTTTGGAGGCACGGTATCTTTTTCAATTTCAACATAATTGCTAGTACTAACACTCTTATCCCCTTTTGGATTAGAAACTACATAAATATAGTTTTTGCCTTCACGCAGGAGTTTAATTTTGTTAAATTTAAATTTTCCAGAAGAATCGGCTGTTCCCTTTGAAACAGGAGAACTAGTGAATGAAGTTTTCGGACCTTTGGCCACATAAACTTGGAGCTCGGATTCTGCATCGGCTGTTCCCCAAATATTAACTGTGTTTTTATTAGTAATATATCTATCGGCATATACTATTGGAGCAGAAAGAGAAAACTTACCATCAACCAGTGTATAAGTTGAAAAATGATCAAGTGGAGCTTCAAAGGCGTACAAGAGATCGCCATTCCCATCTTTTACAACACTCTGTTTGTTGTTTGAAACGATCTGCAAATCTCCGGAGGAGGTGATTTGGTGAATATTTAATCCCAACCCCAAATTTTGTCCAACTTTTACAGATGATTCACTGCCACTCCAGAAACCCAAGTTTTTCAAATCGAAAAAGGTGTAATGAAAAGAGAGAGTCGGACGCTTCTCTAAAATAAATTTATAGGGCGATGGTTTAATTTCTACAATCGGTCCGTGAGTCATTATAATCGGGCGGTTCTGAATCTTGATCTCGGTCATTGTAACCGGGGTTATGGTTACCAATTGATCCGATTTAAAAGCCCCTCCTGGAAAAGAGAGCTGTGCCCTACGATAGGCTGAGAATACATTTTTCTCTTCTCCATTTTTAACCAACGTTCCGATATTAATATCCTGAGTTGAGATATATGATCCGGTCCGAAGGAGAACCGTATATTTTCCATTCAAACGACTAACGTTCCACCAGGCCAAATGGCCGGATCTACCACTGCTTGCCCTGGCAATATTTCTCCAGGCCTCACCATCGAAATATAAAAGCTCATATGCTGTTGAAACTGATCCCTTGATTTCAACAAAACGTTTTTCCTTGGCATGGGTATCTAGTTTTAAAACAAAATAGTCTTTACTATGGTCATCTTTATTAAGATTAACCTGTTCAATTTTTAAATCGCTGTTTTTCTCTTTTCTCTTATCAAAGAGTTCAAGCTTCCAGTTCTTTATTTCTAGATTAGGATTATCTATATCTATTCCCGAATTTCTATTAAAAATATCCTTCTTTAAAAATGTGTATTTTAGAGCTGCCTTGGAACTAAAATCCTCACTAATCTTATATTCAGGGAATATATCTATGTAACGTCTTCCACGAAAATCTTTATCATTAAATAGCTTATTTTTACTATGTACTTTTCCTCCGTAGGCCAAAAGAGTAATATCATCTTCCGTTGACCAACTTTGGGGAGAAGTTTGATCTTCTACATAAACTTGTCCAGTTCTTGAATCTCCAAGAAGATCAACTTTTAACTGCTTACCGCTGCTTGACACACTGTATTTAATATCTTCAATCTTATCTGAAACAGGCAGAAGTTCTCCCAAAAGATTAGTTGACTGCCAGGTTGAGTTTCCGTCTTTCTTATCATATAGAGTCTTAGCGGAGAATGATTTAGAAGCTTTGGCATTATTTTTACTCTTATTGACCTCTGCCATATCAAGTTCGTAAAAACAGACATTCTCTTCTCTTCCATAACCATCCCATTTTTGAGCAAACTCCGGATTATCAATACTGCCGGAACCAATTAGATCTTTATAGTTCGTTCCTGATTTTCCATATTTTGCTGTCCAAGTCGCAATACTTTGGTCTGGATTTGGCCAATCAAAAACAAAAGTATCTGATGTTACGGCTGTTTTTGCAGTATAAGTTGTACTGTTTGCCTTCTCAAAGCTTTGTCCAGCCGGAGCGGTTATTGGAATAAATTCAAAGTATTCGTCCGACAAGTAGCTATCAAAACCGACACTGGAGGCCAAAGAACCCTTGTAACCTTTTAGATTAGCCTGTTTCGCCAATTTATTAAATTCTGCAATTTTTTCTTTCCAGCTTTTTCCACCAAGACTTGCGGCAAGTTCTGCTGGAGTTTTATCATACGGCGCACCCGGCTTTGCAGTCGGATCATTAAAGAATATTTTTCCAGGAAAACCTAATCCTGTTTCTATATTCGCTAAATACGAAGTAAAGTCTTTGGTTTGTGGATTATTCTTATTTACAAAACCAAACCATGGAATAAAACGGTTGGTTAGACGAGAGTAAGCAATTTTATCTTCTAATTTTAGGTCGAATTTTGCTCTATAAGTATGAAGGTCCTTAGAAACTGCCCCAGTACCAAGTCCGTATCCGATTTTTTGTGTTTTTTCAAGATCGTAGCGAAAGTCCGCACTAAATATTCCTTTTTTGGTCGGCTGACCATCTGTACCTGTAGTAACATCAAACCAATCGGTAGAATCTAACAAGAAAGTCTTATCTCCTGCCGCATAGACTTGAACCTTGGCCTGAACCTTTGTAACCGATCCCCTATCTCCGCGCGGATAACAAATTTCTTCGTCGTGCAATGGAGCTTTATTCTCTCTTAAAGAATATGTTACTTCACTTGGAATATCGTATTTATCGTCGCCCCAAACTTCACCATGCAAGAAACGATAACCGATATAATAATGATAATGAACTCGATAAGTAATTTTGGCTTTAACATCAACCTGCTTAAATCCTCTATGCATCAAACCGGCAAATGGAACATAGGGATACATTGTAAAACGCTGTTTTCCGGAAGCATTCAGAGTGTAATTAAAATCTCTTGGCGGATGATAATATCCTGATCCTTTTGCCTCGAAATAATAAGGTGATTCTCCTTCTGCAAATCGAGCTTTAGATCCTTGATAAACACCAACATCCCCTATTTGATCCAATTTGGCGTAATTTTCATTTTTAAAGGTCTCTTCTACACTTATCTTTGATATCTCTTTGACAAAATTTCCCGATCCATCTTTTGCTGCAATAATTAGTTTTATTAAATAGTTCCCAGAAGTTACAATCGCTCCACTTTTTGGATCAGGATAATTCCCCTTCCAATAAAGAGAATGTTTATTTAATGGATTCAAACCGCCCAAAACAGATTTGTTTTCAAATAAAGTAGCGATTAAATTCTTGGAATAATCATAAACATAGGCCGAAACGTTTGAATCTTTTGAGACATTATAAAAAACAGAGACTCTGTCTGGAGAACCTAAGGTATTGAAGGTATGATTATCGGGAGAGACTTCAATGTTTTTGACCTCGAAAGGGGTTTTGATCTTTATTTTTGCTTCATCGGTCGACAATCCAAAACCGTCTACTCCTTCCGCTCGAACTCTTACAATATAATTCCCACTATCGGCATATGCTCCAGTATCTAGCTTTCCATCCCACTCACAGCCAGAAGAAAACGGATTATGTCCTCCTGAACTTGACCCTTGCCCCTTGCTACTTGCTACTAAATCGGCAAGAGAATTGTTTTTTACATCGATCATTATAGGAAGATATGAAACTGTTTTCTTGGCAACTCCAAGATAAACATTAGAAGCATAAATTTGTGGTGATTTCGGATCTTCGTCTATCTTTGGAGTTATCATTAATTGTTGGACGTTGGCATCTGTTTTAAAAGAGAACCCGCCGGATGAGTTTGTGTCCCAAGAAACCAAGTTGTCCGAAACCTTTGACCCTTGACCCTTGCCCCTTGGCACTATAATCTTGCCGCCCATCGCTACAATATTTCCAGAAAACTTATGTAATTTTCCATCATGAGACCACTCGATATGCCAAGTACCCTTAACATCTTTCCAGATGAAATAGCCAAGGTCCTTTGTTTTATCATAAGTCGGTTTACCAATAAAAGGCGCGCCGGCTACATTAGGGAATTTTTTATAATAAATTACCCGTCCCTGATCTTGTGACTTGTGACTTGTGCTCTTAAGCACTTCCACATAGACATTTGCAGGTTTAACGCTGTTTACAAATCCAATTGATAGTTTTTTTGAATCGTCTGACTTATAATCTATTGAAGAGGCAACCGGCATCAACTTAATATATGGAGTATCTGTTGCTTCTTGTGGGTCATTATATACATTTATAACTCGAGTTGAGGCAACCTTCATCCCACCCTTTTCTTCTACAACAACCAACAGGGTATATTGGTTATTTTTTAATCCGGTGGTGTAGAAATAAGCGAGGGTTGAGTTTCCCTGAAGGGGCCTTGTTCCATCTGCATTAACTTTTGGTATTTCGATAAAATCTTTTTTCCAGCTTGAATCAAGGAAGCTAAGATTAGATGGTGGGCTCTTGTTCCCTTCCGCGTAGTACAAACGATAACGCTCAAACGGTTTATCGTTAGTCCAATCCGGATCAATTGCGGTACCTTTGATTGCAACGACTCCAGAAAGATCCGAGTTTGCAGCCGGGAAAGTAATTACTGGAGCAATTCCATCTTTTACACAAGAGGCATAGGCAATTGCAAGATTTCCGAATTTATCCTCCGCGATAATTTTGAATTGGTAACTTCCAGTAGACAGGGTCCAGGGGACAGAGGTCAGCGCGTTCCATTTTATTGAGTTAACAGAGGAAAGCGAACAGGGAGCAGAGGAAAATGTTTTAATAACTTTTCCAGTTTTTTCTTCTATTATTTTTACTGTGCACTGTCCACTGTTCCCTGTCCCCTGATCTGATATTCTATAGGATAAGGTAGTAGTATAGGGGCTGCTACCACTATTGGCCAAAACATAAGGGAGAGCAGCTTGAGCATAGATAACTGGTGGAGTTCTATCTACCCTGATTGCAGGGATTTTATACGGCTTACTTTCATTACCAGCCATATCCTGTGCTGTTATTTCCACTTCATATAATCCATCTTTTAGCCCGGATAAAAATTGACTTGAATAATCCCAAGTGTATGTGGCTTGTGCACCTGTGCTCTTGTGACTTATGCTCTTTGCTAAGAAAACATCAGTTTTTCCAGTATCCTTGTTCTTCATTTTAATAAAGACAGTTGATGGTTCAGAAACACTTACTGTAACTTTTTGCGAGTTTGAATTGGAGGTCATGGTTTTGGGAGAAAACTCGGCACTTTTAACTCTTGGAGGAGTTGAGTCCATTATTAATCCTTTATTAGCAACTTTTTTATTGCCAGCCTGATCGTATACTTTTATGGAAAGATAGTAGCTTCCATTAGGAATTGCACTGCCGTTTTGTTTTTTTCCGTTCCATGTAAAGAAGTGTTCTCCTTTGGAGACCGAATCAGCGGTTGCTATCCTGGTAATGAGGTTGTCTTTGGAATCAAACAGTCCGCAAGATATATCTTTTAATTGTACTGCGAGGTTATCGGATACTTTATATTTTATAGTAAGTGATTTATTGGCTGACAATGCTTCGGGGGGTGCGATGGTGAGAGTTGGTGGTTTTGTATCTACCCAGAATGACCAGACACCTTGAGATGTTCCAACAGAACTTTTTGATTTTACGATTATTTTATATTCACCATCCGGCAATGGAGTGCTTGGTGAATAAGTGAATTTAGCAACAGTTTTATAGTCGCTGACCTTAATGTTTTGTTCTTTGAAGTTAGAATCATTGAGGAGATTTTTATATAACTTAGCATCTTTATAAAGTTCAGCAGAAGTTATATCTGGAATCCCCTCTCCTACTTTTTTATTTGTTGAATAGACGCTCTTGTTGAATTCTCCACTAATAATAGTTTTATTATCGTTGGTATAGCTATTTGGTTCGGGTTTCATTTCGGAGATGACCATTGGGATGGTGTTGACGATAAATTTACAGATTTGGTGAGACTGAACATCAACCGCATTAATTGCTCTGATTGCCAAGACATTTTGTCCTTCAGCGAATGGGAGTTTATCTAGAACAAACTCTCCTGTTTTTGAGTCAACATTTTTAATATCTTTCCAAGCTGCAAAGTTAAAGGAATATTGGAATTGTTTCATTCTAGCTGGAATCAAATAATTCAATTTTCCTTCGATCCTAAGTGGTGGTTTTGTAAAGACCATTTCGTTGACATATTTTCTGTCACCGTCAATGGTAATGGGGATTGTCATATTCTGATTGCCTTTATAGGCACGATCTTCTTTAATTGTTTTGATTTTAAGTGATTCATAACCTTTTGGTGGTGCTCGAGGAGATGTAATCGTCATTGCAGTTGCTTTTGATGTTGCGGGAGAAGTGGAAGCAACATTGGCCTGGATGTCTTGGACGGTGAAGATGGCAGGGGTATCTAGGAGGGCGGTTTCGATTAAACCATACTGTTTAAGTATATTTCCATGAGCTTCAATATCATAATTAATATTATCATAGTTATTAATAACCTCACTTATGAAATAGGTCACAACAGGTATCCTTAGAAACCACCACTGATTGGGAGGGGTGCCAGTCCAGGATGCTGTAAAATAAATAGCTGTTTCTGTCGCAGCAATTGAGGTTGGCAAAGAATTATTTAAAAAATCTTCAAACTTTTGTGTTTGAAAAGTATGACTATACCTTTTTGCGTTTTCAAGATACTTTATTCCTTCCCCTCTTGCGCTATATTCGGGCACCAATCCATCCCCATCATGAGTAAAATATCCTTCTCCTGTTTTTGCTAAAAGCAATGATAAAAACTTTCCTTCTGAATTCCCTATTTTCCAGAAACCAGGATGGAGGAGCGATAATTCTTGATAATCTAGGGACAAAAATTGATTCAGCAAATCAAGATTAGATTCTTTTTTAAATTCATCTTCATTCAACCATTTCATTCCACCCATACCAAATGTAGATCCGTAATCAAATACTGGCATACCTTTCGCATAAACAATACTATATCCAGGCTCCAACTCTGGACTCAAGGGTCTTACCTTCTTCAATTTTGTTGTAGCATTACTGAATGGTAAAAGATCAAAGATTGCTTGTGAGGTTAATCCAAATGTCTTTTTTTCATTAACAACTTTATTGAATTCTTCAAGCATCATCCTTGTTGCTCTTGACAATAAGATGCCATTTGCTGCTATATCGGTAGCAGCCTCATACGGGTAAAAAGGATTGTTATTCATAAAAGTTAGCGCATTGTACAATGTATTTGAAAAATCAAAGTTTTTACTTGCAGCTAATGTATCTTTGACTGTTTTCACTCCTTGAAAAGCAGTTGTTGCTCCATCAATATATCCCTTATAGGCAAAAACAGCCATATCAGATCCGAGCAGTGGGGGAGCAACAAAAACAATCTTTGAAACATCATTATCATAGAAACCATCTTTAAACAATTGATCTGAATAAATATACATCCTTGCGGCATAATTTCCCATAGAGTGTGTGATAAAAATAAACTTATTGGGAACGTCAGAATCCGGAAATTCATTTTTAAAATCTATTTTTGCTTTCTCTAGCCAACAATTATTATTCATCCCTTGACCGGGATTTTGATAGTTTCTATCTCCCAACTCCTTTGCTTGTACGAAATTATCCCCCCTGTTATTAGAAAAACTGTAGCAAAAAACTCGTCCTTTTAAGCCTAAGTTAGTTTCTAGGTAATTTTTTAAATTACCATATCCTTTTTTCCCCACGAAAAGATCCTTGCTATCATTCATTCCATGGATCAGGACAAAAAGATAATCCTTATACGTATTTGTTCCCTCAATATTATCCGCAAAAGATTTTTGTTCACATAAAAAACAAAAAATAATTACCAATAGAACAAATATCACTATTTTTTTACTCAAAAAGTTTATCGAACACCTTTTTTCCATACCCTATCCATCCTATTAAATATCTAGGTTTTTAAAATTGCGTCTTAATCTTGTACCATCTTTTATTGAGCCATTGATACAAAAAGTTATCCCCTTTATTGTCTCTGTCTTTGATCTTTAATATTTCAACTTCCTGATATTTATTAATTTCGCCCTCAGCTTCAAAACTAAGTCCGGGCCCTGCATATAAACCGCATGATTTAATAGCATATACAATCTGTCCCACATAAGCCTCTTCAGAACTAGTTTCCGAGGCCCTAATCCAACCTTCATGCTTTGATTCTCCCTTTTTGCTAAAAATCGGAGTATCTGATTTTTTTATTTTTAACCAAGTTTGCTTATTAATTTGTTTTTCATCTAATATCAGTCGATAATCCCCAGCTTTTAATTCTCCAACAACTTTTCTTTCACGTGGAGTTTCATATACCTTAACGTTTTTATCAATATCCATGATTTGTTTGTTATTTAGTTCCCACCTATTAGAAACATCGCTAGAGTTAATCCAACCAACATTTGTTTGGTTATAAAGAAAGTTATTTAATGCTAAATCTGGGAAATATCCAATTGCAGAACTCATTAATACAAGCGTAGAGGCAACAGCTACGGGAGCTAAATTGGTAGTACTTGCACCCCCAATAATTATTACTGGAATAGCAAGAACTGCACATGTTGTGGAAAAAAATGGGACGTAATCATCATCAGTTTTAAACTTAATGAGTGTTTTATCCCCATAAACGTTTTTTTCTTCAGATATTGTATCCCTTTTCATCTTCATCCCCCACCCCATACTTCCAAAAACAATAGAAACACAAAAACAAACCAAAACAACCAAACACAGCGATTTTTTAATCATCCCCTTTTTAGGGGTCAGGGGACAGGAGACAGGGAACAGTCTTCTCATTTTAAACTCCTCCTTCTTAAAGAAAATATTAAACCATTAAGCATCTTTTGTACTTCTCTTAAATTAATACTAACTGAATCACAATCATCCGCTTTCAAATAGCCTAATTCTTTTGAAATCATCAATTGTGTTTCCAGTTCAGCTGCGGATCCCAATGCTATATACAAAAACTGGATAAATTCCTTCGTGTGCTGTCTAGTATGCCCCTCTGAGATATTTGATGGAATAGAAACTGCTGCTCTTTGCAATTGTGAGATTAATCCGAACTGTTCACTACGAGGAAACTTTTTTGTAACCTTGTAAAGGAGAACAGCTAGCTGCTTTGCCTTTTGCCAAACAATTAAATCTTTAAAATCTTTTACTTTCATGTATTTCTTTCTCCGTATTCATTTTATTCTGTCCCCTGACCCCTGTTCCCTGTACCCTGATAAAAATCATCTTTTTTCTCCTTTATAATAAGACATGATATACAATTATACCTGTTTAATAACTCAAATTTGGATAAAAGATATCATATGGACTTCTTGGCGCTTTGGATTTACTTTTCACGCCAAAAGAGGTAGCACTTGCTGATTTACTGCCATAATAAATAGAACGGTTTTGTGTATACCATAAAGTATCCACATAAGCATTCATTAATGAACTAAAATCATTTATATCAAAGCCCCTTCCAGAAATTGCTACAAGTGAAACCCTGTATTCTTTTCCGCTAGTAACTTTAAATTCACTTGGCACCGTTATAGTTGTCTGATCTGTTAATGCAGACCAATATAGGCTAACAGAAGATGAGGGAGAATACACACGTATAGCATAAACAGTGTCCTTATCACCTACTGCATTCCAAGAAATTGTCGGATGAGTGCTAACAATCGAACCATCAGCTGGTGTTGGCGTTTTAAAAACTAAACCGGAATAAGAACTTAAATCAAAAACTAAAGACGATCCACTACTCAGATTATATTGAAAATGACTAATAGATTGACCGGGATTAGTATTGTTTGCCACATAGGCATAAGCAGAGTAAGAATCACCAGTTTGAAGTTTAGGGACTTTTTCCAGATTAAAACTTGTGGTTCCTGCTAAGTTTCCATAATAAAGACGGTGCATAATTGTTGAAACATACGGCTTTGTATTAGTAGCGGAAATCGATAAATACGAACTTTTAAACCCTGAAGGCGGCGTTACTGTTCCGCTGAATTTATTATACAGACCAAAGGCAAGATCAATCTTATTTATTCCTGATGAGGCATTGAACTTCTTGTAGGAATAAATATTCTCATTTCCTTCAACATAATATGCAAAAAGATATGTTTCACCTGAGTTAGGCGCCTTCGTTTGAGTATAGGTTGATAAAGTATTATCGTAACTGAAATTAGAATAAGACAAAGCACCACAATATGCGCTACCATTTAAGCTAGTAACTGATGCTGGAAGACCACTCACTTTTCCTGTAAAAGTCGCTTTTCCAACAAGAAAGGGAATATTTGTTTGACTTGGAAATAACTTAACTAAACTTTTATTAGAAACAAGAGTCGTCGTCGCATATCCATCTTTAACAATAGTTATATTTACTTGTCCAGCCGGGACTTCAGAAATCGAAAAACTACCGTCACTCTTTGATGTGGTTGATTTGCCATCTATATAAATGGTTGCGTTTGCAATGGGTTGTAAATCATTATTATAAATAGCACTATTTCTACCATCATACACAAACCCCGAAACAGTTCTTAGAGTAACTTTTACAGTAACTTCTTTAGATATCTCGTTATGTTTTGCAATAATTTTCCCAACCCCATCCTTTGTGCCCGCCGTAAACAATCCCGTTGCACTAATCGTTCCAACACCTCCAACAACAGACCAGGTTGGAGTAATTGTTTTAATCAGAGACTGGCTGGAATAATATGCTTTGGCAGAAAATTGTTGGGTCGATCCAACCTCTAAAGTTACGGAAGACGGTGAAATGGTCAATGAAGTTAAACTAGATGAAACCTCTTCCGCCTTTTCTGCAGATTTTGTACCATTTGACTTACTACATCCAAACATCAATACAGCAACAAAAATAAAAACTATTAACAGTGGAAACAACTTACTATTTTTCATATACCAACTCCTCCCCTTTTCCCCGTAAAAACAAAAAGACACGCGGAAACTAATTCCCCGTTTATTTATCATCCGACAAATGCTTTAATATTCTTTCGAGTTTGCTGTCAATTTTCTTCTCAAGCTTAATAAATCTATCATCCAAATTCAAAGCGGTAGCTGGTTCTACCTTTTGAGAAACATCTTCAACAAAAATAGTATCGCTAACAAGAGAAGCATTCCCTGCCAAACTGAGACTCTTCGCCAACTTATGATTCGAATCCTCCGCAGTTGAGTAGGCATCAATATACTCCCAAGTTCTGGTAACAACATACGAACTAGTTATAATTGCGCTACCACCACCAGACATCATTACAACCGACAATCCAACATTCATAGCTAAAAATGGTAATCCCCTAAACCAATCTCCAGCGTAGGCATGTCCAACAGAAGGAAAAATCCACGAACCCAAAACAGCAACCGTTGGATTTTTACTTTCTGATTGGTATTTTGCCATTTTATATAATTCACCATTTAATTCCGCAAAAACAGAACCGCTCATTGAAACAAAAAACAATAAACTTACTACTGATATAAATAACTTTTTCATTTTTAACCTCCTATAAATCAACATTAAATCCAAAATTCAGCACAAGAGGTAATCCGAGCCCGATTTCAAATCTAGTATTTTCACTCGGCAGCCAAGCCCAACCGGTTTGCAAAACCAGAGGATAAAGAAGAAGAATAGTTCCAACCCTAAAATAACTAAATCTACCACTTCCTATTCTATTTTTTACTAGCGACCTTATTATAGATGGATCCTTCTCCTCCAAATCATTAGAATAAATTTCCCTTACCTCACTAAAAATACTCTCAACAGAATTTGCTCCAAAATACGTTGTATAAGAAAACCCCAAGAACGTATTAAAAGAAAAACTGCTTTTCGGCTCACCCATTCCATTTTTTACTATCCCACCAATTAAATCATTTGCAATCCCAAGACCAAAAGTAAGATGGGTTTTTTCTGCTGCTAATTGATAGGCAATTGAGTCAGCATCAGATGCTGCACCTGATACCGTCGTCAACAAAACAATAAAACTAATTATTAATACTACAATCTTCATCATTTTCCTCCTCTATTTATTTTAACAACGCTTTTACTAAATTACCCCCTTCTTCCCCGTAAAAATCATAAAAAAAGACACGGTTATGCAGTCATCCCCGTGTCTTCCCCGTAGCACATGTGCTGTAAGTATACCATCGCCTTGATTGATGTGCAAGAATAATCTGATCACATTTTAACTAGCGCCCATAATCATGAGCGGAGATCAACAGGCAAGAAACTCCCATTATCCACTTTTCCCACCCTTCTCACCTCTGCCTCCAAAAAGAAAAAAACAAAAATTAGGTGAAATTTCCTGGAATTAATGATGATAAATAGTTGAGTACAAACGGGGATCAAAGGGCTATTTTTGCCTTCTGTTCTTCCGTCTTTAATTTATCAAAATAGTACTTGACAAATAAAAAATGAGGTGTACAATCGTGGGTGTTCGGGGTATAATATATATGTATATAATAAGAGGTGATGTAAAATGACAATCACATGTGAAAAAAGTCAATCTCTAATGGCATATATTAAGAGTCCACGGTTTTCTTGTTCCCCTAGTCCATCTAAGGGTGAGAAAAAAGCAAAAACAAAACCAAAAGTTGTAAAATTTGCAGTAAGAACAAGCAGTAAAGCCTATAAGGGTCCAAGCGCTCCTGCATCAAACTACGCAGTCGGTTTTGGAGTTGCAAGTTTGGGCGGCTGCGGTCAACCAAATTCTTTTAATCCAAATGGTGACGGTTATCCTACGATTAATAAGGATGGAATGCAACCACCTCCAGATAAAGGACAAGATCCAGATGCTGGTGGTCCTCCAAAATTAGATAAAGGATCTGATCAATATGTTCCGCAAAAAGACCAGACAGTTCCTCCGAAAAAAGATCAGTATGTTCCTCCAAAGGGAGACCAATACGTTCCACCAAAAGATATAGGCGTAGACAAATATCAACCTAAGTTAGATCAATCAATACCAAAAGACACTGGAAAGCCTGTAGATTTTGGATGTATTAAAACTACCGGAAAATATTCTGCAACCAGTTTTAGTGGAGCTATCACAAACAGAGTTGTTATTAATACTTCTGGAGCAGTAGTTCTAGATAAAGACAGCACCGCTCTTAAGTCAATTTATACCGGAAAAACATTGCCAACTTCACAGGGCTGGACTTCCACTCCAGCATCAGTTCCCTCCGGAACTGTGACTCTTGGCACCTCTGGGAGCATCAACCATGTTGGCATCGATAATTCAAAAGTGACAGGAACTGTTGCCGTTTATTATACCTATCCAACAAAAGTTGATCCAATCAAAGGATTTATTGCAAAAGCCAAAGTAAAGGTTTTGACACAAAAGCAAGTAGGTGGTGTTTGGGAGGTTAACGCTGGCTCAAAAAAGGTAAGAGTTATTTTTTTTACCGATAAAGTATTCGTTTCTGGATCAAACCAATTTCACAAAATGAAAACTACTGATAAGTTTCATTCTTTTGAGTTGGTTGCTAAAGGAAGCGATCTTGAGTTTTATATTGATGGAACAAAATCGACACAAATTAACGGTAAGGGAAAATTTATAGATACAAATTCAAGCAATAGTCAAAATGTTCTAATTGGAATGCCTGTTGCAGGATGGTTGGGAAGCGCCCAGTACGCTGATGTAAAATTATACAGTGGAGGAACAACTCTCCCCCACAATAAGAAGGGAGACATCACCCTTGCTGTTCACGATACCAAGGCCTCAATTTGCGCAGTCGGAACTATAAAGGCAAAACATACCATGCCATTGAATACTCAGCTTGCTTTCAAACTTTGTGGTTCAAACAAAACAAAGACTGACACAGTAACTGGTAAAAAAGTTCTTGATACTCCAATAACCTGCTCACAATCCCTAAAACCGGGATCATCTCTTCCAGGTTCACTAAAAGGATTCCAATATCTACAAGCAAAAGGTGATTTTTCAACTACAGACACGTCTATAACTCCATCGTTATCTGAATTTGAGGCAGGATATTCGACACTGTTCTGTTCGCCGACGATTAAATAGTTAACAAGAAGAGAAAAAGCCAAGTAAGATAGTCTCAGTTCTTATTTGGCTTTTTTATATACTATATAAGCAGATTAATTAATTATTAAATATGTAAACTCAATATCCTTATCAATGTTTCCAGAAACAGTGGATACAGTAAATCTATTATTCAAAGGCTCAACGCTTGACACCATTATTCCTTCGCTTGTATTTGACGTCATAGTAACTCCTGAATACCCCATTGTTAAAAATATTCTACTACTACCAGTTAATACTCCATTATCAATGGTAACCGTCTTATTTGATGCTGGAAAGGAAATTGTATCAACCCCCACCACCGAACTCGACGCCCCCAACTTTCCATTAATAAATGCAGCATAACTACCGGCAGAGGAAGATTCTGGAGAAATTTCTACTCCAGACAATTTCCCCTCTGAATCCAACGGATACAAATTACTTGCTGTCGCATCGGTACTAGCATTAATCGTATTAACAGTAGTAGCGTTTGCCGCAGAAGTCGCTGTTCCGGAAACAGCAGCATAGTCCGCTACCTCTGCCCTAATTGCATACGCCACAGAATTTATCTGCAAACGAGGAGAAAGATTGTTCCCCGCAACTGCAATATTAAGCCACCTATCTTCCCCACTAAAATCATCCGATGAATCTACCGGTCCAATACGTACATTATATACACCATTACTAACCGAGACGGCTGTTTGGGTTTCAGAATATTTGCTATTGCCACCAATCAAAGCATCCCAGATTGAAAATGTCATACTAAAACTACCAGTCTGCGCATTACCAGACTTATCTCGCAGAATCCCCTGATAATCTATATATAATGGAACAGCGGCATGTGCGATGCTTCCTATTAGCAGTAATGCAATGACAGATAGTAATAGTTTTTTAAACATAATTTATAGTCCTCCATAATATTATTGCTTAGTATTATGCCACTATGTTGGGATGATATCAAGAGGTTGCGTCATAAATGGATACCTTTTTTAGCCGCCTCTCTTTTATTTATCTCATTCTCTGATAATTTTAGTACTGAGATTTCTTCTTTCCCATCAGGCAGTATCCTTTTTAAGGTCTGCTGGGTAAGTAGTCCTTCTTTGTTGTATTCTAGTTTTGCAGAAGCAGTAACATGTTTATTATTGTAAATAAAAGTATTAATTTCTAACGGCAGCCAGCGTTTCTCATCAATAACTAATTGGACAAATTGGGGCAACCATAATTCTTTTCTGTATTCCGGTAAAATATCACCAAAAATCCAGGATCTTTTACCTATTCTTTTGTAAATATGCCAATTATAATACTGGGCCAGATCTTGATATGGAATATAATTAGAGAGATAGAAAGGATTAAGCCGCATTCTATCCATTTTTTTTGTCTTTTTATAATCCCCTAAGCTCCTTTTTGTTTTAACTATTTTACCATTAACCTTTGTGATCGGTTTTTCCGCTAGAGCAATCTGGTGTATGTTTTCCCCTGTTATATAAAGCTTACCGTGGTAATGGCTTGAAATATTTTTTTTGTTTTTAGTGTAATCTATCTGTAAATTGAAGCGATAATCTACACTATCTATTTTTGCCCTTTGTTTTTGGAGTCTGTTGAGGATTTTAGTCATTTCGTGGTATTTAGTATTTCTGGTGATATTAATATCAGGATCAATATTTTTTAGAGAAAGCACAATTTTTCTGCCAAAAAAGTTACCAGCCTCTATGGTAAATAAATGAAAACCAGGTTTTAGAGGACGAGATGGGCGGTAGCGAATTTCTATTATCTTTTGATTATTAATCTTTTTTTTATGGATTGCCGCCATACCTCTTATATCTTTGCCATCAAGCTCTAGTCGGTAAAGATGGGGTTTTGTTTTTTTCTCTAGCGCCACCCTGTAAATATATGAGAAAAGAGGTTCAGGAGACTTAATATGCTCAAAATCAAAGCCGATATAACATGGGGGCTTTATGACAAGATTATAAATTTCTTTCCATGGATTATAGTTATCATTTGCATGGATTGGCAAAACGAGGATAATCAACATCAGAAAACACAGTATTATTTTTTTCATTGTAATATCCCCTTTAAAAATAAATCTCAAGATCAGGCGGTGTAGTATCTATCCAAAAAGACCAAGTTCCCTGTGATGATCCGACACTGCTTTTTGCCTTAACTCTTACTTCATACTTTCCATCTTCAAACGCGGAAGAAGTGGTATGCAAAAATTTAACCACAGCCTGGTAATCATTAACTTTAATATGTTCAATCTTGAAGCCAGGATCGTTTAGCAAGTTTTTAAAAAACTTACCATCTTTATATAATTCGGCGGAGGTCAAGGTTGGAATTCCTTCTCCCACTTTAATATTCGTTGAATATACACTTTTATTAAATTCACCACTTATAATTATTTTATTATTGTTAGTATATGAATTTGGTAGTGGGAACATTTTTGAGATAACCATTGGAATGGTGTTTATGATAAATTTACAGATTTGGTGAGATGAGACATCGACTGCATTGATTGCTCTGATTGCCAAGACATTTTGTCCTTCTGCAAATGGGAGTTTATCTAGAACAAATTCTCCGGTTTTTGAATCAACATTTTTAATATCTTTCCAAGCTGCAAAGTTAAAGGAATATTGGAATTGTTTCATTCTAGCTGGAATCAAATAATTCAATTTTCCTTCGATCCTAAGTGGTGGTTTTGTAAAGACCATTTCGTTGACATATTTTCTGTCACCGTCAATGGTAATGGGGATTGTCATATTCTGATTGCCTTTATAGGCACGATCTTCTTTAATTGTTTTGATTTTAAGTGATTCATAACCTTTTGGTGGTGCTCGAGGAGATGTAATTGCCATCGCAGTTGTTTTTGATGTTGCGGGAGAGGTGGAAGCAACATTGGCCTGAATGTCTTGGACTGTAAAGATGGCGGGGGTGTCGAGGAGAGCGGTTTTGATAGTTTTAAATTGTGTTAAGTTTTGCAGAGTATGTGCATCAAAAACATCCCTTAATTCATATTGATAATTGTGAACATTATTAATAAAATCTAAAACTAATATCCATTCACAAATAGTAAAAGCAGATTTTGGATCCATGTACCCAAAAGTAATTAAAATTCCATACAAGGCTGCCGCCGCCTCAATACGCGTAGGCAGCTCATTTGTTAAGTAGTTTTCAAACCCTGCAGACTTATAAATTAAAGGATAATAGCTCGCACTCTTTAAGTACCTAATATTATTTGGTCTTGCGCTGCTCACTGGAACACAATTATCGCCATCCTCTATAGACGACCCAAACGGATTCCCTAACAAAAGACTATAAAACCTTGCTTGATTAGTAGATAAATTCCAAAAACCAGAACCAGCCATTGTAATTAGTTCATCATCAAACTGCGAAAAAGGAGTATCAAGATTTTTGGGTAAAAAAGAATCCTTTAAACTATCGAAATAATTATTTTTACTAAAAAAAGATTTTACTCCAGAGTAGACTAAATGATTTGCCAAGGTTCCATCTAACCTCAATACAGGAACTCCTTTCCCATATATAACTGAATAAGCAGGATCATTTTGGTTCTCGGGCAATTTAGCATTTTGAAGATTTACAGTCAAAGGACTAGTAGGCCACATGTCCCAAGTCGCCAAATCAGTAAATCCATACATACCAGACTCTAAATTTATTCCAATATTTGATATATTGGAACCAGACTTATATTTATCGAGGTTAAATGAGTGGAGCAACATATCAAATAGGTTTTCTCCCTGAACAATTCCAAAAGAAAGCTCCTTCCCAATCTTATAGGGCACATAAGGATCCGTTAGCATTCCGTTATATTTGTTCATGCGTGACCAAATATCAACATAGTTAGTAAATTTGCTGTAACCAACTGCACATAATCCAATCGCTTTAGGAATAATACCGACATAAGCCAAGTCACTCCCATTAAAGGGGGGAGCAATAAAAACAACCTTTGCTACATCGTCCTTATAAAATCCTTTATCAAACATTGGCACGGAATCACTTAACCATACTTTACCTTCTTTCCATTTAGTCCGTTTATCTTTTAAATAATCAGAATATATGTACGCTCTGACAGCATAATTACCCATTGAATGAGTTATGATAATATATTTTGTTGGAACTAGCTTTCCGGGGTTCCTTTTTACGAAATCTTCCTTTGCTTTTTCAAACCAGCACTTACCATTCATTCCTGAAGAAGGATTATGATAGGTCCTGTCACCTAACTCTCTAGCATGTTGAATATTATCTCCATTCGGAGTGTTAAAAGTGTAGCAAAATACCCGTCCTTGAAAACCCAAATCGTTTTCAATAACCTGCTTTAATTTGAGAACTTTATATTTTGGAATTTGACTGGAACCATCCCAGACACTTTTATCAGCATTAACTCCGTGAACAAGTATAAATAAATAATCTTTGTAGGTATTTGTTCCTTCTTTGTTGTCCGCAATGGCTATGGGGGCTAAAAAAAGGAATGCTATAATCACAACAAGACATTTAACAATTTTTAGCACTTTTAACAGCTTTATTTTATTCATAGAAAATAATTAATATAGACAGCAATTACTCCTTCTTCAAATTAGTTTCAGTTGTATTAATTTTATTTTGAATTTCTGAAATACTACCTTTTGTTTCCTTCTCTCCTAACAATGATTTTGCCTCTATTGTCTTGTTGTTACTTAGGCCTGTATTATTATTTTCACGAAATGAACTAGAGACAAAATCAAATAGAGCAATCCCTCCCTTATAAAGCAACTCTAACCCGTATGCTCCTACCCAAAGACCTCCTTCTCCATATGCGTTTGCGGGTTGTGGCAAAATAAGAGGAACTGTTACAAAAAAACAAACAATAAGCATGATACACAGCGATTTTTTAATCATCTTTTTTCTCCTTCAACAAAAAAGACACGAGATCAACATCTTCCCCCGTGTCTTTTTATGTGATGATAGTATATCACCGCACAAATTATTGTGCAATCTATTTATTATATATCAAACACGCTATCACTTATCCCACTATTAACCTTAATATTAGAATAAGTCATCTCCATCGTCATCTTGCCTTTAGGCAAAATAACCTTTGAAGTATTTTTATAAGGAATATTTATACCCGAAACTTTTTTATATTCTATTCTAGTATCACTCAAAACTTTTCCAGCTGGATTAAACATTTTTATTTTGGTCGGAACCAACTTCGATTTATCTACAAAAATCTCAATCTTACCCATAAACTGACTCTTCGCTTTTGGAATTCCAGTAATTAAATATCCGCCAAAAGAATTCTTCATAGAAAAATCAAACTTCTTCTTGGCTTCTTCAAAATCCATCTTACTTGAACTATCCTGATCTCCCCCTCCTGGCATTTTTGATAAATCCTGCACATGCTTTTGCCCAGCAGCATTGATCACCGCCATCTTACCACCATTTCTAATCGTAACCTGCTTGGTGGGGGATGAAATCTCCATCTTGCTCTTGTTATTACCCTTGGTCCAAATCTTACCCGAAGTATTCATCGGCGGCATTCCCTTCATCGAAGTCGTCATCTTTGTAGAAATCTCCGCCTGCATATCTTTAACCTTATTCTGATTAGACTGGAGCTTATTGATTAAATCATCGAGAGATATTGCAGAAGCGATTGAAGCCATAAATAAAACGATAACAAACAAGCATAGTAATTTTTTAAACATGATGCCCTCCTATGTTATGTGATTATAACACAGAAGCTATCCCCTCAAACGGGCGAAAAAGCTCTCTAAGGCTGACCCTTTTTGCTTATTAGCTACCAACCAGCGCTCTAGTTCATTATTCATGGGCAATCCGTAACGATCATTTGTCGCCATTTGCGCAATATTTCCAACCATTCTTGTAAGATTATGTACGCGTCCCTCTAGATCCGGTCCTCTGGTAAGAAGTGTTCCTTCAAAACTAAGCCATCTCAATTCTGGATGGGTTATCAAAACGGAATTGACTCCAAAACGCAAAGCATTGATTGCTGCCTCCATCTTCTCTCCCATACTTCCAGGTGGAAACTGTCCTTCCAATAAATACTTTAAAGCCTCTTGCAATACAATATAATCAATATCATACTGCTTTGGAGTTCCAAAATTGAGAGCAACTCGCCTAACAGCAGTTGAGATAATAAATTCTCTTGCCCGTAATTCTCCTGCTAATACGGCTGAAGCCAGATCTTTATCAATAACAGCCTCTTCTGGCTTTAAAGATCCATCTTCTTGAATTGAATAGGGCCGACCTCCACCACCACAAGCAATAGTGATATATCCGGGCCTTACCTTTTGTCGAATTGAGGCTAAATCATCTGGATGGATTTCCAATGGTTTAGGAGAAGCAACTACTCTTCTATAGACACCCGGTTTGCCTTTAAATTCTTTCACCCACCAACCTTCCGACGAAACATAATAGAGCCCCTCTTTTTCCTCTTTTCCTCCCATAGCTTGAACCTCTGAAAGATTGTATTCTTTTCCAATATATTTGGTTGGCTGTTCAAACGCCGGATCATTTGCATCAACAATTACGCGGGTTGGGACAACATCGATTTTAACCCCTTCCTCACCACAAATTAGACCTATGCGACCCATGCGCGCTGCAGCAGCCTTTAGTCTACCTTTCAGGTTTTGGCCTATATCTACTTGAGTCTCCCCCACGCACTCATTTAAAGATCTGTCTCCATCATATTTAATCATTAACTTTCCGACTTGCGGGCCGTTTCCATGAGTAACAACAGGATTTAAAAAATAAACAATATTTCTAACTGTTGCATCTTCATATCCGTCTAAGGAATTACCACCAACTGCAAGGACTGTCGGTTGTCCACGACGAAGGTGCGCTGCTTCACCAAGGGAGAGTTGCTGCCATCCCCTCTTAGCTGCATAATCGTACGCCGCTTTACTTAACGGTCCTCCACATTGTGCTCCTCGATTTAATAAATATACTGCCATTTTGATATCCTCCTATTATTATCGGACTTGTATGGAATTATTTCGGATAAGAAAATAGAAAATTTCAGTCTATTTTGGGGGGATCGTTAATCGTTGTCGATCACGATAGTTCATTCAATCGTTGACGAAACCGAAAACCTATTCTCCATTCTTCCTAACAATCGGCAGAACGCCACCAGCCATATCACCAACTACGTTTACCAAATCTGCATTGGCCGGAACAACAATCTTTGCATTATTTTTTAGAGAAGTAGCTACTGTCTCAAGACGTTTTAATAATTGAGCATTGCCTTTGAAATATTTTTCCGCTGATTCGTTTACTAATTTAATCGCTTCCGCTTCTGCCGTTGCTTTTAGTCTAATCGCCTGAGCATGTCCCTCTGCCTGCTTAACTTCTGCCCTACGATCTCCATCGGCAGTCGTCTCTCTGGCGGTTGCAATATCTAGTGCTGCGATTTTTTCATTCTCTGCCTTAACAACGTTGTTCATAGCAGCCTGAACATCCGGTGGAGGCTCAATTCTTTGCAATTCAACTCGAATAACAGATATTCCCCACGGATCGGTCTGTTTATCAAGAATATTTTCAACTTCTGTATTAATTTTATCTCTATTTTCGTTTGCTTCGGTCAGAGTCATCTTACCAATCACCGCACGCAGGGTTGTTTTGGCTAACGACGGAACAGCAGAATAAAAACGATTAACATTATAGATCGACTTTTTAGGGTCGACCACTTTATAATAGACTACTCCGTCTACTTCTGCATTTAATTTATCCTTTGTAATAATCGACTGAGGTTCAATATCTACCCGCTGCTCGGTAACATTTATTTTATAAATACGTTGAATTATTGGGATAAGAAAATGAAGTCCTGCTTCAGCAGTTTTAGTAAATTTTCCAAGAGTCTCTATAACTCCCTTCTCAACTGGACGAATAATTTTGACAGAGTAATAAAGCAAAACCGCCGCGAAGACAACAATATAATATAAAGACATAGTGAATCCTCCTAATAATTTTAGTATCTTTTTGCTATTTTAACATAGAAATCAGTTGTATAATATATCTCATGACAAACAAATCATCCTGGTACTATAGTATCCCCGCGGTTATTATTCTATTATTTTTCGTTCTTGGTCCCCTTGCTCTGCCTCTGCTTTACAAGAGCCCTAACTTCAGCAATGGACAAAAGATCACACTAACAATTATTGTCCTTTTATTTACAATTAGTATATATTTTTTCTTATCAAATCTCATGAATCAACTCTTGGCACAAATGGATCAGATAGATGAGATGTTAAAACAAGTGAAGTGAAATTTTCTTAAAGAACAGACGATAACAATTCATGAAAGCCTGTATGCGGTCCATAAATCCATTGAATACAAGATATACCACATTAAGAGATAGTGGTTACGACAGCAGCAGAGCGATTCCCACCAAGGCATTACGTCAAATCATGACCGAAATACGAAGAAGTGAACTGCACTACACAGCCTATATGTGTGGAGCAATGGACGCCTTTTTAGGTAATGCTATGAGTAACGGAGATATGAAATTAGGGCGTTTTCCTCTGGTGATTAGAGCTTTTGGACGGGCAGGACAACCGGTCCCAAAAGAACTGGCTGATGTCAGGATTGAAATAGAAGCAGTCCGGTTAATTTATGAAAAACCTCCCCCATCTTATTGTCATTCCTACGCTCGTGATGCCGGAATAATTATACAACCATTAGAAGTAGCCGGAATAGATATCAGCGGCTGGATGGTAAGTCTGCATGAAGTTGGCTCAGAGCTAAAGGCTTATTTGGGCAGACCAACATCTTTAACAAGGCTTAGAATTGAGCACGGAATTTCTATGACAACTTCTGATGAAGAAATAGAGGCATATTTGCGGGCTGAAACACGAGAGGGACCAGTTAGATATATTCAGTATAAAACCTAAGTTTTAAATGAAGCGAACATTTGGGAAATTGCTGCCAGATCAGATTGAAGCGGACCACCCCTCCTTATCGTCTCAAGTGCAATCGTCCTTAGTGGCATAATAAGGGCTTCAAGTGTCCATGCTGTTTCAAAAATTCTTTCACCGGCAAATCCAAGCTCCTTTATCTGTTTCTTCTCCAGAGACAAGCTCAATAATATTTTTAGTGCCTGTTTAGCTTCTGGTGTATCTTTATTTTTACCAATTTCTGTAATTAGAAAAATAAGAACCAGAAAAGGACAGGTTCGATTACTAAAAAGCCGCAGGTAGACCAGCATATTTCTTGCCAGCGCATTCTCCAACCCAGAATACATTTTATGAGCCGCTGCGCTCTCTTCTACAAAACGAGTAAATTTATTTGCTATTTGACTAGGACTCATATGCCCAAATTGCTTAAAGAGGAGCAGCTTTGATAATTGGCCCTCTTCCATATCGCGAGGAGAAGGAAGATTCCCCAGATCTATCTGCAGACAACCATCCAAAGCAGGCCGAATCCCCTGTTTTACAAATGATTCAATGCTATCAACAAGAACAAAGATCTCTTTGCCATTGGTAAGATAATGCTGTTCTGCAGAGAAACAATCTCGATCGCGCACATGATAAATATCCACTCCATTAGAAGAGGTCTTGGCAAATTTTGCTTGATAATTACTTTCAGCAATATTGACCAAAACGTTCGTATCATCTCTGCCATCAACAACTTTTATCCTAGATGCTACTTTTGGTGTAATTGTAACCATACAGTTTCTTCGTATAGTAAACTAAAAAATTTCACTGTTTTTTGAGAACCCCCCAAAATTGTGAAATTTTTCTGCTAAACTAACGATAATATAGTAGAGCCAATGAACAAAGCAATATTAATACTTATAATACTCACAATACTATTTGCAAACTGCGCTTTTGCAGAAGAAGGAAGCTATTTTGTAGATGGTCATAAAAAAATAGATCTCTCTTTTAAAACCCTCTATCTGGGTTTCCCAAATACCGGCAAGTTAGTAGAATACGAACCAGAAAATGCGGCACCAAGTGGAGCAGAATTTAAGATTACTTTCCCATTTCGAAATAGATTCAAATATTCAATAGGAACTGGCAGCGGGTCTCATGGCTGGAGCATGCGCAACCCATCGTTCTTTGGCGGATCAAACACCGTAACTTCGCAAATAAACATTTCGATGATATTTTTTGAGTTTATTTATCTACCCGATCTTGGCAAAAACAAATTTATCGAATCAAATATAGGGATCAGGTATGATCAGATAAACATTAGTAAAAGTTCCGACAGGCTTTATGATGATAGCAGTTATACCGACAAGTCCTCTTCTTTTAGTGGTAGTGGTTACATTATATCCCTCCCAATAGAGATAAGGAGGATCTGGAACAGTCTTATTTTTGATCTCTCATATGCTCCAGGGATAATAAATGTTCCGGTTAGTGGAGAAATAGACGGAACAGATTCTTCTACAGTCTTCAAAGGTTCTACATCAAATGTAACTTTTGGAATTACTTTTAGGATTGATTAAACCCAAGATTGATTATAACTTAATGCGGAGGCGGTTGTGAAGTGGGCTTACCCGCCGGAGCCCGAAGGGCGTAGGAGGGAAACGAAAGGCAAGTATAAAATTAAGCTTTTTGTAACAATAAGCCTGTTTCTAATCTATAGACAGCCGGAACGTCCATCCAATAATGGCCTAAACTGTTAACACTCCAGAAATAGAACTCATCAACAGTTTTAAACCCAGTTACACCACGAGCAATCGCATGCAAACTATCCTGTCCTATTACACTGACGTCTTCTGCTCTAGTTGCAACACGAAAATCCGTCCGACCTGAACAGAATCTTACTCCAATATCTGTTAGATACTGGTCAGAAGGAGAAATCATATCTCTTGAGTATAAAGTAAAACTACCATCGAAATTATCACGGGGAATAACCACGGCATGGTCGCAAAGAAAAGCCGCCCCCTCATTATCAAGCACTCGCCTTATTTCTCGAAGCTGATGTTTGACTACACGATGATACAGTCTATTGGAAGCTCTATTTATTAGCTCACCCCTCATCAATTTTCTTCCATGAAAAGTTATTTGTTCGGACAAAAAATCATAAGAAGGCTTCTTTCCATACTTCCCCCACATAATCCCTGGAATTATTGCGTTAATTGCCTCAACAACAAAAGATGAAAATGCACTTATTGCAACTACCATATTGATACTGTTATCGACAAAAGGAAGCCTGCGGGAAAACGCCATCTCTTCCATCCTGTTATATAATTCCCAAAACAAACCGTCTGTTAAGGTCGGATATTCAAAAAACATATCCCGCACACTCTGAATTATTTCGTTTGCAGCCAGGGAAGCATCTACCTGTAAAAGAGTGAGGTGTTCTTGTTTTTCTTCAGAGAGGCCGGTTTTAGCATTCTCCATTGCAACAGCATTAATATCGGCACCTATAACGTAATTATCTTCGAGTAATTCGGATAGAGGAAAATCACCAAAACTGTTTGGGGCAAGATCCAGCACAACCAGGTCTGCCGATGGCAAGCCTACTCTTGTTCTTGCAGCAAGTATTTCTGCTTTATAAAATTCATTCACTCTTGCGTGCAATCCAGTGGCTGAGGATATCTTGGTTTCCTGTGAAATAAGCGGATCCGGGCAATGTTGTTCCAGTCCGTCCTTTTTCATTATTCCGGCAACTCTTGCCGGCAGATGCCCTATATTTGCAGTTGTAGCTCCCATTAGTTATATATCTAAGAATGGGACAATTAATTTCACTATTTTTTGTGAATTAGGTCTCTATGCGGATGTTTAGCCTCATAAACAGTTTTTGTGATAGTATATGTACTACCATCCATTAACATCAAAATCCAAACTTCTAACCTCAAAATAAATCCAAACATCAAAACATTTTTGGATTTGGAAGTTCTAAGTTGGGATTTATTTTGGATCTTGAAGTTTGATGTTTGAAGTTTCAGCAAAGTATATACTACGGGAAGTTTAGGAGGAGGTGGGAAGTGTTAATCGTTTTCGGTAACGATAGAACGTAACCTTTTTCGTTTTCGGCCATTGACGTTACCGAATACCGATACGTACAATCGTTAACGAAACCGAACAACGATTTGACAGAGGGATGGGGAAAAGGGATGGGGGGAAGATTTCACAATCTACAATATTACGAAAATAACCCCACCAAGTATTGTGGCAAACCAGTCCCAATTGTCCCATTTATTGGCATACTTATAGTCAAAGGCCTCTCTTAAGCCACCAATAATCGTAGCATTAAGAACCATGCTGACCGGATCGGCACCGTGCTTTAAAGAGACTCCGGCGGTAAAACCACCCGCAAAAGCATGTGCAATCTTATCGGAATGACTATCTAGCCAAACCTTTGGATTGGCAAAGCAAGCAGAGCTCATTAGAAGCAGAACAATTATGATGATTAGCTTCTTTTTCATTTAGTCAAATTTTACGCCTTATTAAAAGAAAAGACAAGCAATTGCAGTTTTAGCAATAGTATATACGAAGTATATACTTAGTATGTACTAAGTATATACTACAATGAAAAACAGTTAATCGTTTTCGGTAACGATAGAACGTAACATCAAACGTTTTCGTTTTTAGCCATTGACGTTACCGAATACCGTTTCATACTATCGTTAACGAAACCGAAAGACGATTTGACAGAGGAGGTGGGATGGGTTCGGAAAAAAGAGATTGGGAAAAATTTCACAATCTCTTAAGAAAATATTAATGTTTCTGATAATTAGAAATAATTTTCCTTATTGTCTTGACTGCATCATCATTAAATAAATAAAAAAATATTGGAGCTTCAATCTTTCCATAGTCATTTATAGCCTTATCGATATCTCCTTTAACTTCATTTAGTTTATGATTTATTAAATATTTGCGACTCATTGCACCATATTTACAAACCCAAACATTTTTGTTATTCAAATAATTAAATCCTTTATCTTCTAAATAGGCTACTTTTTGTGGATTTAATTCATCTTCTACCATACAAATCCCTCCTTTTAGTAAATCTGTGACAATTTTACGCTTCAAAAGGACAAAAAACAAGCAATTATAATGCAAGTGGTGGATGTTAGGCCTTATTGACAGAGGGATATGGGGAGTGGGAAAATTTCATAAAACTAAATATTACATGCAATTTCTCATAAACTACTACGATATATATATGAATATCAAAATGCTTGACATGTGTCAGACATGTGCCATAATCACTACTGGCCCTCTGTGACAATAATCGGCGTCGTGCCGTGCTCCCATTAAGTTGGGACTAGTCATAGGGGGCTTAGCTTTTTACCTTCCAAAATATTTCTTCTATTGTAAAAATTTCTAGGATATTTTTCAAAATCATACAAATCCAAAACAAAAGATATTTTGTTTTTTACATACTTAAAATAACGATCCTCTTTTCTATTAAAAAGTCTTTGCACGGCCCAGAGTATATAATCAACGACCTGTAAACATGGTTCCCCTTCTGGCCTTTGAGGATATATTGTCACTTGAGTATTAATTTTAGTCTTCCATTTATTCTCAAAAACATTAATTGCTGACTGTATGGCATGCTCAATATGTGTTTGTCTTGGGCGATTACTTCTCTTCGAAAAATATATTATATTCTCTTTTGATTTATGCAATTGATTTTCAAATAACTTTGAAATTAGATCATCATAAAACACATTTTCATCGCGCCTATGTCGGCTATTGAAGATATTTTCTAGCTTTCGAGCAACAACAACCTCACCCTTAAAAGGCATATTTATAAGAACTTTGAAGACCTTTTCGCGTACCTCCGGACAATCATCTGTTGCATGAAAAGAAACAATACTTTTTTTAACCGAAGGAATATCATTAAAATACTCGTCTTTTGATATTTCTTTACTTAATTCTTTTATTGCAGACCTAATCTCCTCTGGTTTCTCCGTCTTAATTGATCCAAGGATCAATATTTTTGAGCAGCCCGATTCACCAACGATTAACTCACTATAACGATTATAAAAAGTTGGATCTCCCGATTCATCTACGAAGAAATATGTTTTTCTATCTTTTGTTTGCTTTATCATAATAATTCTATCAGATAGTATATAGCTATAAATTTTTCCACTTTATTTGTTTTGTTTCTCATTTTTTTAACAATAATCGTTTAGTCATCAAATCATTTAATTCATTAATCAAATTTTACCTTCTATGCTGATAAAAAACAAGCAATTACCCTCCTTCGCTAAAGCTTCGTAGGGCAAGCCCACTGTCGCAAGCTCCTAATATACTCTGGAGCCCTAATAAAATCATTATGTCTATATTTCTCTAACAACAGAAGCCTTTTGGGTTGATTAGCCTTTTCATAAAGCGCCACCGACATTTGATAAGGAATCATCTCATCCTTTTTAGAATGGATAATAAGAACCGGCACTTCTACCTTGCCGATCTTTTTTAGATTATCAAAATCACTCCGGATCCAGACAATAGGAATGCGATAGAGAGGATTCATGCGCACAGCCATCTCCTTGGCCGAGGTAAAGGAGGATTTCAAAATAAGCGCCCCCACTCTCTCCCGTACTGCCAACTCCGTCGCAACTGCTCCACCAAGAGAAGATCCCATAACCACAATCTGCGAAGGACGATATTTCTTCTCCTTAATCAAATAATCATAAGCCGCTTTGGCATCCAGGTAGAGATTTTTTTCTGATGGCTTACCCTCACTTCTACCATAACCGTGATAATCAATAATAAAGACACTGGCCGGCAGTGCATGAAGCAATTTTATTAAATCCATGCGGTGACTAATGTTGCCGCCATTTCCGTGAAAGAAAAGAATAACCTTTTTTGACCTATTATTTTTGACGAGCCAGCCATTGATCTTGATCCCATCCGATGTTTTAAAATAAACATCTTCATACTTCAAGCCAACTGAAGCCGGGTCCATCCCTATTTCCTTTGTTGGAAAATAAATCATCCCAGGCTCGATGAGCGGCACAATGAAAAGATTAATGATCAGCAAAGCACCGAACATGACTAATAAGTAGCTAATAAATTTTTTCACAATCTATTCTCCCATCACTTTAACAACAATCCGTTTCTTGCGTCGTCCATCAAACTCACCGTAAAAAACCTGCTCCCATGGTCCAAAGTCGAGTTGGCCTTTAGTAATTGCAACCACTACCTCTCTTCCCATAATCGTTCTTTTAAGATGGGCATCGGCATTATCTTCTCCAGTTTGGTGGTGTCGATAATTCGGATCAACTGGAGCAAGTTTTTCTAACCACCTCATAAAATCTTCTTTTAACCCCGGCTCTTCATCATTAATAAATATCGACGCAGTTATATGCATGGCGTTGACGAGGACCATCCCCTCCTGTACTCCCGAAGCATGAACAACAGCTTCAACTTCTCTGGTAATGTTTACGATTTCTTTCTCTTTTTTGGTAGTCAAATATAAATAGTCTGTGTGTGTTTTCATATAACCTTATTATACTCCCTCAACCACCTCTTCGCCTGTCTATAATTAGGATAAATCTCCCCTACTTTTTGCCAGAATTCTTTTGAGTGGTTTTTGATTTTCAAATGAACCAATTCATGAACAACAATATAATCAGCAACCTCAATTGGTATCAAGGTCAGTCGCTTAGATAAACTAATATTATTTTTATAACATGATCCCCAGCGAGTTTTGGCATTAGATATTCTTACTTTATCTGGAACCAAGCCGGTCAAATTGGAATAATAACTAACCCGATCAAAAATAGACTCTTCTGATCTCTCTTCAATTTGGGGAACTGGAATTTTGGAACGCTCATTCATCAACCTCTGTTTTTTTGCAATCCATTTTCTCTTTGAAACAATAAATCGTCTAATATATTCCATCGACAATCGATGAGGTGCCCGAATTATTAATTTCGCTTCCGGATCAATCTCTATCCTAAGTGTTCTTCTCTTTGATCGAATTAGCTGGTCAATAGTAGGCATTGTAGTATTCTAGCAGATCTTCAGGACCCCACCTGCACAAGTTTTCCGTCTTAAAACACGATAAATACTTATAGGGAGATACAACAATATGGCATATCATGTTCATAGGGCCTATAGCAAAGCCCAATCTTTTATAAGTGATAGCGGTATTGGCGATACCAAAAGAAACATTGCCAACCGTTTAGAACAACTCAGACAGTATGATCCAACTTACAAAGTAAAAATCCTAACCATTGGCCCAGGGAATGGCAACTTTGAAGCTGAGATAAGAAGGGAGTTTGGTTCTCAAATTGAACTCCACTCAGTTGATAAAGATATTAGTCAAGTACTTCCAAAAAACAGAGCAGCCTTTGATCAGTTAACCGAAGGGGAATTTGAAAGCACAGAACTATCAGGAAATTATGATCTAATCATATCGGTTTATGGAACCAATGGGAGCGAAGCAGATCAATCATTTACAATTGCCGAAAAAATCTGGAACCTCCTAGCCCTAGAGGGCGAGGCCTTTTTTATGCTCCATCCATCTAGCGGAATACCAGCCTTAGATATGCTAATAAAAGGAAGTGCCAACAGATTATTTAGAATGGAATTAGAAGATTTAGGTATTATATTTCGAGAATATTGCAACCCGATGATACCTCTTGCAAATAAGAAAGCCCATTATGCTGGGATATATTTAAACAAACAAAGAACTGTCCCATTCACACTTTCATACTTTTCTACTATCGCAAGCAGAGTCAGTAAAACGATACAAGCCATACATGAACAATATGATAGTAAATGGAAAACCGGCAGATATTCTGCGCCCGAGATCATGCCCAAAAATGGTCCTTGTATTAAATTTACACGCAACGGACCCTGGCACAAAGGGGATTCATGGATAAGAGAAAGTAACATTCTTTTTTCACAAGCACTCAAGTTTGCGCTGGAACAGTATCCAGATGAATGGGCACGGACAAGAGAATTTATTAGAAAAGTATTTCCTGACAGCAAAGAGAGCGACCACCCACAAATATTAGTTGATCAATACACTCGCTTAGAAAGCCAACTCTGGATATGGCTGGAGTTCGCTGAGAAGACAGGTCTACCTTTAGACGAGGTATTAGAAGACGGAAATTTTAAAGGTTATTTACCACCATACGGTTAAACAAGAGATTTTTCCCAATCCTTTCGACAATCGCAGTGAAAATCATCAAATATCTCAATATCATGACTTATTTTATAATCACCGAATAACTTCTTAATCTCATCAGAACATTTATGACAGTTATGGGGGGAAGCTATCGGACGCGGCTCATCGCTAAAATCTCCAATCCTTACCGCCCCATGATGGCGAGTTCGACGAGCAACTTCTAATATACTCCATAGCCAAGGCGGCTTAAATTCTCCCTTATTATATAAATCATGTACAAGGGTTTTATCTTGAACCATCGCAGCATTAAAGACAATATATTTTGAGCCGACAGAAGCTGCATATTGGGCGGAGTTAACCGCCTCATCAATTGCATGCCGCTCGTTTAAGTGCGCTGGTTTAATCAAAATATAGGTTAAAGCCTCTGCGCCATTGTTTTTTAATACTTCTATCGCCTTTTCATAGTCTTTATTAGAAAAACCCTTATTAACAGATTTTTTTCTGATTTCCTCAGTTGCACATTCTAAGCCAATCCCGACAATAAGTTCTTTATTTCCTAGATGCGATTTTAATAACTGTATCTTTTCTTTTGTAATATACTCTGGGCGTGATTCAACCATCAGCATAAGAATTGAATCGGTTTTACTAACCGCCTTTGCTAAATCAATCTGAGCCGATAAAGGGATCTCTTTTTCATTAAAAAAACTGCCACCATTAAAAACAGATAGCAACTCTGGTTTATTTTCGGAAATAAGCTCATATCCCTCTTTAAAAAGCTGATTAAATATAAAAGCAGGAAACTTTATTCCAAGTGTGTATTTATTGGTTTCATGCTTGAAACCACACATATGACACCCACCGTGCTTCTTCTTGGCCCAAGAACAACCCGCTCCAGGAAGCATCAGAATCCAGCGAGTTATCTTTCTCCCTAAATGGGGATCATAGATATGATCAATAACGCTGTATTTGTCTTTCAATAAATTAGCTAATATACCCATCTAATGCTCCCTACATAATTATCTTCCATAACTGGAAGAAATTTCAGGCATTATAGACGAAATAGATTGCCCAATAATTTGGATAGAACTTTTGAACGCTTCGTTATGAAATAAAAAGGATTACGCCAAGAGACCAAAACTCCATAATCTTTACTCTCGGGATCACTAAAATAATTTGGAATTATCTTCTCTATCTTCATTCCCATTTTTAAATAAAGAGCAATTTCTGGATCAAGACAACGCCCGGTTTTAGTCTTTGCATGAACATACTCCTCAATTGGCATATTGTCGGCATATTTATAGTATTTTGGAACCCGACTTCCGGTATAAATCTTTTTCAAATTATATCTTATCGCCAGCTTTCCACAATATTCGTACAATTTTAGAGCAACATTTCGATTGGATATATAGGGAGGAACACTAATACTTACACCATAGAGAATATCTCCTAACAGATTGTGCGATTTTCTAATACAACCATTATCAGTTAGTGTATTCCAGCTCATATCGGTCTCCTCAAAATCATCAAATTTGATGATTTCTTGAACGCAAAACCCTACAATTTTTCCTTCTACGACTGCACAAAACATTCCTTCCGGAAAAACCTCAAGCCTGGCATTTAGCATCTGCTTGGTTGCAGATTTCTCTCCCGATCTCCATGCATCTTTCTCAATTTTTAATAATTTATCAATATCAGCTGCTTGTACTGCGCGGATTTTGATTTCACTCATTCTAGAATTGCCCCTTTCAGTATGTTATCATTATAGAACATAATTTTTATTAGTAAAGGTAATAATGCTGCAACAATTGCTGACTTTTATTATAATTGGATTGATTTTTTTATTCGGACTTATCCCCTATCTTAGGGATAAAAAAAACATAAGAAACATAATTTTCTTTCTTTTTACTGTTTTCCTATGTTTGTGGATTCTCTTCCTTTTTTACGAAGGGGAAACAAGCAATATCAGTGCAGCAGGAACATTTCTAAAGCTTGATTACATAACTGCGCCGATTGTTGTCTTTTTTCTGCTGATATTTTGTTTGAATTTTCCAGAAACCGATAAAAAAATACTCATAAAGGCTCCCCTGATTATGATATTGCCACTAATATTCTCGCTGGCCGCAGCCACCAATTTTGTAATCCAAAATATAACATTTAGCGATGGCAGCTTAATCTATGACATGGGAATATTATATTACCCATACTCCCTTTTCATCGTTGCCTATCTTGGTGCCGGAGCACTAACTCTTTTTATTAAATTATTAAAGAGCAGCGGGCAGATAAAGAACCAATTATTATATATCTTTACCGGCTTCCTAACCTCGTCACTGTTTGTAATTATCTTTAACGTATTTGTCCAACCACTTTTCAAAACTTCTATTATCTTCTCAAGACTTGGTATTTGGGGGATGTTATTTTTTGTAGGGCTAACTGCCTATGCAATGACCAAAACAAGTTTGTTGGATATTAGAATAGTTATTGGTAATGCCTTTGCTCACGGTTTGGCAATTCTTCTATTGGCAATTGGATACCTAACACTAATATTTACTTACCTGGCCCTCAGTTTCCAAACAGTTGATTTTAGTTTTATATTGATCAATCTTTGCTATGGCATAATCATTGGAGAAGCCTTTCAAAAATTAAAAGAGAACATCCAAACCCCAGTCGATCGCTTTTTTATCAAAGTAGGTTATGATTTTGGTGACGTTTCTAGACAAATAGCTACAAAGTTTAGACAATCACTAACTCACGAAGATATTGTTCTAAATATTAATCCAATTCTAACTGACACAGTTGATATTCAAAATATTAGATTCTTCTTTTCCGACCCTAAAAACCAAGACCTAATAGAGCTTTCAACCCAGACAAAATTATCAGAAAACGATCCATTAATAGAAGCAATTAAAAGCAGAAAAGATACCATCCCGATCCCAAAAAACTCAGAGCTAAGGGGAGAATTATGCATTCCCTCCCTTTCTGAAGATAAGATACTGGCTTTAATAGTTATCGGAAAAAAACGTTCGGAAGACGATTTTACCGAACAAGACTATGATCTCTTCAAAACCATCTCTGAATACATCGCAGTAGCACTTGAATATATTATTAAACCATACCAAGAAGTGCAACAGCAATTTGAACAGACAGAGAGAAAATTGTTACGAGCAGAAAAAGAATTGTATCGTTCACAAAAGCTGGCCTCGCTTGGTACTCTAACCGCAGGCGTAACTCATGAAATCAGAAATCCACTGGGGGTAATTCGCTCTGGGCTCGAGCTCTTACCCAAAAAAGAACGTGACAATAAATATCTAACAGAATTTAGAAATAAATATATTAAACACGTCGATCGTATTGAGGGAATTGTTGGAAGAATCTTGGGCCTGGCCAAAGATGAAAAAAACAAATCAGATACAATCTGCGATATAAACAACATAATTAATGAAACGCTAAACCTGATCCGTTTTAAAGAAGGAATAAAAATAACAAAAGAATTAGGAGAGAATATTAGGACTAAGGGAATCTATGAAGATATTGAACGCATCTTTATCAATCTGTTTGAAAACGCTAACCACGCGATGCCTGATGGTGGACAATTAAATATTAAGACTTATGAAAAGGCAGAAGAAGATCAACTGAAAAAGGTTTTTATCGAAATTGCTGACTCTGGGACGGGAATTCCAGAACAATACTTGGATAGAATATTCGATCCATTCTTTAGCTCAAGACACGAAGGAACCGGCCTTGGACTACCAATCTCCTATAGAATAATAAAGGAACACGGCGGAGATATAGTTCTAAACAGCGTAGTTAAAAAAGGGACTACTTTTATAATCTCTTTTAATCAAGCTTCTTGTTAACTTTGGCCTGCGTCTCTTTTGATAAAAGCTCCCACTTGGTCTGCTCAACCATCCAGAGATCTTTACCAGCAAAGAAACGATCTGCAAGATAAAGCAATTGGTCACCTTTGAAAGGTTTGTTAAGATATCCAGCCGCTCCACCATCACGGGCCTTCTTCCACTTCTCTTCATCTTCCCATGCGGTAAGCATAATTACCCCGATTTTATCTTCTGGATAATCCTCTCTAAGCTTAGCTAGAAAATCGAGTCCAGACATTTCCGGCATTTTAATATCCAAAAAAACCAAACGAACTTTGTTCGAAAGTCCTAAGAATCCTTTGTTTTTATCAATTATTTGTAGAGCCTCAGTTGCGGAATTAGAAATTTGAGTTTCATACTTTTCAGTTGAAAGTAAAAACTCACTTATATTTTCTGCAATATCCTTCTCATCATCAACTACCAAGATTAACGGTTTATCACTCACTTATTTTTCTCCTCCTCTTCTTCTTTTGCAATTAATTCCCATTTCGTTTGTTCAATCATCCAATCTTCCTTTCCAGAAAAATATCTTTTTAAAACACTAAACAATTCTTTCTCTTTAAGCGGTTTTTGGATGTAGGCAGCAACCCCTCCGGCTCGGGCCTTTTTCCATTTATCTCGATCGACCCAAGCAGTTAGAATAATAATTCCGATATTGGGATAATCCAGTCTTATCTTTTGCATAAGCTCTAGTCCATCGGTCTCTGGCATTTTAATATCGAGGGTAGCCAGACTAATCCGATTCCGACCCAGCCCCAACAATCCCTGATTTTTTTTTAATACTTCTTGCGCTTCTTTCGCGGAATGAGTAACGATAGTTTCATAAAGTCCGGTTGATTTAATAAGTTCAGAAATATTATTCGCAAAATCCTTTTCATCATCTACGATTAAAATAAGTGGTTTATCAGTCATTGTCAAATCATTGTAGCAGATATAAAAAAACCCGGCAACTACCTACTCTCCCAACCCCGAAGGGGCAAGTACCATCGGCCTTGGAGGACTTAACTTCTGTGTTCGGAATGGGAACAGGTGGTTCACCTCCAGTAAGGTCACCGGGATTTTAACAAGAATTACAAATGGCAATCACAATGAGAAAAAGACTCGCCTGGCATATGACCAATTAGTACTAGTCAGCTGAACACATTACTGTGCTTACACCTCTAGCCTATCAACCTTGTAGTCTTCAAGGGGTCTAAGAAATCTAATCTTAAGGTGGGCTTGACGCTTAGATGCTTTCAGCGTTTATCCCTTCCAGACATAGCTACCCAGCGTTTGCCGCTGACGCGACAACTGGTACACTAGAGGTCTGTCCCTTCCGGTCCTCTCGTACTAGGAAGAGCTCCTTTCAAATTTCCAACGCCTGTACCGGATATGGACCAAACTGTCTCACGACGTTCTGAACCCAGCTCACGTACCGCTTTAATGGGCGAACAGCCCAACCCTTGGGACCTTCTCCAGCCCCAGGATGCGACGAGCCGACATCGAGGTGCCAAACCTCCTCGTCGATATGAACTCTTGGAGGAGATTAGCCTGTTATCCCCGGAGTAACTTTTATCCGTTGAGCGATAGCCATTCCATGCTGCACTACCGGATCACTAGGTCCGACTTTCGTCCCTGCTCGACATGTACGTCTCGCAGTCAAGCTCTCTTTTGCCCTTACACTCGACGCACGATTTCCAACCGTGCTGAGAGAACCTTTGAACGCCTCAGCTACTTTTTGTGAGGCGACCGCCCCAGTCAAACTGCCCACCTAACTCTGTCACCAGCCTTACAAAGGCCAGGTTAGAACTCCAACACAACTAGGGTGGTATTTCACTAACGGCTCCGTCACCCCCAAAAGGATGACATCAAAGCCTCCCACCTATGCTACGCAAGTAAAGTCGAAATCCAAAGCTAGGATACAGTAAAGCTTCACGGGGTCTTTCTGTCCTGATACAGGTAATCCGTGTCTTCACAGATATCCCAATTTCACCGAGTCTCTCTCCGAGACAGCGCCCATGTCGTTATGCCTTTCGTGCGGGTCGGAACTTACCCGACAAGGAATTTCGCTACCTTAGGACC
>CAYQVW010000007.1:0-76593 GCA_964421245.1 uncultured bacterium | reverse complement strand
TGTAAGAACTTCGCCTTTTTAGGGTTTTACCGAAAATCATTTCGGTTTAAGTATAATACCGCCTAATACACCAAGCTATCCAATTGATATGGCAGAGATGAAAAAGAATGGAGTCGTACATCGCTACCACTTAAGAAATATTTATTTTAGTCCCTTTTTATCTAAGACCTTAACCCAAAGTGAACATGCCGGATTGGGAGAAATGTTGGCACACAGAGTTGCAACCTTGTTAGTTACAAAGAGTGAAGCAAAAGATTTTTATAATATGTTTCTAACTGAGGCTTCTAATGCAGTTAAGAAAAATCCAAAAATTTATGCACAATGGCAATTAATGTTTGCTGCCGGAATTGCAAAAGTAATAGGATTAAGCAATCATGAAACTTTTTTTGTGAAGCAACTGCTAACCAATGGGGCCACTCAAGTACAAATTGATTCTAGCTTAAAACAAATAAGCTATTTTTATAACTCTATAAAAATGGTTAAGGATTAAGAGCTTCAGCTGTTGCAACAGCACGCTGTTCCCAATACGACTTCGGATAAATCCATTCCTTATAATTCCCATGATCAATATACTGATAAGTCGGTTTTTCGGACTCGATCTTTCTTTTTAAACGAAACTTCTTATACCATTTTAGAATCTCACGTGTAACATAAGCCGGCGCCTTATCCCCATGTTCACCATGTTCTATAAAAACAGAAATTACTATTTCAGGTTTATCATACGGCGCATACGATACAAACCAGGCATGCGGTAACCCAGGATTTTCTGCGGTTCCAGTCTTACCAGAAGCCGGCAGACCATAAACATTGGCTGCAACACCGGTCCCACGACGAACCACTTCTCGCAAAGCACTCTTCACTTCGTCCGATACCCTGCTCTCCGAAATCAATTCTGGTTCATTTGAAAAAAGAACTTCATTTTCTTGATTAATAATTTTCTTCACAACATAAGGCCTATATCGTCTCCCAACCGCCAGCTCTCCATAGTACGATGCCATCTGCAGTGGTGTAACCAACAAAAATCCCTGACCTATTGCATAATTAATCGTATCTCCCTCATACCACGGTAACCGATATTTTTTCTTCTTCCATTCAATACTCGGAACCAACCCGCGTTTTTCATGCGGAAGATCGATTCCGGTTCTTTTTCCAAAACCATACTTTTTGGTAAGCGCTGATATTTTCTCAACCCCAAGCCTAACCCCCAGTTCATAAAAAGCCACATCGCATGACCAAACTAAACCCTCTATAAAACTGATCCGACCATGCCCCTCTTTCTTCCAACAACGCTGAAACCTGTTACCAACCTTTCTATATCCCTTACAAATTATTTGCTCGTCTTTACTAAAAATATTATTCTCAAGCGCAGCCTGCAAAACAATCGGCTTAAAAATTGATCCGGCTGGAGCCGCAGTTAAGGCTCGATTCATAAAAGGATGATTCCTTTGATCAATCTCTTTCCAACTTTTTGTAGGATCATAAGCCGGGTGTGATACCATTGCCAAAATTTCTCCACTGTTTGGATCAAGCACAACCACTGCCCCATTCTTATACCCTAAGATTTCTTCAACCGCCTTTTGCATCTCCTGATCGACAGTTAGTACAACATTGTTTCCAGGGAGCGGATCAAGTGACTCAACCAACTTAATCGGGCGACCAAAGGCATCGACTGCCATCTTCTCTCCACCCGCTACCCCTTTTAAATATTTATCGTACTGCTTCTCTATACCACCCTTCCCCACCAAGTCTCCAATACGATAGCCGTACTTTTCAAGCTGATTTAATTCTTTCCTATTTATCTCTCCGATAAAACCTAAAAGCTGAATCCCAATTTGCTTATATGGATACTCACGCAATGGAGAGACAACAACGCGCACACCGGTTAAAATAGCCTGATCCTCTTTAATCTTGCTAACTAATTGTGATGGAATATTAGTTGCAAGCTTGATCCCCTGATACGACAACGCCTTTGAATTTGCAATTTTATCTTTAAGCTCCTCAACCGATTGACCTAGTTTGTAAGATAGAAGCTCAAGCACCCGATTGGCATCTTCTGTTTTGTTTGGAAAAAAGAAGAGAGAAAAGACCGGACGGTTTTGAACAATAACTTTTTCGCTTCTATCATAGATTACTCCCCGAGGAGCGCGAATCGGAGTTATCCTGGCTGCGTTCTCATCTGCAAAACGATTGTATTGATCAAACTTAAAAACTTGAAGGTCAAACAAACGGTAAGTAAAAAAGACAAAAATGGCTAAGAGAAAATAATAAAATACCCGACTTCTGTTATTGCCCATATATTTCAAACTTTCGAACTATCCAAATCAAAATAAGTGCAAAGACAAGGTTTAAGACTGACCCTATGACGGCAGTTAACAAAAGGTCAGGACAAATAGTTTGATTAAGTAGCGCCTTAAATAAGATGGCAATAGGAGAGATAACCAAAACCAGAACCAAAGTAAGCTTTTCAAAGTTTAGAATAAGCTTGTCTTTTATCAAAGCAATTACTATTGCAACAGCTGTTTTGATTAAAGTGTTAAAAAAGTTTAGGCTAAATAATATGTCTTGAATAAAGCCCAGACAAAAACCAAAAACTACCCCCCCCTCTGTTGCTTGCCAAACACTATAAGAAATCACCAAAACTAAAAAGAGATCCGGACGATTTGAAAAAGACCAGAGGCTCTCAATCAATATAGCAACAACAACTAATAAAATGAGTTTTAATATCTTCATTCAGACACCACATACACCAGATCAATTTTTGAAAAGTTAACTGCCGGTGTAATTTCTACCACCTTAAACAAATCAAGTTCAGAACCTGAGATTTTTGAAACATGGCCTACCGGAATTCCAGACAATAAATTAGAAGAAGAAGAGACAATAACCGCCTCACCAATAAATATCTCGTCACCGGAAGAAACATACTCTAACAACAGTTTGTTGCCTCGCCCAACTAAGAGCCCCTCAACACGACTCTTTACAGTCTTTGCAGTAACCGCACTTTTAAAATCGAGCAATAGCTGCATCTTAGACGTTAGCGAGTTAACCTCTATAATTTTACCTGCTAATCCATCTGGGGTAATAACCGTTGCGTCTTGTTTAATTCCATCAATCGATCCGGCATCGATTATAAAAAAGGAATTCCATAAATCTTTAGGGCGACCAATGACCTGAGATCGAACCAACTTCTTGTAATACCCGGGAGATAATTGAGAGAAAGAAAACTTTTCGCGCAATTGCTGATTCTCGGTTCGAAGCGCGTCATATGCGAGGAGTTCAATTTTTAAAATCCTGTTTTCTATTCGGAGCTTCTTGTTTTCTTGGGATAAATTATTTACCGTAAAAACAAATTGAATAGTATCTGAAAGCGATCCGGAAATAGTTGTTGAAAACCATTGTATAGGATACAGAAGAACTAATCCGCCGGATTTAACAACTGAGACGATGTTTGATTTACCGATGCCCGAAATATTTAGAGTCAAAGCCAGAAGCAAGAAAACAATTATTACCGTTTTTTCTCTCACATCGTTTTCTTAGGCATGATCAATACCTTTTTCAAAGTATCAATTTCTTCCAAAATCTTTCCGGTTCCGTAAGCAACGCAAGAAATAGGATCGTCAACTACATAAACCGACATATCGGTTTCTTGTGCAAGATGTTTGTCTAATCCTCTAAGCAGTGATCCACCACCAGCCATTACAATTCCGCGATCCATAATATCGGCGGCAAGCTCTGGAGGGGTCTTTTCTAGTGTAATTCTAACTGCATCAACAACTGTTGCAACTGGTTCAGCCAGCGCATCTCTAATTTCAGAAGAGGTTAAAGTCAAAGTCTTTGGAAGACCGGTTACCAAGTCACGCCCTCGAACTTCTACGGTTCTCTCTTCTGGCAGAGGATAGGCTGATCCAATATCAATCTTAATTTGTTCTGCAGTTCGCTCACCAATTAACAGGTTATAGTTCTTTCTGCAGTGAGCAACAATTGCCTCGTCCATCTCGTCTCCTGCAACTCTAATTGATTTTGAAACAACAATCCCACCAAGAGCTAAAACTGCAACCTCGGTTGTACCACCACCGATATCAACGATCATAGAACCGGCAGCTTCTGATACTGGAAGATTGGCACCAATGGCAGCTGCCATTGGCTCTTCTACCAAATAAGATTCGCGGGCTCCGGCATGCATTGCTGCATCAAGAACAGCACGTTTCTCAACACCGGTGATTCCGGAGGGAACACCGACTACAATTCTTGGACGAACAAATGCAGAGCGATTGTGACTCTTGTTAATAAAGTGTCTAAGCATCATCTCTGTAATTTCAAAATCAGCAATAACACCATCGCGCATCGGACGAACTGCAACAATATTTGCAGGAGTTCTTCCAAGCATCCCCTTTGCTTCGTTTCCAATCGCTAAGGCCTTATTGGTGTGTTTATCAATCGCTACCACCGACGGCTCACAAAGAATAATACCCTCACCTCTTGCGAAGACGAGTGTAGTTGCTGTGCCAAGGTCAATGCCTAGGTCTCGTGAAAAATGACCGAAAATATAATCGTATAATCCCATTTCCTATCTCCTCCTTACCACAGCTTCAAAACCCTTGGCCTTGAGTGAGGCAACTAAATTATTTGCACTCGATTTAGAAAAGAAAGAACCGGCATAAACCAGCCAGTACTTTCCAGATTTCACAATCGAGGCGTTAAAACCCTTTTTCTTTAGATTGGCAGATTGAGTCTTTGCATTATTATAAATACCGAACGCTCCAGCCTGCACCTTATACGGTCCGACTCTTGCAACAACTTTTGTCTTTGGCTTAGTGGCTACCACTTTAGGCTTTTCTTTAACCACTTTAGTTTTTGTATTCTTAGGAATCGATGTCTCCACTTCTATCGATATCTTCGGTTGCGATTCGGATGTCACAAATTCAATTTGAGATGGTATCAATTTGGGAGGCAATGTCTTTGTTGGAACCAGCATCTTCTTACCCAATACGAAACTTAACCAAAAACTCCCAGCAATTACCACCAATAAGACCAGAATTAAAAAGAATTTTTTTACTAAGTTCATAGGTTCTCCCTATCGCGAAGATATATAATTGTACACTAATGGGATTTTATCGTCAATACAAAGCAGAAGATGCTACCTATAAGCAGGCATGAAAATTCTAGCTAACAAGTCTCCGGGAACCCTTGTCCGCAACTGTGCTACTACCCTTTCAGATACATAAGGAGAAAGTCCTTCTAAGCCTTGAATAAAACTGCGTATTCCTAGTTGATTTGGTTTTTCATCCTGATAATAATCAAAAAGAACTCTTCCTAATTGATATAATTTTTGAATAAGTGGTTCAGTTAATTGCCCCTCAATTTTTGGAGATATTGGGTATGCAAATCCTGCATTAACTATCGCTCCATCCAACGAAGGAGGAAAATCAAGTTCTCTACATCTATCTAATATTAAGAAGCAGCCTTCTTCCCCCAATATTTCTGGAACAAATTTATCAGCTGCTTCTAAAATAAAATTCCTAAAACTGCCCCCCATATCTGGTCCAATTAAAATTAGCGGATTTTGACAACGACCAAGATATGATGCCAAAATCTTAATAGCATCACCATTTCTTCCCATTTCTTTGTAAACCTCAGCTATTTTAAATACTAATGCAGCCTGCGCTATCGGCAACTTAATGTTATATATCATTTCTGTTAATTGTAAATATCCCTCTCTATCACCCAAAATATAAGAAGAAATAATCCTCATAAGTGCTTTTTGGTATATTTTCCTTCCTTCCCCCCTATCTCTTATCTTTATAGAGACATATCGATCTACTGTAGAAAGGATATCAAGAATATCACCTGGAGAAATCCCTCCTGTTATCTCTCGTATTGCAGAAACATCATCAAGGGAAATTTTTGATAGAGCCTGCAGCCGCCAAACCAATGTTCGGTTTGTAATTTCAACGCCTCGAAAGCCAGGTGCTCTACAATATAAATATATTTTATCCTTAATCTTTTGGGGAATATTATTTCCAAGCTTTTCTAAAAATACCCAAGCATCATTCTTTTCATCCAACCTTGAATTCCTTGGGTCCTGCAACAAGTAAACCACTTTAAATAGAAGTTCCAAAAGGGTATTAGAAAACTCGACTTTTTGAACAACATCTGTACTAAGCGGAGGAAGCACTCTTTCGATATCTAAACCTCCATACAGCTTAACGCTATGTCGAACTAAAGCCTCATTCAAAACAAGCCTACAAGCAACAGACGGACATTGTAATAGTTGGAAAGCTTCGTTTTTTCCATCAGTATTAACTTTTATTTTACTCCAGGATCGCAGTCCACTAAATAGACCTGCATTACTTTGCAAATCAACAAATCTACTCCAACCTGTTCGAATAGCTCCTAGTACTCTATGGGTACTTCCTAAAGACAAAATAATCCCTCCCAATTAATAGATAACATCTTACTAAATATATCGAATTATTATCGAATAATCTTGTATGATTTTATTGACAAATTGATAAAAAATCTGCAACTAAAAAGATCGATCCGGTGATGATAGTCGTTTCGTCAATATCACGTAAGGACAGGTCGCGACCTGTCCTTACCCTTATCCCAATGTGGCGGATTTTTTGCGCCAATTTTTTTCCCGGCATCGCCCCAGGATGAGACGATTGGGTGACGATTATCTTTCTTGCAATCGGTTTCAGCTCTTTAATCATAGCATCAACATTTTTGGTTTTTTGGGCTCCAAAAATAACCGTTAATGGGGTCTTTATCCCCTCTTCTTTAATCGTCACCTTGAGTGATTTTACACCTGAAACGTTATGTGCACCGTCTACTATTATTAATGGTTTTTTTGAAACAATCTGAAAGCGTCCCGGCCACTTAACTTTTCGCAACCCTTTCTTTATATTCCCTTTCGTCACCTTTATAGGACAGGTCGCCGACCTGTCCCTACATAATATTTCAATGGCCTTAATAGCCACAGCGGCGTTTTGTTTTTGATGCGGTCCGGATAATGATAATTCCCTGTACGGGCAGGTTTGAAACCTGCCCCTATCAAAATATATATTCGATTTATTTTTTTTCGCAATCTTTTTTATAACACCTAACGCCTCTTTTTTTATCTTGCCGACAACAGCCGGAACACCCGGTTTAATAATCCCCGCCTTTTCAACCGCTATCTTTTTTAAGGTCTTGCCAAGATACTCGGTATGATCATGATCGATATTTGTGATAACAGAAACTTCCGGGGTCAAAACGTTGGTCGCATCAAAGCGCCCCCCCATCCCCACTTCCACCACTGCTATATCTACTTTTTTGTCCGCGAAATATTTGAAGGCAATGGCGGTTAGGATTTCAAAAATTGTAGCATCAACCTTCTTGGCATGCGGCTTAACAATCTCAAAATATTTCTTCATGCCCCTTGACCCTATGGCCCTTGACCCTATTTTTATTCTCTCATTATATTTAAAAAGATGCGGCGAAGTGTACATACCAACCTTGTATCCGCTTTCTTTGAGAATTGACGACAACATTGCACAGACCGAACCTTTACCATTAGTCCCAGCAACATGGATTGATTTGAATTTCTTGTGAGGATTATCTAATTTTTCTAAAAGATATTGGATGCGTTCTAATCCAAGATGGATGCCGAATTTTTGGAACTTAGCTATTTCATGCTCTAGGGTGTGCATTTCGATAAACCTTCTTTAACCTTTCGCGAGATACTGCAGTATAAATCTGAGTAGTTGCAATATTGGCATGTCCCAACATTTCTTGAACGGTTCTAAGATCAGCGCCGTTTTCTAGAAGATGAGTTGCAAAAGAGTGACGTAGAGTATGAGTAGTTGTCTTGCTTTTTAAACCGGATTTCTTCACGTATTTTTTAATAATATCCCAGAGCGCCTGGCGGGATAAAGCTGTTCCATTTCGATCAAGAAACATTGATTCAGGAATCTTTCCTTTTTTAATTTGTTGTGGTCTCTCTGTCTCAATATATTTTTTCAAAACATCCTTTGCTACTTGTCCGATTGGAACAATCCGCTCCTTACCACCCTTCCCAAAACACTTCACAAAGGAGGCTTCGAAATTGATGTCTCCAAGCTTTAATCCGATAAGCTCAGACGCTCGCAGACCAGATGCATAGAGCAATTCCAAAGCCGCCCTATCCCGTAGAGACTTTCTGGGAGTAATCAATAATTTCCTAACATCATTCATGGTCAGGGCTTTGGGCAAGCGTTTCCCAATCTTTGGAAGTTTTAAATCGGCAGTCGGATCATTTTCTATCTTACCTTCTGCTAATAGATAATGAAAAAAGGCTTTTAGGGTTGCTAACTTTCGCATAATACTAGCCGGAGCAAAGCCTTCGTCTGTCATCTTTTTCATATATTGCGAAACTCGATCTCGATCGATCAGACGACCTTTAATAAAATCAAAGAATTGATCCAGATCTCTCTTATAATTTGTTACGGTATGTTTGGAGTATCCTCGCTCGAGGTTGATGTAATCTAGGAAATCAGGTAGATGTTTCTTCATTTGCTAACATTATAGCAATAATTGTCTTGTTGTCCCGAATTTTTCCTTCCCTAATTTGTTTCTTAGCCTCATCAATAGAGAGCAAGAATATTTCAATATTTTCATCTTCATCGAATTTTTGAGAGCCGTGCTCAAGATCGGTTGCAACAAAGTAGTGAATCACCTCGGTTGAGTATCCAGGGGTAGTATAGGCTGAAAGAACTTTTTTAATCTTTCCTGCAGTATATCCGGTCTCTTCTTTTAACTCTCTTTTTGCAGCATCTTCTAATTTCTCGTCCTTATTAACCAATCCGGCACAGGCTTCAACGATGATTTCTTCAACTGGTTTTCTAAATTGTTTGATTAAAACAAGTTTTTTATCAGAAGTTATACCGATAACAACGACTGCCCCAGGATGTTCAACAATTTCACGATGAGTGGTTTTTCCATTAGTCAGCCCAACCTCAACATCTTTCATGTTGATCATGCGGCCTTTATAATAATATTTTTCTTTTATGGTCTTTTCGTGCATTCCTTTATCAAGTCCACAATTATCAAAGTCCCTTTTGTGAATTCTCTAATCGAAAGTTTTTCTTTCACCCCATGCAGATTATGAGCCCCTACTCCTAATATAATAGAAGGGATTCCGTATTTATTAAACATGTTGGCATCGGAACCACCGCCGCTAGGAACTAGGGTATAGGTTATAGGGATTAGTTTGAAAATTTCATGATTAGACGGAATTTTAAATGAAGGATACATATCATTGATCTTATATTTTAAGCTCGCCTTATGCTCTCTACATGCTTCTTTGAAACAAGCAACCATATGATCCATTTGTTTTTTTAATTTCTTTGGATCGTGACTGCGTGCCTCCCCCTTCACATATACATTTTCTGAAATAATATTGGTAGCCTTTCCGCCTTTGATAATACCAATATTGGCAGTCGTCTCGTAATCGATCCTACCCTGTTTCATCTTGGAAATTGCAACAGACGCTACTTTAATTGCATTAATTCCATCTTCGGGATGAACCCCAGCATGAGAGGCTTTTCCCTTAATCCAAACTTCCATATTTTTTTGGGCTGGAGCAGCATTATGGATTATATTTGGAGAACCGCCATCAAAGACAAAACCAAAATCAGCTTTTAGTTTTTTTCGATCAATATGCTTTGATCCATAAAGACCGATCTCCTCTTGTACGGTAAAGACTAAAAGAATATTCCCATGGGGGATATCTTCTTTTTTTATAATAGTTAAAGCTTCAACAATTGCGGCAACTCCAGCCTTATTATCCGCCCCAAGAATTGTTTTTCCATTACTTCGAACATTTCCTTTTACAATTCTTGGTTTAATATTTTTACCAGGAGTTACGGTATCGATATGAGCATTCAATAAAATTGTTGGGCTATCTTTGACTGTTCCCCTTATGTTTACAAAGATGTTTCCAGTTTTATCACGAGTCGGTTTAAACCCAAGTTTTTTTAAGTCAGAAATTAAACGCTTTGCAAATCTCTTCTCATTCCCAGACTCGCTATCTATTTTTACGTATTCTACAAATCTTTTAACTGACAAAATGTTCAAATCCTTTCTTTAATTTTGTTCCCTTACCTCGAGAAACAACTTCTCCAACTATTTTGCATTTTACTATCTTTTGCAGTTTTTTAACATTCCTCTTTTTTGCGGTAAAAACCAACTCATATTCTTCCCCACCATAGAGAGCATGATCAAGCGTCACTCCTTTGGCTATTGGAATTTTATCAAAGTCTAATTTGAAACTAACTTTTGAGGCTTTTGAAATTTCCTGAAGCGATCGAGCCAATCCATCTGAAGAATCAATCATTGAAGTTGCCAATTCCGATTTCGCAATCTCCCTGCATTCCTTGACCCTTGGCACTTGTCCCTTGACCCTATAACTATTAGCTGCAGGTTCTCCAAAAACACCTGTAACCAAGATAACATCTCCTACCCTTGCATCTGAACGAGTCAACATGAACTTCTTTTCTACTTGCCCTAAAAGAGTAATTGAAACTACTATTGCCTTTGGTGACGCAACAGTATCTCCTCCAACAATGTCGATCTTATATTTCTTCGCTAGTTTATTTAGACCTTTTTGAAATTGGAGGAGTTTTTTGACTTTAATATTTTTTGGAACCCCAATCGTCACAACAGCGTGAGTAGGAATCCCCCCCATCGCCGCAATGTCTGAAATATTCACCAACATTGCTTTGTATCCAAGATCAAAAAAAGACGTATGTTTTAGATTAAAGTGAACACCTTCAATTAGCGTATCTGTTGTTATTAATTGAAATAGCTCCTCAGTTTTTAATTTTGATTTTTTAATTTTTAATTTCAAAACAGCGCAATCGTCACCAATTCCTAAATAAGTATCAGCACGTTTACTCTTTTGCGCTGTTTTGATTAGGTCAATCAATCCAAATTCACCAAGTTGTGAGAGTTTCATATAAGAAGATTATAGCATTATTCTTTTTTCAAAACGTGGCCTTCTAAAGCTTTAGCCGCGAGGGTTGAAAGTGGAACTAAGGCTAGAGGAAGTAGAGAATGCATATTAATTTTAAAGCCAAATGCCCCAGCTAGTCCAGCAGGAACTAAAGAAGTTAAAAACATTCTCCTAACCGTCAACATATCTTTAGCAGCAAAAGTTGCAGTCTGCATAGTTCCACTTAATATGGAAAGTCCGCTTGGAATCATGTGTGCTGCATAGGCTAGAGGAAGCAGTGGTTTTGTCCCTGTCTCAGAATAAAAACGATCCATTGCAACCATCAAAGCACCAGTGCTTGCAACAGATCCACCCAATGCTTCTTTGCAACTCAAGTCTTTAATTGACCCAATCCCTTTACCAAGTGCATAACGCAATGCAAAACCGGTTAATATATCTAATCCCGGATAATCGACTAAATCATTAAATCCAAGTGGTCCCCCCAGTGGCATAATTTGTCTATATATTTTTGAGAGAACAGAATACCAATTAGCAGCAGAAGTATACGGAATCTCCTCTCCCCTGCGATCTAAACCAATAATCCTTCGAAGTGTAGAATAAGCAGCCTTGGCTTGCCCTGTCCCAGTCATTAGTCCAAAGCTAGATTCTATTGTTGTTGACCCCGCTACACCTCGCGTCACTTCCGATTCCGCCTGTTCATCAAAAGCTTGATAAATAATAATACCATCAGCTTTGGCCCTTGCTGCAGAAGCAACAACGTCGTTAACAAAGTTAGCTTGAAGTTTTTCTGATCTTCCAAAAGTTGGAGATCCGCTCTCAACTAACCAAACTGGTTTTCCAAATTTATCTCCAAGCTTCTTAGCTGTTGCAATAGTTCTACCAACATCACTTGGAAATCCGCCTTGATAAGCTCCCCCAGGATAACTATCAACCCCAACGATGTCATAAGGGACGCGAGCCCTCTCAAGCGCCTCATAGAAATTAACCCAGGAAGTATACCAGCGATCAAAACGTGGGAGATCATTTGGATTAAGAACAATTCTCGCTCCAGGATGTAATTTTTTTAGGCGTCTTGCATTAATCGAATACCATTGTACAACCTGATCCAAAGAAATATCTTTTCCCATCCATTCATCTGTAAAGGTTCTGTTAGTAGGTTCATTCCCCAGTTGCCAATAACGAACTAATGATCTCAAACGTGGTACACATGCCTCAATCTGTTCTCTGCTCTTTACAATCATCAAAACATCCATACCCATTTTTTTTCGCTTGGGAAACAAACCACCGATCATATCCGAGTGCGTTTTCTGCATCCGTTTTTACTCTTTTAAAAGCTGTGTCCGCTCGAACCAAAGTTACCCCTAGGGCCCTCATCTGCTCTAGATCTCTTATAACTGCTCTAGTATTAAATGCTCCAGACTCTGGATCAAAGCGAAACTCTGGATGATAAGTGATTCCATAAGTTCTTGGCGCAATTCTTGATCCTGCTTTTGCTCTTCGAGCTGCAAAGGGAGCAGTCACTGCTAATTTAAAAAGTGTTCTTCTACTAAACGCCATGTTTATTTATCTGCAGAGTTTAAAGAAAATTTCAGTCATAATTTACAACCAACCCTTTAACGCTTCGGTCAAAATCCATATTAAACATGTTATAATTTATATATGAAAGAAAAAGGCATCTATCCAAGGATTTTCAAAAAATTAGAAGAGAAAAAGATTAAGTATCTGGTTATCGGAGGGATAGCCATTAACCTGCATGGCATCCAAAGAGCAACCTCAGATATTGATCTCATGTTGGCAATGGATAAAGAGAATATTTTGAAGTTTGTATCCCTCACAAAAGAACTTGGCCTATCACCAAAAGTCCCAGTCAAAGCAGAAGAACTCGCTAATGCAGAAAAACTAAAAGAGTGGAGAGAAGAAAAAAATATGAAGGTTTTCTCTTTTAGAGACATTGATAATCCCTACATAAGTATTGATATAATGACCAAAAATTATTTATCTTTTGAAAAAGCCTTCAAAAAGAGAATAATAACTGAAGCGTGGGGAGTAACAGTAAATGTGGCTTCGATTAATGATCTTATTAAACTAAAAGAAATTGCCGGCCGGCCAATAGATTTGGCAGACATTGAAGCATTGAAGGAATTTGGAAAACAATGAAAGAAAAAAAATATCCGTTCTACATATACACTCAAGAAAAAGCTGATGAATACAAAAAATACACTCCACAACAAAAATTGGAGTGGTTGGAAGAAATATCTAGCTTTCTCTATTACTTTACCCCTAAAAAAAATAAACAATTCGGAGAAAAACTCAGGAAGGGTGAGATTTAATTTTTTTTAGCACTTCCCAGGTCATCGCGCAGAGCTCATCGTATCTGGATTTATACCAGAAGAAAAAATTAACTGTCGAAAATATTTTTTAGCGGATTCCCTCAAACTTTCGGAGGTAATTATCAAGGGCTGTCTTTCATTCTGTCTCATATCATCAAAGGCCAAAGTAAAGGCTAACTCAAACAGAACAGCTATTAATTTGCTATATGAAATTTTTCTGCCTGCTAAAAGTGGAACAAATTTATTGACCTGGATTGGCTCAGGAGCAATGGAAATCCCTCTCTGCAGGGGAATAGCTGTGGGCATAGCAGTTTCACTTAGTAATTTTGGATCACAGTTGTCTAAAAATGTTCGCAAGGAATCTTCTACCCTAAGTGCCTCATTCTCACCATCACCTACATATATTACTACCGTATGATATTTCTCAGATAACCACTTATTAACCTTAAAATGAACCGAAAGATCATTGACCGTTTTTTTCAAAGCGGCATGCCATTCATTAACTATTTTACTGGGAGAAGCAGTTAAGTCTGCACTAATATATACCCTACTAACAATTTCTTTACCTCGAGGAATAGGATTAAAACCAAAAGCATTTTGATCTGATACTTTATGCTCTTTTGAATAAGCATTCCACAAACGAAGTGTGGCTTGTACATACTCAGCACGCTCAGCAGAAGACGACTTTCTGGGATTCTCTAAAATTGCATCATAATGAACACCTAAATCAGCAAAACAATTTAGGGCATACAAAAATATTTTTGCCGCACTGTTGCTAATCTTCCCATCATCAAGACCTCCATTAATATATTCAACAAACCCTGCATATAATTCGGCGACCTCTTCTTGTCCCATCCCACTCCTTCTCATAAGCCTTCCATTTTCCAACCATCCAGAAAGTGCTTCTGAGATATCTACAAGACCAGCTTCTCTAACCGGATCTATATATCTTTGCGTATTATCTTTTAATCTATCTTCTGGAGAAATACAGTCAAACGAACAAAGTGCTCTTTCAAACACTCTATCAAAAATCAACTCGAACTGGGGAACATGTGGAACAGTTCCTGAAGGATTAGTAGACGCAATCCCAAGATGAATAAGCTGATATTTATTGGTTACTTTGATCACTATTAATACATCGTTAAAATCGGGATAGAATTTCAGTGGAATTTCGAACTACAACCAACCCATTGCTTGCAGTCCTCTTCGCATATTATCAGTTGCGGCTTCAAGCTGCGGAACATCCAATGCAAAAGTTACTCTAAAACAATCAGGAACTCCTGAATCATCCCCCGGAACAACGGCCGTTCCATGAGAAAGAAGAAACCAGGCCAATCGTTCTGAGCTACTTAGTCCAATGGTATCAACCCCGACCTCGGGAGCAGCATCAGGAATTAACCCTGCAAGTTCTTCTGGAATTTCTGGAAAGAGAAAAATACCAGCTCCAACAGAAGAAACATCAAACCTCATCTCTCTTAATCTCGCTAGCATAAAATCATGCCCTTGCCTCAATTTCCCATTAATCTCATCAATAACATGATCAGTCCCTTCTCGATTCGACAGAGCAAATTGAATTGCAAGCTGAGAAGCAATAGGATTAGCCCAGCTACCTGGCGCCTTTAATTGTTGTTGCATTGCACCAATTATATCGGAAGAACCGACTGCCCACCCTGCTCTCTCTTCTGGAGAAGCTAACATCTTAGCAAGAGACCTTGCTACTATGGTTCTATTTTTTAATTCTGGAGCAGCAGCTAAAATACTAGTATGAGAATCTCCTCCAAAATAGGTTCTAAAATAGACTTCGTCCGCAAGAATTGAAATATGAGGATGAAGCATTAAAACCCGCGCTAAGGCATCAAATTCTTGAAAACTATAAACATAACCCCTTGGGTTACCTGGATAATTTAGGAAAAGCATTTTTGTTTTTTGTGTAATCGCTGCTTCTAACTCTTCTGGTGTAAGCTTATAGTCGTTTTCTGGTTTTGTATCAATCAGCCTCATCGTTGCATCAGATCTTGCTACCTGATGTGGAAAGAAAAAATAATATGGGGTTGGAACAATAACTTGATCACCTGGGTTTAATACAGCAGCACATGCTAATTGAAGGGCTTCAAGAACCCCATTGGTAACACAAACTTCTTTGTCTGGATCAATACCTAAAACTCCATCTCTCTCAAAATCTTTAGCAATTAATTTGCGAACACCAGCTTCCCCTTTTGGATCAAGATATCCCGATGGAGCTTGGGGGTATCTTCTTATTATTTGACGTCTTATTCTTGGAAATCTCCAAGGAACATCTCCATATAACAACGGAACAAATTCAAATCCGGGATTTGCTGCTTCCCACGGCTCCTTCATTTCAGCAGCTCTACCTGTTAACTGCACTACTCTCATTGCTGGCATTGCGCCGACTCTATTTGCTAATTCAACCATTATTATTTACCTCAAACCAACAACTGCTTCAACTTTTTTAATCAAATCTCCACTTTCAATAAGACTAGTCACTAAATCAATATCTCTCTTTGGAACACGATCCTCTTTCAACGGAGGAATTAGCTCCGATAAGGCATCAAAGGCAACCCTGGTTCCAGCACCTAATTCTAGCATAGGATTTTTTGCTCTGCGGATATGCAGAGCAATTGTTGCACAACAGAGCTCGATTGCAAGAATTGCGCGAGTATTTTTCATAATCTCTCTCGCCTGTCTGGCATCGATCGTCCCCATACTTACAAAATCCTCTTGATTTGCAGAGGTTGATATACTTTGAGCACAGGCAGCACCAGATAATACTCTATTTTCAACAACCAATGCAGCTGCAGAATACGGAGGAATCATATAACCAGAACGCGTTCCAGCTGTCTCGGGTGGGGTTAAAAATGCTGGAAGTCCCCTACTTTGAGCCTGGTCAACAAACTTTGCAGAACGTCTTTCTGATATTCCACCAAGTGTGGCAAACAAAAGTTTAAAATATGCCAAAGGTAATGCTACCGGCATTCCATGGAAGTTTCCGGCTGAGATTGTTGTCGCATTGGCACCCGGAAAAACTAATGGATTATCATCTGCAGAATTTGCTTCTATCATCAACGGTTTTAGAACATGGTCCATCCCATAACGAACCGCCCCTATTACCTGAGGAATACAACGTAGTGTATATGAATCTTGAATGTTTGGAGATGGCAAAAAGAATTCACAAATAGAATAAATTTGAGCCCCCATCTCTCCAAGCTGTGCTGTAATAGCTTGAATTCGTTTGAGCAGAACCATCATCGAATCTATTTGATGATAAATACCAGAAAGTGCACGGCTAATCTGTTCATCATCTACTTTGCCAACCATTTCCGTCAAAATATTATTGCAAACAACTAATGTTTCATAATTATCCAAAGAAGTAAGACTTGGAATTATTTGAGAAATCCCATCTAAACATTCTGCTACCCCTTCTGTTCCAGAAGGCATCGCAGTCAATCTGTCTCTCATTTCAAAAGAGGCCTTTATTGCTCCTTGTGTGCGCTGATGTGAAAAGAGTTCTCCCACCGCTTCTCTTAATTCCGGTAGTTGCTCACCTTCCAAAGAAGAAATTTTTCTATTTAATACCGCGAGTTTTTCACTTGGTGTAAGTTCTACTAATTCACTTCCAGAAATTAAGGCTCGAATATTTTTTGCAGTCGGTTCTTGTCCTGGTTGAGGTCTGGCCTCAACATGCACCCTGCTATCAAAGGCCGGTTTACAACCAAGAAATGCTTCAACACTCATAGCTCCAACAATGTCTGAAATCTTCACTAATTGTTCTGCATCATAGTGAGTTAAAGCACCAATTGCAGTCATAACCTGAATTCCATTGGTTAAAGCAAGTCCTTCCTTTTCTGCCAAAAGTATAGGCTCGATCCCGGCCGCATCCATTGCCTCTATTCCATCTTCATAAAAACACCCTTCCCCCTTATCTGGAGGAATTTCTTTAATACATTTCCCCTCTTTATGACCGACTAAAACCAAACCAATATGAGAGTGAGGAGCCAAATCTCCGCTTGCTCCAACCGATCCCTTTGACGGAACATAGGGATGAACTCTTCCATTTAGCATTTTAAAAATACGTTCTGCCAAAACTGGTCTAACCCCAGAATAACCCCTTGCAAATTTTGAACCGATGAGGAGCATAGTTGCCCGAACCTCTTCAACTGATAAAGCGTCACCTACTCCAGCAGCATGACTTGGAATAATTTCATTTGATAATTCGACCGCCATATCGGAAGGCAATAGTTGATCCTTAAATGGACCATAACCAGTATTGGTTCCATACGTAGGGTCACCTTGTTTTATTACATCATCAACAACATCGCGAGATGGAACCATTCTTTTAAGGGCATCTTTTGTAAATTCTACCCTGGCTCCATATCTTGCAACTGCAACAATTTCGTTGATTGTTAGAGTTCTTCCATCCACCCGGACCACATCAATAGTCGCAGGATCTATCTTTGATTTTGCCGACAAACGTGCAGTCTCAACCGGGGATTGGGTTGTATAACCAGTTCTTATACAAACTCTTCTGGAAATTGCAGTACTTGAAAAATCAAACCTCGGTGTTTGATCAGAAAATATCTTTCGTGTTAAAAATCTTGCTCCACGTACTGTCGCCATGTAATATTTTCAGCAATAAAAAGGAAAAATTTCAGCTTATTTTTTCAAAGCTTCCGTCGACACCTTCATTGCGCAGAATTTACCGCACATAGAACAGGTACCTTGCGAGGTCGGTCTCTTATCGAGGATTTTTTTAGCCTCTTCAGGATCAATCGCCAGCTCAATCTGTCTTTCCCAATCTAATTTTTTGCGAGCAGTCGACATTTCGCGATCCCACTCTATTGCACCCGGAATTCCTTTAACAATATCGGCGCAATGAGCTGCAATTCTCGATGCAATAATACCCTCTTTTACATCTTCTGGTGTAGGTAAACCTAAATGTTCAGTCGGAGTTACGTAGCAAAGAAAGTCAGCACCGGAAACTGCAGCGAGAGTTCCACCAATTGCAGAAGTTATATGATCATAACCTGGTGCAACATCAGTTGGAAGCGGGCCCAAAACATAAAATGGAGCATTAAAACAAAACTCTTTTTCCATCTTCATCTGCTCTACTATCTGGTCATATGGAACATGGCCTGGCCCTTCTATTATAATTTGCACCCCGGCCTCCCATGCTCGCTTAGTTAATCTTCCTAAAATCTTAAGCTCTTCAATCTGAGCCGGATCTCCAGCATCAATAATAGATCCTGGACGCATCCCATCACCAAGAGATAAAGTTACATCATATTTAACTACTATTTCTAATAAACGATCATAATATTGAAAAAGAGGATTCTCTTCTCTGTTCTCAATGATCCATTGCATCATCAACGCTCCACCCCGACTGACCACCTCCATTAAACGAGGATGTTTTTTTAATTTTGCAATGGAATCAAAATTTACACCGGTATGAACCGTCATAAAATCAACACCGTCTTTAGCCTGTTCTTCTATGACTTCAAAAATCCCGTCTACGGAAAATTTTTCCTCCGCTATTGCTTGGTAGATAGGAACAGTGCCAAGGGGCAAGGGGCAAGTAGCAAGAATAGCCCTTCTAATTTCAGTTATATTCCCACCAGTTGATAGATCCATTACCGCATCCGCTTTTGCAGCTATTGAGACATCGAGTTTTTTAAGTTCGTCTTCTAAACATGGGAAGTCTTGTGAGGTTCCAAAATTAGCATTTACCTTAGTCCTTAATCCTCGTCCTACTCCCATCGGAATACATTTTTGGTGGAGTGGATTATAAGGAATCGCAATAGTTCCGTCCGCAACTCCCTTTCTGATCTCTTCAGGAAGTTTTTCTTCGACCCTTGCGACTTGGCACATTGCCTCTGTTATATTTCCAGCTAAAGCTTCTTGACGTTGAGTCATGTAACTATTATAATTCACTCAAAGATTTAAAGCAAAGGGGGTACAGAAATGAAAAACTGGAAACTAATTTTACCCAGTATTTTGCTTGTTGCAATCATTGTACTAGCAGTAAGTTGTGGCAAACAAGTAGTTACAACTGCCGAGAGCTTCGAAATGAGTATCGGTGGAAAAACAAACGGACTTTCTGCTACCCAAGTTAATGCTATTAGAGCTATGGCAACTTCTGTTGGAAACAGCAGTTATACAGATGTCTATCAATCTCCAACTGCCTTCGGAGTCTCAACCTTCAAAGGTTCTCTTCTAACTAGTGCAACTGATACAAGTCCGTACGTCATTTTCAACAAGGGCGGAGTAGATGACGCGGAATATTATAACTTGGGAGGAACTACTGCGACTACATTTGGATCTAATGAAACTATCCCAGATGCCGGAACATATACACATGTGAAACTTGGATTAGTATATATGCAGATGACTTTTAATATGGATCTTGGAAGTACTGATAATGCCGGATACACAAGTCATAACACTCGGCTTTATTGCAGCACCATAACCGATACCTCAACAGCAGCAGATCAAATCCAAGATGGAGATGTCATGTTTGAAGTAAACGGGTCCTGGAATTGGATAAACCTAGACAATGGAACCTTCTCATCCACTCGACCGGCAAATCCGGTACAAGATTCTGAATTCTCAACAACAGCCAGTGCCGATCCATATTATGAAACAATTGCTCTAACCTCATCAGTGACAATTCCGGCAAATCCGACCGGAACTTGGACCGGAACATTCACTTTTGATGGGACAGATATGTTTTTCTTTGATGATGTAGATAACGACGGTAAATTTGAACCCGGTGTTCAAGCTCCAAATGGAGATGCTAACATGGGATCAAACGTTCCATTGTGGTGGCCAGAAGCTCCAGGTGTTACTTGTGCATTTACAACTAGTTAATAAGCTTTAAAGCCATTTCAACTGCTTGTTTTGGGGTTTTTGCAACGTGCATTCCCTTATCTTTCTTACCCTTGCGGTGAAAAGACCAGGTTTTTAATCCAACAACTGGTATTTCATATCCCAAAGAAAATGCTATTTCACAAAGTGTTCCATAGTTACCAGCAACAGCAATACAAGCCTCACCGGTCTTAACTACTAATTTATTTCTGGCATAGCCGATTCCGGTTACGATTGGAATATCTATCCATTTATTTGCGGCCCTTCTATCCCCTCCGGGTAGAATACCAATAGTCATACCACCATGTTTTTTGGCACCTTTACAAGCTGCTTCCATACATCCCTTCAATCCACCACAAACGAGAACTGCACCGGACTTTGCAATATACTCTCCTACCTGTTCAGCTAGTTTGTATTCTTCTCTCGTCGGTTCAGACCCACCTATTACCGAAATAAATCGCATGTTGTGTTATCCTCCTGCGGTTATTGTAGCGGAAAATAGTCCCAAATTCTATCCCAAATCAGCAGGTCTCAAATGATCTCCAATTCTTCAACCGAATACTTATCTCAAATGAAAAGCTTCGGGAACAAATTCGAGGATATGGGAAGCAGATTTGGGACCCCACTATTAGAGTTCATTTGAGATACCTTGATTCGAGATAAAATTTGAGACTCCTCCAACATAAACTCTGTGAAACATTGACTATCATAATCTTTCAAGATATTATTAAAACAGAATGACAAAACAAACGATAACACAAAAGATATTAGCAGCACACTGCGGTAAGAAAGAAGTTCAAATCGGAGAGCTAATCGAATGCGATGTCGATTTAGTCCTTGGAAATGACATCACTACCCCACCAGCAATCAAACAATTCGAAAAAATCGGGGTCAATAAAGTATTTGATGAAAACAAAGTTTTTCTAGTTCCGGATCACTTTACTCCAGAGAAAGATCGCAAATCTGCTCAGCAGGTTCAGATGATGCGAGAGTTTTCAAAGAAATATAAAATCAAAAACTTTTTTGAAATTGGTTGCGTTGGTGTTGAACATGCCCTTCTTCCAGAAATGGGAGCAATTAAACCTGGAATGCTTGTAATCGGTGCAGATTCTCATACTTGTACCTATGGAGCACTTGGAGCATTCTCAACCGGAGTTGGTTCAACTGACATGGCAGCTGGCATGGCAACTGGTAAAGTCTGGCTCAAAGTACCTGAAACAATTAAGTTTGTATTAAACGGAAAGCTTGGTAAATACGTTGAAGCCAAAGATCTCATACTATATATAATAGGCATGATCGGTGTTGACGGCGCCCGCTATATGTCGATGGAATTTACCGGAGACACCGTATCTGATCTTACAGTTGAAGGAAGATTGACCATGGCCAATATGGCAATTGAAGCTGGTGGAAAAAACGGCATCTTTGAACCAGATCAAAAGGTTCTAGATTTTTTATCTTGCCCCTTGAACCTTGCCCCTTGGCACTCAGATAAAAACGCACAATACGCAAAAGTTATTGAAATAGATTGTAGCAAAATCGAACCACAGATTGCTTTTCCACCTTTACCGAGCAATACTAAACCAGTTAGTAAATCAACCGATGTAGTGATTGATCAGGCAGTAATTGGATCCTGTACTAATGGGAGAATTGAAGACCTTAGAGTTGCTGCAAAAATTCTATCTGGAAGAAAGAAAGCTAAAAATGTAAGACTAATTATTCTTCCAGCTACTCAAAAAGTATACAATCAGATGATTAAAGAAGGATTGATGGAAATATTCATGAAGGCTGATGCAACTATTACCACTCCATCGTGCGGACCATGTCTTGGCGGGCATCTTGGAATACTTGCTGAAGGTGAAAAAGGGATCGCAACTACCAATCGTAATTTTGTAGGAAGAATGGGACATCCTAAATCAGAAGTTTATCTATCAAATGTAGCAGTTGCTGCAGCAAGCGCGGTAGCCGGACATATTATTAGCCCAAAAGATCTATGATTTTTTAATTCCAATTCCAAGAACTGATTGCAATTTTCTTGCTACTCTTGCCTTATCCCATCCTTCATCCACTGCGCATTTTTTAAAGACCCCAATAATCCCTGCAATATAATCCCGCAGCACATTCCCTTCTTTAAGAAGACCAAATAATTCATTAATCGAAAAAAAATAAACCATCCTTCTAATATGAACAACATCACTTTCTGCTAGGCTTAAAGCACAACCTGAATTTCCACAAACCTCCAAAGAGTACTCATAAAATGCCTGCTCTATTATTTCAGCCTCATCATCAACAAGATAAAATCTATCATTCAAAAGAGTTCGCAATACCTTCTTCAAATCTGCTACCAAAATAGGTTCCGATTTTACATCAACAGTTTTGCCTCCATCTTCTGGTGCCCAAAAAGCTAAAAACTCAAACTCACTAATAGTTGCTGGTTTTTCTTCTAATTTAGAAGCAGAAAAAATATGATTAAAAGCATCTTGATTTAAGTTTGTTAATGAAGGATCTTTGCAACTAATAAAAAAAGCGCCTACTTTATTATTCGCTCTTTTAAAAACTAAATCTGTCTTAAATTCACCCCCATCCAACCCCCCTGACTTAAAAGTAATCCCTCTTATCTCAAAATGCAAGGTGGCTGGATATGGATCAATGACATTGATTTCAAATTTAGGCAAAACAGCTTTCTCCTCAGTGTTTTCTTGTATTGGTTTTAATGTCAAAAATTGACAAAGAGAACCACTAGGACCAAAAAATCTCTTTATTAGCCCGTTTCGTTTAGCAACCAAAGAAGGATCCCCTGGAGACCCAGCTGTCCTAGCAGTTGAACTTCGAGAGCTATCAAAACTAATCCTACTCATTCTTTTCTCCTTAATCTCACTTTATTTATCCTAACATATACAAAAAAATTTCATTTTATTTTCGAATATGTTAAAATACCATTATGAAAGGTAAAGTTCACAAATTTAAAGACAATATTGACACAGACTTAATAATTCCAGCAAGATATTTAAATACTTCTGATCCGGCAGAGCTTGCAAAGCACTGTATGGAAGATGCAGATGCTGAATTTGTTAAGAAAGCTAAAGCTGGTGACTTTATAGTTGGAGGGGAGAATTTTGGCTGCGGATCATCGCGCGAACATGCGCCTATTGCTATTAAAGCTGCTGGAATTTCAGCAGTTATTGCAAAATCATTTGCCAGAATCTTTTATCGAAACTGTATTAATATCGGTCTACCAATTCTAGAATCAAAAGAAGCAGCAGAAGAAATCAAACAAGGTGATGAGATTGAAGTCAATCTCGCCTCTGGAACAATCAAAAACCTAACATCAGACAAATCATATAAGGCCCAGCCTTTCCCAGAATTTATGCAAAACCTAATTAATGCAGGTGGGTTGATTGCTTATATAAAGAAAAAACTTACCTGAAATTTATCAAATTAAGCCAAGATAAGTACCTGTCATGATTACATTTCAATCAACAAGACCAATTCGAACAAGCGCAGCTCTAACGATTATGAGTGCCGGAACCGCTCTTTCTAATTTGGAATTAAACAAGGTTGCTAAGGGAAGTACAATTCTCTTGGGAGCTGGAATAACTTTTTGGGGCGCAGCAACTCTATACAAGAAAAATCAAACCTTTAAAACAACGGTTGACTGGACCAGGCAAGAAGCAAAAAGATGGCAAAGGGGTTATGAATTTATTGTTTCAGCTATTACTATTGGACTTATCCCTGATCTAGCTTCTCAAATTAGCAGCAGCAATAAATTTAGTCTGCCGCGTTTTGGCAGCACAACATTATTTGGCGGTATCTGTGGCGCATTTTTCAATCGAGAACTATATAATTTTTTAAACCATCGTCTACCAGACGATAAGCCCTCCAGTATTATTAGAAAAACTGCATTCATTCAAGCAGTTTATGTCCCATATTTTTTCATGCCAATATTTTATACTTTTAAAACTTTGGTATTAGGAAACTCGTTTAGTGGATTTATTGGTAACTTGTGGCAGTTTGAAAATGATATTTTACCAATTAACTGGTTCTATTGGCTGCCAGTAACGTATGGCATTTTTAAAATAGGTGTCAACAATTCTGACCTGATGGTTTATGCTGCAGGCATATTTTCAGCAATTTGGTTCTCTGTCCTTTACTCGATTGGATTAAATTAAAGACTCTTAACTACAGTATCTCCAGCCTCAGTTGTAGACATTCCCATTTTGCCGGCAGACATCGATTTCATCTGTGTGCAAGTATAGCGAATTGCTTTATCAATATCTTTGGCAGCAGCCTCTTCTCCAATTGTTTCAAGCAACATTTGAAGTGCACCGATTGCAGCTAAAGGATTTATAACCTTCTTTCCAGTATATTTTGGAGCAGAACCACCGATTGGCTCAAACATTGAGACGCCTTCTGGATTAATGTTTCCTCCAGCAGCAATTCCCATTCCGCCCTGAATCATAGCTCCAAGGTCTGTAATAATATCTCCAAACATATTGTCCGTTACAATTACATCAAACCACTCTGGATTCTTTACAAACCACATACAGGTTGCATCAACGTGAGCATATTCACGTTTAATTCCTGGATAGTTTTTCTTACCCATTTCATGAAAAACTCTCTCCCAAAGATCAAAAGCATAAGTTAATACGTTTGTTTTTCCAACCAGTGTAAGCTCTTTTCTCTTATTTCTCTTTTTGCAGTATTCAAAAGCATAACGCAAACATCTCTCAACACCCTTGTATGTGTTTACTGAAACCTGAGTTGCGATTTCATCTTTTGTCCCTTTACGAAGATAACCACCAGTACCAGCATAAAGACCCTCAGTATTTTCACGAACAACTACAAAGTCAATCTCTTTTGGCCCTTTTCCCTTAACAGGGGTATCAACGTTTGGATAAAGAATAACCGGACGAAGATTAATATATTGATCCAAGGCAAAACGAAGTCGAAGTAGAACACCATGTTCAAGAATTCCAGGTTTAACATCCGGATCCCCTACTGCGCCAAGATAGATTGCATCAAACCCTTTTAATTTTTCAACATCTTTATCATTAACCAATTCACCAGATTTAAGATATCTTTTTCCGGAAAAATCAAACTCTTCTAGTGTATATTCAAATTTGTGTTTTGTAGAAACCGCTTTTAATACTTTTAATCCTTCGGCCACAACCTCGGGGCCTGTTCCATCTCCACCAATTACTGCAATCTTATATTTTTTAGACATGTTTTGTTACTCCTCACTTTCGTTAATATATTTATATTATATCATTAGAGGACACCAGTACACCAGTACATCAGGAACAGATAATCAGAATAGCAGAAAGCAGGGCATCAGTGAAAAAAATATTCTGATTTCCTGCTTTCTGCTATTCTGATATCCTCACACTGATCTACTGATGAACTGATATACTATTTAGTTAATACCTTCAAAATAGACTCAAATCCAGGAAACGAAGTATCAATACAATCTGTATTTTCTATTTCTGTTTCACCATCAGCAATTAAACCAGCAATTGCTAAAGACATTGCAACTCTATGATCACCATGCGACTTGACCCCTGCCTTGCCGGCAGGCAGGCTTGCCCCTTTCAATTTCGTAGGCCCCTTAATTATCATCCCATCATCAGTCTCTTCTATATTAGCTCCCATCTTGCGAAGCTCAGTTGAAATAGTCGCAATCCGATCGCTCTCTTTTACTCTAAGTTCTTTTGCATCTCTAATTATTGTGGTTCCCTCTGCTTGTGTTGCAAGAACTGCAATAATCGGTATTTCATCAATTAATCTTGGAATTAACTCTCCCCCAATTTCAATCGCCTTGACCCTTGACCCTTGGCACTTGACCCTAACATTCCCACGAGGCTCGTGCGCAACCAATTGCTCATCAAGAACGTCAAGCTTCCCTCCCATACGATGAATTACCTCTATAATTCCAGTACGCGTCGGATTTAACCCAACATTTCTAATCAAAAGATTTGAGTTTGGAACAATTAGTCCAGCAACCATAAAAAAGGCAGCTGATGAAATATCGCCAGGCACATGAATTTCTTTACCAGTTAACTTCTGTCCACCAACAAGAGAAATTTTTGCCCCTTCTTTATTTATCTCAACGCCAAAATATTCAAGCATTCTCTCTGTATGATCTCTTGACGGAGCTGGCTCAATTACGGTCGTCGTTCCATCAGCATAAAGCCCAGCTAAAAGAACTGCCGATTTAACCTGAGCAGATGCAACTGGTAATTTATACTCTATCCCTTTTAATTTTGTTCCTTTGATCTTTAATGCTTCTTGACCCTTGATCCTTGCCCCTATCAAAGATAATGGCTCTACGATTCTTTTCATCGGTCGTTTCTGAATCGAAGCATCCCCAGAAATTTCGGATTCAAAATCTTGTCCGGCTAGTATTCCGGAGATTAAACGAATAGTTGTTCCTGAATTACCTACATATAATGGTTTGCTTGGTTTTTTTAATCCCCGAAGTCCTTTTCCATGGACCTTGACCCTTGACCCTTGACCCTCAATATCTATTCCTAAATTTTTAAAACAATCAATCGTAGCCAAACAATCTTCTCCCGCCAAAAAACCTTCTATCTTAGTTTCGCCAGAAGCAATCGCCCCTAACATTACTGCACGATGAGAAATTGATTTATCCCCCGGAACATGTATCTCACCTTTTAGTAATTTACTTGGCTTAATTTGAAGGTTTTTCATAAGTACAAATATAGCACACAATTAGTCTTTGCTAAATCCATATTTACCTACTAAAGGGACAAAAACACATTGAACCGAATCTTTTATTTTTATTTTCGAGCCATCTCTCTCCGACTGGAATAATCAGCCGTCCCCCATTTTTTAGTTGATCAATAAGCGAAGGTGGAATTTCTGAAGCACCAGCAGTAACAATTATTGCATCATAAGGAGCCTCAACCTTATACCCTTCTGTTCCATCGCCACTTACAACTGAAATATTTTTATACCCCATTTCCATAAATTTTTTCTGAGATTGAGATACCAATAAAGGAATACGCTCCATTGTAATAACTTCTTTGCAAAGCAGAGAGAGAATTGCGGCCTGATATCCGGATCCGGTACCTATCTCCAAGACTTTAGAATTTTTGTTTAGTTCTAAAAGCTCGGTCATTATTGCAACCATGTATGGCTGCGAAATAGTTTGACCCTCTCCGATCGGAAGAGCTCCATCGTAATAGGCACTTGCCCTATTTTCTTCTGGGATAAAATTTTCTCGAGGAATTGTTAAAAAGGCATCTATAACATTCTTACTACTAATTCCGCGGGAGCAGAGCTGCTCCTCAACCATCCGTTGGCGTTGCTCTAAAAAGTTCATCTCTAAAATCTTTGGCTTTTTTTAATAATGCGGAAATTTGTTCTTTATTCCCTTCTTTTATTGCTTTTTCTAAATTAGAGAGCGATGACTTAAATGTTTTTATTTGGGATAATACTGCCTTTTTATTAGTAATAAACATATCGACTCCAAGCTCCGGGTCTCCTGAAGCAATTCTAGTTGTGTCACGGAATCCAGAAGAGGCACACTTTTGCATCTCTTCTTTTCCCTCTTTGGCTTCCTCTACGGTACCAACTAAAGCAGCAGCTATCGCAAGCGGCATATGAGAAATCCCAGCCACAGTCAAATCATGCAATTTAGGATCCAGCACCAAAACATCTGCCCCCATATCTGAAATGAGCTCTTCTAGTTTTTGTAGGGCTTTTTGGGAAGTCTTGCTGGTTTGAGTTAATATCCAAGCAGCTCCCTCAAAAAGATTGGCATCGGCTGAAACAAGCTTAACCTTCTCAGATCCAGCCATCGGGTGTCCACCAACAAAATAGGTTCCTTTTGGCATTAAGGCCTGAGCCTCTCTTACTATTTCTGCTTTCGAACTTCCAACATCGGAAACTACAGCACCCTTTTTAAGATGTGGAGTAATTTCTTTTAGTTTAGGAATTATTAAGTTAATCGGCGTACAGATAAAGATAATATCTGCTTCAGAAACTTTGGAAATATCCAACGACCCCTCATCAATCGCCCCCCTCATCTTCGCCTGATCTATGGTCTCCTCCCGTCGAGGAATCCCGATGACCCTTGACCCTTGACCCTTGACCCTTAACCCAATTGATCCACCGATAAGCCCCAAACCAACGATTGCTATATTCATAATACGGCTATTCTATCTATTACTATTGCCCAAGTCAATTCACTATGTTAAAATTTTAATTAATGTCTATTGCAATAAATGAAGTTAAACCAGGCGTCACCTTTGAATTCAAAGGAAACATCTTCCGCTGTGTTAAGTATGATCATATTAAATGGGCACAGCAGGCTAGAATTCGCCTTAAAATGAAAAATCTCCGTACCGGATCTATTATAGAAGACACCTTTAATGTGGGGGAAAAATTCGAACGTGCCCACATCGCTTACCGCAAAATGCAATATTTATACCACGATGATGAACTCTATAATTTTATGGATCAAGAAAATTTTAATCAAATCGCATTAACCAAAGAGCAGATTGGAAACGAAGTCAAATATCTAAAAGAAGAGATGATTGTTGATATCGCAATGTATGGGGAAGAAGCTCTTGAGGTAAATCTTCCAACTACTGTAGAATTGAAAGTTACAGAAACTGCTCCCGGATTCAAAGGAGATACCGTTTCCGGCGGCAAACCGGCCACACTTGAAACTGGAGCTACAATTTCTGTCCCTTTTCATGTTAAAATCGGAGATGTATTATTGGTTAATACCCAGGAAAACAAATATTTAGGGAGGGCATAATGGTAAATCTTGACTTAATAAAAAAGCTTATTGGAATTGTTAAAGACGAAAACATTAGCGGATTAGTAATAGAAGAAAAAGGGGTAAAATACGAAATTCGGAAAGAATTCGGAGCCACAGTACCTGTTACCTCCCATCTTCCTAACCCAGCTATTTCTCCAACAACCTCACCTAAAAAGGTTGAAGAAATAGTCGAAGACAGCCGAAAAGAGGCCGAAGAAGAAGGCCTGGTCGCAATCACCTCTCCCATGGTCGGAACCTTTTATAAATCACCGTCTCCAGACTCTCCTCCATTTATAGCCGTTGGAGATCAGGTATCTCCAGGAAAAGTAGTCTGCATTGTTGAAGCAATGAAATTGTTCAATGAAATCGAGTCAGAGGTCTCTGGAAAAGTAGTAAAGATACTACTTGATAACGCAAAACCAGTTGAATACGGACAAAAACTGATCTTGGTCAAAAAAGACTAAGGTGCAGAAAAAATGGGTCCTGCTTCCCGAGAACCAGGAAAAAAGTTTTGAGCTAGCAAAGAGACTAAAAATATCCACCCCCCTTGCTCAAATCATACTAAATCGTAATATTGATAAACCAGAAGAATTCCTTCGACCACGCTTAGCTAACCTGCGTGATCCCTTTGATCTTCCAAACATCAAAAAAGCAGCGAAAAGGGTTCTAACTGCAATAAAAAATAAAGAAAACATCTTAGTCTATGGGGATTACGATGTTGATGGAATAACTTCATCAGTAGTTGTTCTTGAAACACTACAATTCTTAGGAGCCAAACCAAAGCACTATATCCCCTATCGCTATAATGAAGGCTATTCTCTAAATATTGAAGCGATAAAAAAAGCCAAAGAAGAGAATACCAATCTAATTATTACTGTTGATTGTGGTGTTAGCAACCTCAAAGAAATTGAATTTGCAAATAGTCTTGGGATTGACGTTGTCGTAACAGATCATCACAACATACCAAAAGAGCTGCCACCGGCCATTGCAATTGTTAATCCAAAACTAATAAAAGAAGATCACCCGTCAAAAAGTCTAGCTGGAGTTGGGGTAGCTTTTAAATTTGTTTGGGCGCTTTTAAGACAAGCTAAAATAAAAGACAATTTATTTCTAACCGACTTACTAGACCTGGTTACACTTGGAACAATTGCCGATGTGGTACCTCTAACTGAAGAAAATCGTGTCCTATCATCAGCCGGACTTAAAATTCTAAACAAGAAGAAGCGCCTAGGCATAAAACATCTGGTTGAGGCAGCTCGAGTAAGCGGCGATGTAACAATAAGACATGTCAACTTTGCCATAGCCCCCAGAATCAATGCTGCCGGAAGACTAGAGCACGCATCAATTTCGCTCAATCTTCTAACAGCTCAAAGCCCAGATGAGGCACAAAGCATAGCAGAACAACTAAATTCGATTAATAAGGACCGACAAAACATCGGAAGTAAAATATTTGATGAGGCTGTTGCAAAAATAGAGTTAGAAAAACTTGATGACAAAAAAGTTTTAGTATTAAAGGGAGACAACTGGCATCCCGGAGTAATCGGCATTGTCGCCTCAAAGCTGGCAGATAAGTATTATCGTCCGGCTATTTTGATTGGGTCTAAGGGAGAAGTCGGTCGCGGATCTGCTCGCTCAGTAGATGAAATCAACATTTATCAAATTCTACTCGAATGCCAAGATTTATTTACTTCATTTGGTGGTCATGCCTGTGCAGCTGGTTTTGAAATTAATCTAGACGATTACGATTCTTTTTGTAAAACAATTGAGAAAAAAGCAGACCAATTTCTAACTCCCGATAAACTTAAACCACATATTATAATAGATGGAAATCTGCAAACAGAAAATCTAACCTTAAATCTGGCCAAAGAGATTGATTTGCTGGCTCCTTTTGGAGAAGGAAATGAAATTCCTATCTTTATATCGAAAGAAATGAAACTGGAAGAGCTAAAAAAAGTTGGAAGTAATGGATTGCACCTTAAAGCAAGATTTAATGGAATTGACACCATCGGCTTTGGCCTAGGACATCTGGTGGAGTCCTTGAGCCTTTCAAAAAGATACGACTTATTATATAATTTAGAATGTAACGAGTGGAATGGGTTTGAAAGAGTTCAATTAAAATTAATAGACATTAAGCCTTCCTAGGGCTATCAGGAAAAAACATAATATGAAAGTACTAATTATCGGCTCCGGCGGTAGAGAACACGCTTTGGCTTGGAAAATAACACAAAGCGAAAAGCTGACAAAGCTATATTGCGCGCCCGGAAATGCCGGAACTGCCGAAATTGCAGAAAATGTGGCAATCGCGGCAAGTGATATTTCCGCTTTAAAAGAATTTGCTAAAAACAACAAGATCGACCTAACGATAGTTGGGCCAGAAGTACCATTGGTCCTTGGAATTGTTGATGAATTTGAAGCAGTTGGGTTAAAAATATTTGGACCAAATAAAGCAGCTTCGGAACTTGAGGGATCTAAAATATTCTCAAAAAAGGTATTAACAACCAGCCATATTCCAACTGCTGAGGCCATAGCCTATGAAAAAGCAGAAGACGCCCTAAAATTCATTAAAAAAGCTGGTACTCCAATTGTTATAAAAGCAGATGGACTAGCTGCAGGCAAAGGCGTAATTGTTGCCCAAAACTATAAAGAAGCAGAAGACGCCGTAAATCGTATTCTAATTAAAAATGAGTTTGGTGAAGCAGGCAAAAAAATAATAGTAGAAGAATGGTTAAGGGGACAGGAGGCATCGATTATTGCAATAACCGATGGAAAGACAATTATTCCACTTGCAACTTCTCAAGATCACAAACAGGTCTTTGATAACGATAAAGGACCGAATACCGGAGGAATGGGAGCCTACTCCCCCGCCCCAATTGTTAATCGGGGATTGTTAGTTGAAATAGAAGAAAATATTTTAAAGAAAACCTTGGCCGGGTTAAAAGAAATGGGGATTAATTACAAAGGAGTTCTCTACTGCGGATTAATGATTACCCCGATGGGTCCGATGGTACTAGAATATAATTGTCGTCTTGGTGATCCAGAGACACAAGCAATATTGCCAAGAATGAAGAACGATCTTTTGGAAGTAATTATGGCAGTAGTTGATGAGAAACTATCCGATATTAAGATTGAATGGGATGACCGCTCTGCTGTTTGTGTTGTCCTTGCCGCTGGTGGATATCCGGGTAAATATGAAAAGGGAATCGAAATTCAAGGCTTAGAAAACTCTAAAGGGAATCAAGACTCAATTATTCTACATGCTGGAACAAAACTTGAAGGAAACAAGATAGTAACTTCTGGAGGAAGAGTTATGGGAGTGGTTGGTCTTGGAAAACCATTAGAAGAAGCTATTAAAATCACCTATGACAGCATAAAACAAATCAAATTTGATAAAATGCACTACCGCAAAGATATTGGAGCTAAGGCTCTTAAGTGATCGTTGTCGCCACAACCAATAAGCACAAACTTCGAGAAATTGAACAGATACTAAAAGTTAGGGTTAAGGGTCAAGCTATAAGGGTCAAAGAAGATCAAAAGACTTTTGAAGGAAATGCAATTAAAAAAGCAAAAGCAGCCCTCAAAAAAACTGGACAAACATCATTAGCCGATGACTCTGGATTAGAAGTAAAATGTCTTGATGGAAAACCGGGTATTAGATCAGCCCGCTTTGCTGGACCAAACCCAACTTCGGAAAAATTCTGCAAAAAATTATTGCGCGTTATGAAAAACAGCAAAAACCGCAGAGCTCAATTCGTTTGCGTAATAGCCATTGCTTATCCCAATGGAAGAGTAAAAACGGTAAAGGGCGTTTGTAAAGGAAAGATTATTCTTGAGATGAAAGGAAACAAGGGATTTGGTTATGACCCGGTCTTTGTTCCACAGGGATATAAAAAAACTTTTTCCGAAATGTCATCTAGAACAAAAAATAGACTAAGTCATCGAGGAAAAGCACTAAGAAAGTTTAAACAGCTTGTCTTAAAAAACCGATAGCAGCTTCAGCATCAACCACGGCGAGAGGATTAGGATTAACCCATCTATCACCATCCTGATGGCCCTTTGAGATAAATATTTCCCAAGATGCTTCTTCTGCCATTGCAGAGACCAAGAGATCGGTTAAACCAATTGTAACGGCAGCCTCTCTGTGTTCAAGGTGCGGCAAGTTAAATGCACCTCTAAAATCTTTTCTCTTATTAAAAATTTCACGCGCAACATCCCTAGTCAGTCCTCTTTCCCTGATTATCAACCTTTCCTCTAATAAAACCGAAGTTCCTGCGTACCTCTCTAATAAACCGGCTGCTTCCCTAGTTTGAGCCATTTCTAAGACCTCTCTTCTTGATACCGAAACTTTCTCTGGAATAGAAAGAATAGATGGATTGGTATGCATCCCGATATTTAACTCAACTCGCCTATCAAATCTTTGCAATATTTTTAACGCAAGTGACTGATCAATTCTACTCCCCTCAGTATATTCTGCCCCCCTTACAGTAAATCTATACCTATTTCTGTACGATTTATTTATTCTAGATAATGATCTTGGCGATGCCACACTTCCCATAGGTATTCTTCTGCAGAAAAACAAAAAAATTTCAGGCTAATTAGACGTGGGCATGAGAAACTTGAAGAATATAAAAGATGCTGCTAATTATTAAAAATGTTCCGATTGCAAAGGTTAAGCTCATAGTCTCGTGAAGAAATAATCCTGCTAAAAAAACAGTTACCGGAACAGTGGCCATTGAAATAGTAGTCCCGGTCATAACATCGCAAACTTTGTATGAATAAATAAGTAGGAGTTGGGCAAGTGTCGCAACCCCTGACATTGCAAATAATAATAAAATACCATTTATATCCGGAACAACCATATTCGAAGCACTTAAAGTAAAACCGATAATTGTTCCACAAATCATTAAAGACAAAATAATTGACCAGGAACCCTCTCCTCTCCTAAGTTTTCTAGTCGAAGCAATTGCAGCTCCAGCCAATATGGCCGAAATAATTCCAAATACATATCCCATATTAAACTGATTAAAAACCGGGCTAGCAACCAAAACAATCCCAATAAAAGCAATTAGCATTGCAAAGATAGATCTTTTTTTAAGTTTCTCCTCCAAAAAAATAGCGGCAAAAATAGTCGCAAAGATCGGATAGGTGAATTGCAGAACAATGGTATCGGAAATTGGAATCAAACTTGCTGCCTTAAAGTAAAAGACAATTGCAATGGATCCAACAACACCCCGAAAAATTAAAAGCGGTTTATTGTTAAAAGTTAACTTCGCAAACTTTATTAAAATAAAAAATAAGACAGTTAATGCACCGATAAAAAAGCGAGCAAATACAATTAGCTCTGGCGGCATAGAAAGAGTTAGGACCTTCACCATAAAGGCCATTATTCCAAATAATATTGCAGAAATAAACATTGTAAACATGACTCTTTATTTTAACATAGTAATTTGATAACATGGTTATAGTAAAACGAAGATGGGCCCGTAGCTCAGCTGGATAGAGCAACAGATTTCTAATCTGTAGGTCACAGGTTCAAATCCTGTCGGGCTCGTTTTATATTTTTCACACTTCGCATAAGAAATATTATGTAAACCCTAATTATTTTTTATCTTACTTTCTTTGCTTGACCAAAGAAAGTAACAAAGAAAGTCAAGTGTTTTCAAGATCCCTCGCTGCTCCGCTTTCTTCGCTCTGCTCAGAATCGCTACGCAGCTCACCTCCCCACCCCGAAAACAGGGTAACACCCCATTGAAAACACCCTTAACATTATATTTTCTTTTCTGTACTTACAAAAAAGCTTTTTGCCGTCACTAAAGGGAGGGGTTGGGGTTACGGCCCGCCGTAGGCGGGTTCCGATGAAATCGGAAGGGGTGGTTTTTGGGGATGGTGGAGAGCCCCTTGCCCCAACTAGACATAATATTTCTTATATGACAATTTTCAACTCTTGTACTCTATCCCAACAAACTAGCCAAACCACTTCGAATATGAGGATTATCTGCAAATTGACCAACCAGTTGACCCTGATCCAAAATAACAGCGCGTTGAAGTTCTGGGGGCCAGCTACTAATTTGTAAAATATTTCCAGCTTCTACCATTCTTCTAATAAGAGGAAAAAGCTGCCGGTCAAAACCTTCCGATGCCTGCAATGGTAATTGGGTTGGAGCATTGCTAACCGCATACACAAGATGACCAGGCCCCCTAACCCCAAGGTTGGCTTCATTCTTAATTGGATTATAAACAAAAAACGGATTACCAATATCGGTCTCTATCAAAGTTGCCGCAATCGGACCATCCTCACCTGGATCACATCCAATATCCCCTATTACTATTGGATTACGAGATTGTTGCAACAAATCTTCCCTGGTAACCAATTGAGGTTGTCCCTTGTTCCACAAAATACAATTTACTAAAACTGTAATATGGTCTAAATATTTGCCAACTAAAGAAGTATAGAGAGAAGGATTCGCACGATAATGTCTTAGATCAAAGTCAGATCCATCACCATCAGTCAAGCCAACAGTATGTCTCTCTTCCAAAACAACTTTATAAACCTCCCTAGCAGACAAAAGATGATAAGAACTCAATAACTCTTCCGGCGTAATTGTCCTAGGCTTCATTGCATCAAAAACTTTCCAAGCACCTCGTGCAACTCTACCTGCACCAATAAATCCAACAACAAAGGGAGAAGCATAGCGTGGCATTCCATCTCTTCTTATTTTAGCTGCGACTGATTCCAAAATTTCTTGTACTAGAGATAAATTTCCATCATAATGTATTGTTTGTAATAAATGTGCAAACGGATTTTCTCTACACCATAGTGCATCAAGTCTTTGCCCTAAAGCACAAAAGCTATCAATTATTCCAGCCATACCAGCGTATTCACCAAAGGCAACCACCCTATTGCCATCATCATCTGTAACATACTCATGATCAAACAAGGTTACTCCTGAATCAATCATTCTCTGGAGCATCGCCATATTATATTGCTGCCCATCTGCAACATGATTAAAAACTCCATAAGCAACTCCGGGCAAAATAGCTCCTTCTGGAATTTCTTTTACACCAAGCACAAATGGATGCTCTGGACCCAATTTTTCTACAACCGTTGCTCCTGCCTCTTGAAATTCAGAATTTGGAAAGATACGAGTATCAGAGGCTTCAACTACCATCGGTTGATTCAATTGACTAACAATGACTCCAACCCTTGCTGGTGTTAGAGGAGATCTCCTCTCATATGCTTTCGTCTCTCCCTTTAATGCAATCGGTGTTATTCCCATACTTTTTTTTCGCTATACTTTTACAAAAATTTCACTTAATTTCTTTTCCAATACCCTATTCCCTATACCCTATCCCCTATGCTATTATTGTACTCAACATGGACCTTTTTAATAAAGAAACAGATTTATTAAGTCTCTCATACCTTGAAGTCGAGAAAATAGCTTCAACATGTCAAAAATGCCCCCTTTCTAAAACTAGAAACAAAGTCGTCTTCGGTCATGGACCGGTCCCATCAGATATTATGTTAATCGGAGAAGCTCCAGGAGCAGATGAAGATGAACAAGGCCTGCCATTCGTCGGTCGCTCAGGTAGACTTCTAACCCAGATCCTAGAATCGGTCGGAATTAAACGTCCTGATAATATTTATATTGCCAATACTTTGAAATGCCGACCACCAAATAATCGCGCTCCCCTAGCATCAGAACAAGAAGCCTGTTGGCCTTATCTTGAAGCACAACTTAAACTAGTAAAACCAAAGATATTACTCTTAGCCGGTACTCCATCTGTAAGAAATGTTTTAAAAATTAAGGAGCCGATTTCAAAAATCAGAGGTAAATGGTTCAAACTAGAAGGATATCCGAATGTCTCGGTTATGCCGATCTTTCATCCATCTTATCTTCTGCGTAATCCGCAAAAAACCAAAGGATCTCCTAAATGGAACACTTGGCAAGATATGCAGGAAGTTAAAAACGCACTCGATTACCTAAAGAAAGTCAGAGAACTAAGCCTTGAATCAAAATAGCAAAGTCTTCTTCACAAAAGACATAACCAAAGTATCTGAATTATTCGATGCTACAGAAATTGGAAAGATTATTTCTCCAAATGATTCAGTCGCACTTAAAATCCACTTCGGTGAACCTGGAAATACAGCTTATATAAAACCAGATAGGGTAGCCGCTATAAGCGAAAAACTAAAAGCATCAGGAGCAAAGCCCTTTTTTACTGATTGTAATACACTCTATTCTGGTCCACGCAATAGCACAAAAACACATCTTCAAGTCGCAAAAGATCACGGTTTTTCTAATGTAGTAATTCCAGAAGAAGATGACTCGGTTGTTGTTAAGGTAAATCTTAAGCATTTTAAAGAGGTCTATCTTGGCGGAGTAGTTGAAAGAGCAGATGCCCTAATTGCTCTTACCCATTTTAAGGGACATAATGTAACTGGTTTTGGAGGAGCTTTGAAAAACTTAGGGATGGGACTTGGAACCAGAAAAGGTAAACTCGAAATGCACTCCGACTGTGACAATTGCAAAGCAAAGGATACTTGTAAGAAAAAACAGACCATTACCTCTTGTTGGGTCGGATCCCCTGCTCTAGTTCAAGAAAAACTAGTTGAATACGCCTATGGCGGAGTAAAATCAAAGGCTGGAAAAACCGCTTATATTAATTTTATAACTGATGTTTCGCCAAATTGTGATTGCTATGATCATAACGATGAGCCAATTGTACCAGACATTGGAATACTAGCTTCATTTGATCCAGTCGCAATTGATCAGGCCTCGGTTGACCTCGTTAATCAAACAGAGGGAAGAATTAAATCCCAAGATAAATTCAAAACCTTGTGGCCTAATGCCGATTGGTCTATTCAATTAAACTATGCAGAAGAGATCGGGATGGGAACAAGAAAATACGAACTAATTACCATTTGACGAACCCATACAAATTGTTGTATTCTGAAATTTCAAAAAATGATAGCAGATTTATTATCAAACCCTGAATTTCAAAAATTAGAAAAGGAATATAAATTCCTCCGGCACGCCCGTGAGAAAGTAAATGAACTAGAAAAACATCCATATATAATTTTAGATATCGAAACAACCGGCCTTGATCCAGAAAAACATGAAATTACTGAAATTGCAGCACTAAAAATCAAAAACAAAGAAGTTGTCGATGTTTTTAACACCCTAGTTAAACCGAGACAAAAGATCTCTTATCAAATAACCCAGCTAACCGGAATAACCGACGAAATGGTACAAGACAAACCACCCTTCTCTGATATCATTCCTCAGTTATTAAGTTTTATAAAAGGACACTATCTGGTTGCCCATAATGCCGATTTTGATATTCCCTTTATTAAGCATCATTTAAAACTGAATAAAAAAGATTTGGACAATAAAATTTTGTGCTCTTTAAAGATTTCACGTCTGTTTCTACCACAACTCTATAACCACAAACTCCACACTGTTGCCAAACACTTTAATGTTTCCGCCCAAAATCGTCATCGAGCCTTGGGAGATGTTGAAACCCTCTATCAATTTTGGTTCAAACTACTCGAATTATCAAAAAAGAAGAACATCTATGACCTAGAAGACCTCTTAAAAATATGTTAAGATTCCAAAATGAACTTCATCAAAGATATCTGGACTAAATCAAAAGCTCTTCATAAAAAAATTGTGTTAGCCGAATCTTATGATCCAAGAATCCTAAAAGCCGCAGCAATAATCCAAAAAAGCAAATTAGCCAAAGTTGTTCTAATTGGACATGAAAGCAAGATAAAAAATCTGGCCGTTCAAAACAATGCCGACATATCAGCTGCTGAAATTGTTAATCCTGAAATATCGAGTAAACTTGATCAGTACGTAGCAGAATATAAAAAGAAGCGCGAGCACAAAGGTATGACTCTTGAAAAAGCAAAAATGGTTTTACTAGAAGATGCTCCTCATTTTGCCGCAATGATGGTAGATCAGCATGATGCCGATGGAATGGTCTCCGGCGCTGTCAACTTTACTGCTAACACAATTAAAGCAGCTGCACACTGTATTGGAACAGCAGATGGCATATCACTTATTTCGAGTTTCTTTGTAATGCTAACTCCAAAACATCAATATGGAGAGAATGGGATGCTCTTCTTTGCTGATTGTGGAGTAAACCCCAATCCAAATGCAAAAGAACTGGCCGAGATCGCAATTTGTACTGCTGATTCATTTGTAAAATTAACCGGCAAAGAACCTAGAGTCGCAATGCTCTCTTTCTCAACTAAAACATCTGCTACTCATCCTGATGCCGACAAAGTAATTGAAGCAACTAAAATAGCAAAAGGGCTAAAACCACACCTAACTCTTGATGGAGAACTCCAACTTGATGCGGCTCTAATTCCATCTATTTCAAATCGCAAAGCTCCAGGAAGCCCGCTGGGAGGAGCTGCAAACATTTTAATCTTCCCAGATTTAGATTCCGGAAATATTGGATACAAACTAACAGAGAGATTAGCCGGAGCAACGGCCCTTGGTCCTATTTTTCAGGGAGAGAAAAAACCAGTTAACGATCTTTCTCGCGGATGTTCGGTCGATGATGTAGTGAACATTACCGCAATCACTGCCGTACAATGCCAATGAATCAACCTACAACTAACAACTTACAACTAACAACTTTGATTTCTAAATCGAAAAAGATGGGGGCGGATGAAGTTGAAATTGTTTATTCAAAAGGGACCTCAACATCAATCGAAGTATACAATCAAGCAGTAGAAACATTTGATTCAAGCAAAACCAGTGGAATTGGAATTCGTGTTATAAAAGATAAACGTCTCGGTTTTGCTTATACCTCAAACCTTGAACAAGTAGACGATACAATTGAACAAGCCATCGCTAATTCAAAAAGCACCGCACCAGATGAATTTAATCTTCTACCAACCCATAAAACCATACCCATATTTAAAGAAAAAATATTTGATCCAAAAATCAACAAAGTATCTACCCAAGAAAAAATAGATTTTGCAATGAAAATCGAAAAAACTGCTCATGACTTTGACAAAAGAATTAAAAAGACTCAAAACATATCATATTCTGATTCTGAATATGAAGTTGAAATAGCCAATTCAAATGGATTAAATCTGAAATACAAAGGTAACCATTGTTCTGCCGCAGGCGATGTAATTGCAGAAGAGGATGGATCAGCAGAAGATGGGTTTGGTTTTGATGTAAATTTAAAATGGGACAAACTTGATGCCCAAAAAATCGGAGAGGAAGCTGCAAAAAATGCTGTTAGAAATTTAGGAGCAAAACCGATCCCGGCACAAAAGATTAATTTAATCCTTGAACCAAAAATCGCAGTACAAATACTTGGAATAATCGCTGGCATGGTCGGGGCCGAAGCTGTCCAAAAAGGCAAATCACTTTTTATGGGAAAACTTGGTCAAGAGGTTTGTTCAAAACTGATTACAATTGAAGATAATGGAAGATTAAAAGATGCAATCGGCTCTGCCCCTTTTGATGGAGAAGGAGTTGCAACTCAAAAGACAATAGTAATTGAAGACGGTATTTTAAAATCCTATCTCTACAATACTTACACTGCAGCCAAGGATAAAGTAAAATCAACCGGTAACGCATCTCGTTCTTATTCAAGTGTCCCATCGATTGGTTCAACTAATATTTTTATTAAACCGGGCAAAGAACTTATCAAAGTCTCCCCAAAATACTTATTGGTTACTCGATTAATGGGATTACATACAATCAATCCAATTTCAGGTGACTTTTCAGTCGGTGCTGTTGGACTTTTGGGCGATCAACCGGTACGCGGAATAACTATTGCCGGAAATTTATTTAATTTATTGAAAAAAATCGAAGCTGTCGGATCCGATCTGCGCTGGTTCGGAAGTATCGCATCCCCTACTCTTTTAGTCTCCGATATTAGCATTAGTGGCTAAATGTGCTAAAATAATATCGATATGACAAGAAAAATTAAAATATTCGACACAACCCTTCGTGATGGAGAACAATGTCCTGGAGCATCTCTCAATATTGAAGAAAAACTAGAAGTTGCCCGGCAGTTAGCTCGTCTTAATGTTGATATTATCGAAGCCGGTTTTGCAATTGCTTCCCCTGGTGACTTTGAATCGATAAAACAGGTTGCTGAAAAAATAAAAGGACCGATCATCTGCTCACTTGCTCGCTGTAAGAAAGAAGATATTAAACGTGCAGCTGAAGCAGTCAAGCCAGCGGAAAAAAGCCGAATCCATACCTTTATTGGCACCTCTCCTATTCATATGGAAAAGAAACTACGCATGAAACCAGATCAGGTAGTAAAACAAGCGGTTGAACTGGTTAAATACGCAAAATCATTCTGCCCAGATATCGAATTTTCTGCAGAAGATGCTGGTAGATCAGAAAAGAAATTTCTTTATAGGATAATAAAAGCAGTAATTGAAGCTGGAGCAACAACTGTTAATGTTCCCGACACTGTTGGCTACACTACCCCGTGGGAATTTGGACAGTTAATAGAAGATATCATTAAAAACGTCCCAGAAATTAAAGATATTGATCTTTCTGTGCACTGCCACAACGATCTTGGTCTTGCAGTTATTAATTCTCTTGCGGCAGTCCGTGCAGGTGCAACTCAGGTTGAATGCACTATTAATGGTATTGGCGAGAGAGCTGGAAATGCATCGTTAGAAGAGATTGTGATGAATCTTGAAACAAGAAAAAAATTCTTTACTCGTGAAACCAATATAATAACCAAAGAAATTCACAAAACCAGTCGTCTGGTTTCAAATCTGACCGGAATGATCGTACAACCGAATAAAGCAATTGTCGGTGCTAATGCTTTTGCTCATGAAGCCGGTATTCACCAAGCTGGCGTTCTTCGCGCTAGAGAGACTTATGAAATAATGACTCCAGAGTCCATTGGACTTAAAGAATCAAAATTAGTTCTTGGTAAACACTCCGGACGCAATGCCTTTGCAAAGAGATTAAAAGATATGGGATATACTCTTGAGAAAGGAAATCTTGAAAAGGCCTTTGCTAATTTTAAAAAGATTGCCGATCTTAAAAAAGATGTTACAGATCGCGATCTTGAAGCAATTGCTGCTGAAGAAATCTATGTAACCGAAGAGGCTTATAAACTAGATAAGATTGAGATTAAATCTGGCACAGACGTAAAACCAAGTGCGAAGCTTTCTTTAATCTATAATGGAAAAAAGAAAGAAGCAAAAGAGTCTGGTTCTGGACCAGTTGATGCTGCCTATAAAGCTGTCCAAAAAATTGTAGGACAGAAACCTAAATTGGTTGATTATACTATTCAGGCTATTACCGGTGGAACCGATGCTTTAGGAGAAGTAACTGTTAGAATTAAGAAGGATGATCGAATCTTCACCGGTCACGGAGCACATACTGACATCATCGTAGCTTCTGTTAAAGCCTATCTTGCTGCAATCAATAGGATGGTCAGCCTAAAGAGCTAGTCTTCATCTACAACTATACAAGTAACAGTTCTTGAAACAAAACCGGTATTTTTTATCTGTTTTACTATAATATCTCCAATTGCCTTCAAATCCGCGGCTTCTAGATAGGCAATTACATCATAAGGACCAGTTACCAAGTGAACATTGGTCAATCCCTTAATTTTTCTCATAACATTAGTTAATTCAAGGCTCTTTCCAGGCAGAGCTTCTATTAATATATATGCATGTGTAGGTTTCATAGGGCCCATAATATTCCTTGCACTCCTATATGTCAAGTGTTATAATTTTTTCCATATGAAAAAATTTTGGAACGACCTAAGCGCCAACTTCTTTCGCGGTTTAATCATTTTGCTCCCATTACTTGTTACCTTGTGGCTCATATATCTGATATTTAGCTTCTCCGACAGTATCCTAGGTAATTTCTTAACTATGATGCTTGGAAGACATTATCCTGGATTGGGTCTGGTTATAACCATACTAATAGTATTGGTAGCCGGTTATTCTGCTTCCTATATTATCGGCGCAAAAATGTTCAAGGTTGGTGAAGAGCTCCTCTTTCGAGTACCAATAGTAAAAAGTATCTACTCTGCAGCTAAGCAAATTAATGAAATCCTCTTTACCCATGGAGAGGCAACTGAGAAGTTTCGCCATGTCTGTTTGGTAGAATACCCGCGTAAAGGGATCTATTCTATCGGATTTATCACTTCAGATGCCGCACCCGAGATGGAAAAAAAGGCCAAAACTAAACTTATTAACGTATTCGTCCCAAATACTCCAACCCCAGCAACTGGTTTTCTTGTCCTTGTTCCTGCACACGATGTTATAATGCTTGATATCAAAATGGACGAAGCCTTTAAATATATTATTTCAGCCGGAGTATTAAAGACACACCTAAAGGAGGATGAACCACTTGGTACCTCTGCTTAAAGAAATAACCAAGGGATTTTTGGATGAAAATCCAGTATTTAAGATTTTGCTCGGTATGTGCCCTGTTTTAGCTGTTACCACAACTGTAGTAAATGGAATTGGAATGGGCCTTGCTGCTACCTTTGTCTTATTTTTCTCAAATTTATTGGTCTCTCTAATTAGAAATATTACCCCCAAGAAAATTAGGATCCCTGTTTTTATTATTATAATCGCAACTTTTACTACAATTGTAGACTTAACAATGGGAGCCTATCTTCCAGGATTGCACAAAGCGCTTGGAGTATTTGTTCCATTAATTGTTGTAAATTGTATTATTTTTGGACGGGCAGAAGCCTTTGCTTCTCGTAACCCCATTGTAAGATCATTGGCAGATGCTATTGGAATGGGACTTGGCTTTACCCTTGCACTAATAGTACTTGCCGGAACAAGGGAGCTACTTGGAGCGGGGACACTTTTTGGTATTAATATATTGTCAAAATCATACATACCAATGATAATCATGATTCTTCCCCCTGGAGCATTCTTAAGTCTTGGAATCATAATTGGCATTATTAATTTAAAGAAAAAAGAGAAACCTTTAATATGCACATAATAATTGTTGGCTGCGGAAGAGTTGGTTCACAACTGGCCATCGGACTCTCGGCTCAGGGGCATAATGTTGTCATAGTAGATAAAAGACCTTCTTCGTTTAAAAGGTTGGGTTCTGGATTTAATGGAATAACCATCAAGGGAATAGGGTTTGACCCAGAAGTCTTAAAGCGAGCTGGAATTGAGCGGGCAGACGCACTGGCTGCTGTAACCTCTGGCGACAACTCAAATATTATGACTAGTCAGGTTGCAAAGAGAGTCTTTAAGGTTCCAAGAGTTGTAACTAGAATATATGATCCAGAAAGAGCAAATATCTTTAAACAATTTGGGCTAGAGACTATTTGTACTTCACTTATTTCTGCCGAAATATTCCACAACTTTATTCTAAAAGAAAACAAAAAAACCTGTATTGATGTTGGAAAAGACTGTTTAGAGATAAACTATATTGTGAACGCGGTTCTCGCTAACGATAAGGAGACAAAATAAGATGTTTATCTTAATTGTTGGCGGAGGAAAGGTTGGACAATTCTTGGCTCGAACCCTATCTCTTAAAAGTCACAATGTCATTTTAATAGATAGTAACGAAGAAAAAGCACAGCGCATTGCTGAAGAAATTGATAATATATTGGTAGTAATAGGAGATGCTTGTGATCCCAAAGCCCTAGAAAATGCTAAAATTGAAAAGGCCGATATTCTGGTTACTGTAACCGGAGATGATGAAGATAATCTTATTATCTCGCAACTGGCAAAAGAAAAATTCAAGGTTCCTCGAACGATTGCACGGGTTAACAACCCTAGAAACCAAATTACATTTGATGCACTTGGGATTGACGCAATTTCATCTACAACTATAATCTCCAAAATGATTGAAGAAGAAACCAGCATGGGAGATCTGACCACCCTACTTTCATTAAAGAAAGGGAATCTCTCTGTTTTTGAGCTCAAGCTCGCATCAGATGCACCATCAGTTGGGAAAAAGGTTATGGATTTAAAATTACCACCAGACTGTATCCTGGCAACCATAATCCGTGAAAACAGAAGTATTTTCCCTCGAGGAAATACGGTCTTTTATTCGGGTGATACTATTATTGTTTTTAGTACACCTGAAAACGAAAAACAAATTAAAAAGTTGTTTTTAGCATAATATGCTAATAAAACCTTCAAACGAAGATCTTAAGGTTATCGGATTCAATATTGGAAGAATAATTATTGCTTTCGGTTTAACCATGTTGATCCCCCTTCTAACCGGTTTGTTTTTATTAGAGTGGAATGCAGCACTCGATTTTGGAATTGCCTTTTTTATCTGTTTATTAATTGGCGAACTACTTATTATTTCATGTAAAACAAATAAGGAGCTAAGCTGGGTCGGAGGACTAGTTGTAACATCAACCTCTTGGCTTATTATAATGTTTTTAGGGGCAATACCATTATTCTATTCTGGACATTACCTATCATTTCTTGATGCCTGTTTTGATTCTATGAGCGGTATTGCAACCACCGGACTGGCCCTAATCCAAAATCTAGACCACTTATCAAATGCGCACAACATGTGGCGACATCTAATAATGTTTATCGGCGGACAGGGAATAATCGTAATAGGACTAACTTTTCTAATCAGGGGATCAGCTGGGGCCTATCGATTATATGTCGGAGAGGCCCGGGAAGAGAAGATCTTACCAAATGTAATACAAACTGCAAGATTTATTTGGAGTATCAGCTTTATTTATCTTTTTATTGGTATATTAGTCTTGAGCATTCTCTTCTCTCAACTTGGAATGTCAATTATTCGATCCCTTCTGCATAGTGTTTGGATATTTATGGCAGCCTATGATACTGGGGGATTTGCTCCTCAATCTCAAAGCATTCTCTACTATCATAGTTTTTTAGTAGAACTTGTAACCATTGCCTTTATGATTCTTGGTACATTAAATTTTTCCCTCCACTTTGCTTTATGGAGTGGCAGAGCAAAAGAGTTTAAGAAAAACATCGAGATACACACATTAATTGGATCGGTAAGTTTTATCTCTATTCTAACCTTGATCTCTTTTGCAAAATTTATTCCCTACTCTAATCTTGTTTCCATCCTTAGAAAAGGATTTTATCAAATAATTTCGGCTCATTCTGGTACTGGCTACATGACTGTCTATCCTTCACAATTTAGGGATTGGGGAAGTCTTGGAATATTTGCCCTAATCCTGGCAATGGGTTTTGGTGGATCCGCCTGCTCAACCGCTGGCGGAATAAAATTATTACGTATTGCCCTGTCATTTAAAGCCCTAAAACAAAACATAAGAAGCATCCTCTCCCCTGGTGGTGCAATAATTGTTGAAAAATTCCATCACATTAAAGATGTGGTATTAAGCGACAAAATTATCCGTTCAACCCTAGTTATCACCTTAATTTATATTATTGCTTACTTTGCAGGTACTGCAATTGGGATTTACTATGGATATCCAATAGAATCAGCCGCATTTGAGGCTGTCTCTGCTTGTGCTAATGTCGGACTATCAATTGGCATTACCTCACCTCAAATGCCAAGCGGGCTTAAAGTAACCTATATCATCCTGATGTGGCTGGGAAGACTAGAATTTATGTCTATCTTTGCGCTAATTGGATTCTCAATAGCGCTCTTGAGGGGGAAGTAACTATGGAGAGCACACAAGTAAAATTAGCACTTATGCTCTTATGCACCTGTGCACTTATGCTCCTATCAACAACAGCAAACGCTGCACAAGTCACAAGCAATGACCTCCTAACTAACCCAGACCTCTACAATGGAAAGACGATAACATACGAAGGAGAGGTTGTTGGTGATATTATCGACGGTTGGATTAATGTAAAAGATGACAATGCCGCTATTGGAATATATGTTGGATCGAATAAATTGATAGACGAAATCACCTATCTTGGTAATTATAAAACCATAGGAGATATTGTTCAAATTACTGGAAAATTTTATAAAGCTGATCCTTTGCATGGTGGAGACCTAGACATTCGTGCAAAAAAACTTGAAGTTGTAAAAATTGGAACTCCAATTAAACACACTATAGACAAATCAAAAGTCACTTCTCTTCTTATGCTCTTTGGAATAACAATATTTCTATATATCTTAAAATCAATTATCTACAAAAAAAGATCCTAAACATTACCAATATAAACATGCCTTAATCCATTGGCCAAGCCAATCTTTTGTGCTTTTTTAAGTACTTCAATTGGGGTTGGCTCTAAATTATTATATTCATGATACGGAAAAAAGCGTGAAACATGCCAGGGAGTATCGGTTCCAAGAGAATCTTTAATCCATTTTGCAATGCCGGAAAGCTGCGCCTCATCATCATTAATAGTTGGAATAACATTGGTCACTATTTCAACATGGATATTCCATTTATTTTTTGCTCTTTCTGCAATTTCTAGAACCTTTTCGTAATGCCCAACTTTACAAAGCTTTTTGTATGCTTCTTTTGTAAAAGCTTTAACATCTATGCTCATAGCATCTAAATACGGCCCAATTTGATCAAGTGGCTCGCAATTTATGTACCCATTGGTAACATAAACAGTATATAACCCCTTTTCTTTGGCCAGTTTGGCACAATCAAGTGTATACTCAAACCATATAGTCGGTTCATTGTAGGTCCAGGCAATTCCTGCAGCCTTTTTCTGCACGGCAAGATCAATTAATTGTTCTGGAAGTAATAGATTGTCACCTTCAAGCTTTAGCTCTCCTTCAATATGAGAAATCTCCCAATTCTGGCAATGTCCGCACTTCATATTGCAACCATATGTTCCAACCGATAAAACTTGCGTTCCAGGATGAAAATTATAGAGCGGTTTTTTCTCAATCGGATCCATTGCAATTGATGAGACAACCCCATAGATCAAGGAATAAAGTTTTCCTCCTTCATTTTTCCGAACCTTACAAACACCCGTTTTTCCATCAGCAATTAGACAATTCAGGGGACAAAGATGACATTGGATTTTTTTATTTTGTAGCTTTTCGTAAAAGAGTGCTTCTCTCATCCCTTAATCACTCCCAACGGCCGCATCTTGGTAACCGTCTTGGCCAATCCCGAATTATTTACCACCTTCACTACATCGGCAACATCTTTATAGGCTTGCGGCGCTTCTTCAACCAAACCCCTTTTCGAAGCAGCAGCAACAACAATGCCTTTACTTTCTAATTCTTTTAATAGCTCAGTTGCTTTAATATTCTTTAAGGCAGAATGACGACTCATCCTGCGACCTGCTCCATGACAAACTGAACCAAATGTCTCATCTACTGCTTTTTGGGTTCCTACCATCACATAGGAATATCTCCCCATATCTCCGGGAATCAAAACCGGCTGATTAGGGAAAGCTCTAGTTGCTCCTTTTCTATGTACACATAATCTCCTTGACCCTTGCCCCTTGACCCTATGCTCCTCAAACTTAGCAATATTATGCGTAACATCGTAAACCAATTGCATTCCCAAAGCCCCAGGAGAAGCCCCGAGTACCTTAGAAAAAGCTTCCTTAGTTCTGTACATTAACATCTGACGATTAGCCCAGGCAAAGTTGGCGGCCGCTGCCATCGCAGAAAAATAATCCTTCCCCTCGGGAGAATTAATCGGTGCGCACGCTAATTGTCTGTCTGGAACGTTTATTCCATATTTTAGGGCAGCCTTTTTCATCAGTCCAATATAATCGGTACAAACCTGATGTCCAAGTCCCCGAGAGCCAGAATGGATCATTATAGTAATCTGTCCTTTAAACAAACCAAACTTATTGGCGGAATCATTGTCAAAGATTTCTTGAACTTCCTGGATTTCTAGAAAATGATTTCCCGAACCCAAGCTTCCCTGTTGGGACATCCCCCTCTTTTTTGCGTGGCCAGAAACCATTGACGGATCAGCTCCGGCGAGCGCTCCGCCCTCTTCTGTATGTTCAATATCGTCTTGATCTCCATACCCATTCTTAACGCACCATTTTGCACCCTCAACCAATAACTTATCCAAATCCTTTTCTGATAAGGAAATTGAACCCGCTGATCCGACACCAGCCGGAACCTCTCTGGCTAAAGCATTGGTTAGATCTTTTATTTTTGAGGAAATATCCTTGTACACAAGATTTGTGCGAAGTACGCGAACCCCACAATTAATATCATAACCCACTCCCCCAGGAGAAACTATCCCTCCATTTTTCGGATCAAAAGCCGCTACCCCCCCTATTGGAAAACCATAACCAAGATGGATATCCGGCATACCTAAAGAACTCCCAACAATTCCAGGCAAGCAGGCCACATTCACACATTGAAGATAGGCTTTGTCGGCAATAACATCTTGAAGCATTTTTTCGTCAGTATAAATAATAACATCAGTTAACATTCCTTCTTTAAAAGACTTGGGAATTTTCCAGCGGTAATCGTCAATCTTTTGAAAAATATTATTTTTGACCAATAAAACGCTCCCCAATCGTGGTGTTAAATCCCAATCCAGAGACTGAGAAGTAGATCTTATTCTCCCCACCTTGATCTAATCCTCTAGCATAGGTCAAAGTAAAATCCATCGGAATGAATGAAAAGCCATTTAAAGTCTTTAGAGTTAAATCAACTCCAACTGACCTTCTCCATGGCATCTGTGTAAAAGACCCATAAGTTGCCCCACCAGCTTCCAAGAAGAGATTTCCATAAATACGATCGAAGAAGGTATAACCATAAGACAGTCCATATTCAGGATAGGAAATTGGGAAACGATACTGCAAAGAGACTCGCCCAGCACGTGTACCCTGGAAGGTTGTCGCTGGATATCCACGAACCGAAATATACCTCCAGGTAAAATCACTTTGGTTTAACTGATCGCCAGTACTTAAAAATCCAGTTTCGGAAAGAGCCAGAATGTGCTGTGGAATAAAGGTCTTAAAATATTGATTAGACGAAACAATATGGTTGGTAAAATCATAGTCACTCCCCAATCGCTTTGAAAACATTTTTGTAGTTAAGGATATATCGATACCATCTTCTGGCGAAATTGACTTCTGGTAAGTCCTTGAACTAAGATAAGTATACCTAAGAGAAACTCCTTTAATGTCACCCAAATTTGGCTGAGTAGAAATCGTAGATAAAGTAGTTATATTGGACAAATTAATATTTTCAAAACCGACCATAAAAGCCTGAGCATCATAATCTGCAAAGACAGCCTGATCAGAAAAGCTTAGATTGGCTGATTGATTTTTATAACGCTCCCAATATGTAGTGGTGCTATTGTCCCATGAGTACGCAATTGGATAATCAATTGCAGTCAAAGAAATCTGCGGCACAAATTGATTATTTATATACGAAAGCTGATAAATAGGACGATTAGCGGTCCAATCATAACTAATCTGGCCTTGGTAGTAATGTTGCTGCAAGGAATCAAAACCCATTGAAAAAATAGAGGTATGGCTGCCATTTTCATCCGTAACAGAAAAAGGCATCCAAATCTTAGGCAACAGCGATGGAATTGGATTATAATTTGTATCTCGAGTTGAGACCATTAGTATCTTAGATTCTTCTATATCCTCATGCTCGGCAATTGCAGGAATATCCACCTCTCTCCAACCACTTGGATTATAAGGCACCACCGCAATATCATAACCGACTGAGCTATAATTAACAAAAGCTATTTTACTCTGATCAGGTGAAACGTCTGGCATAGTTGCTATTCCAAGCACATTAGTAACCTGAAAAATTTTATGGTCAGACAATCGATAGGCATAAATATTAGAAACACCCGATTGATCGGAATCAAAAAGAAGATACTTACCATCGCGAGAAAAAACAGGATTTCCACACATTCCATTTGATATATGTTCTGTTTCTTGGTTGTTTTCTAGATAAACTAAAACTATTGATTGCCTACCCCTCTCCCACTTTGATACTGCAATTTTTGAAGAGTCAGGAGAAAAAACCGGCGAATAATAGGAGACATTCTTTGAAGTATCTCCTATTTGATATTTCTTACCACTAACCAAATCCATTATCCAAAGAGAGCGGCTCCCCTGATCCATTCTGACAAAGACTATTTTATTCCCATCATTTGATAGATTAGGATCAGCAGCTCTATCTCCATAAGTTAAGCGCTTATTTTTTCTGTTTCTTAAGTCGTAGATATAAAGATCCTTGTAATAATAATAATTTTTATGGGGAGCGATTTTTGAAAAAACCAACTTTTCTGAGACAAAATTCATATTGTCGTCAAATGAAGTAGCCTCAATTAATTTAGCCTCTCTTCTTGTATTTAAATTAAGCTTTTTTATAGAGGGATAGGACTCAAAATCTTGGTGAAGATAATATATTGTATTAGAATCATTACCAAAAGTCGGTTGCAGATTAAAATAGCCACTTTTTGTAACCTTATCATATGGGGTTAGTCCATCTTCTTCAATTTCTACCTTCTGAACATAATATTTCTCTCTCATCTCTTGGATCCATTCTTCCCACAATCCATTAAGACTCTTTCCAAAAATCTTGCGATAGCAATTATCTATTGCATCATATAAAACATAATCACCATATTGATGACTAAGCTCAACTAATTTATCCTCTCCATATCTCTGACCCAAATACTCAACAAAGTAAGCCCCATATACATACCACAAATTTCTACCAGGCCATTTTATGGTTGCAATCCCAGCCTGACTGATTGTTTTTATGTTATTTTCCAAAACATCCATGCGCATTAAGGCCTCAAAACGAGGATTATAGATTCTGCCACCTTCTCCATGATGGCTCTCCATATAAACTGCATAACCCTCTAAAATATATCCAGGATTAATCAAATTTGGAAAAAGAACCCGACCAAAGAAGAGCCGAGACATTATTGCTCCACCCTCTACAATCTCCATATGCAAAATATGAGTATATTCGTGCGTAAAAACATAGCTTAGCCAATTGGAGTAGCTATATGGATTTAAGTTAGAACTGGTCCCTGTAACATAGAGGGTAATTAAATTGTTTGGATAAACCGTAGCCCAACCGTTACCAATATCATAATTATCAACTATAACAACATTGGTCTTCATTGTTGGAACATGCTGCATAAGAGGAGATAATCGTCTATGAATTCCTTCTGCCTTTGGCGCAAAATCGGTAGCTATTTTCTTCAAATATTTCGGATAGTGGATTGAAAAGTGAGCGGTCTCGATTGTTTTCCAGTCATAGGAAGGGTCTAGCCAAGTTGCTGCATCTGCTGCAAATCCTAATATCAAAATACTAAATACTAAACAAATACAAAATCCTAATTTCAAAATGCGCAATTTAACTTCTCCTTAAATCCATTTTTTAAAGCTTCAGCAATTTCATCGAAGCTAACTGTTCGTCCTAGTATCTCTCCAATAGAAATAGCCCGTTTAGCATAGAAATCACGATCTATGGGATTCTTCAACAGTTCGAGCACATCGTCAAAGTCATGTTTAACAAAAATAGAACCCTGTTGTAATAAGGTTTTCTTTCCCCTTTTTTGAGCCGAGCCGACCAATTTTCGATCTTTGACAACTATCTCATATTCAGCTGGGTATGAAAAGCACAAATCAGCTCTCGGCTCACGGCTTTCGGCTTTCTGCTTTCGTATCTCGGCCTTCACTCCTATTTTATTCAATCCACAAACAACAGCCTCAGAAATCTTCATATAAGATGAAATTAATCCCCCTCCAATATTATCCAAGTCAGTAATTACAGAATAAGTAACTTCGCTTTGATTATGAAAAACAATCCCTCCACCAGTTGGTCGTTTTACAATTTCCCATCCCTTTTCAAAAAGCTTATATAGTTCAACACTCTTTTCCATATCTTGGGAGTAACCAACAGAGATACAAGGGGGATTCCAAGCATAAATTCGAAGGGTCGATTGATTATTACCCGCTTCATGATCAATAAAAAGCTGTTCATCCAGCTTCATGTTATTAAAGCCAGAAGTTGGCAGTGATTTAGTTAATCGCCATTTTTCCATTTTAAAATTGGCTCACGTGCAGCGCGAGTCTCATCAACCCGTTTAACCGGAGCATTTTGTGGAGCGTTTTTGACTAAATCTGGATTAGTCTCACACTCTTTGGCAATTTTAATCATCGCATCACAAAAAGCATCTAGTGTTTTCTTCGATTCTGTCTCAGTCGGTTCAATCATCATTGATTCTTCTACAATCATTGGAAAATAAATAGTTGGTGGATGAAAACCATAGTCAATTAGACGTTTAGCGATATCTAAAGTCCTGACCCCATATTTTTCTTTTTGCCATTTACCTGAAATCACAAACTCATGCTGGCAAGTGCGGTCATATTTTAAATAATAATAATCTTTCAGCCGTTTCATCATATAATTAGCATTTAAAACAGCGTTCTCCGATACCTCTTTTAATCCTGCCGCGCCTAGTGAGCGAATATAAGTGTATGCCTTGATAATCACATTAACATTCCCGTGAAAAGCGTGAACGCGGGGTAAAAACGGAGCAAGTTTCTTTTTGAAACCAACTGGTCCAGAACCTGGCCCCCCTCCCCCATGTGGAGTTGAAAAAGTTTTATGAAGATTAAAATGAGCAACATCAAATCCTAAATCAGCTGGTCGACAAATACCCATAGTTGCATTGGCATTTGCTCCATCATAGTATAGAAGCCCTCCGACCTTATGAATAATTTCTGCAACTTTTAGTATATGTTCGTCAAATAATCCAAGCGTATTTGGATTAGTAAGCATAAGGCCTGCAGTATCATCCCCTACTACTTTGGCAAGTTCATCAATATCAATATTTCCACGAGCATCTGATTTAACTACAACCGTTTTATATCCCACCATAGAGACTGATGCGGGATTAGTTCCATGCGATGAATCAGGAACAATTATCTTGACCCTTGTCCCTTGACCCTTGTCCCTATGATAAGCTTTGATCATGAGTAACGCGGTTAACTCCCCATGAGCTCCTGCAGCAGGCTGCAAAGTAAAATCATCATATCCGAAGATGGCACATAGATACTTTTTAAAATTAGATAGAAGCTCAAGTATTCCCTTGACCGTTTCATCATCTTGATATGGATGGATTTTAGCAAAACCAGACAATGCGGCAGTCTCTTCATTAACTTTTGGATTATACTTCATAGTGCAAGAGCCAAGAGGATAAAAATCAGTATCAACCGAGAAGTTTTTACGAGAAAGATTAGTAAAATGACGAACCAAATCAATCTCGGCCATTTCTGGCAAATTAAGTTCTTGACGTTTAAGAGAACTTGGAATCATTTTTTATAAAATAGCTTTCAAGGTCTTTGGGTCAAAAATATGTATCTTTCTTAAATCAAAAACCAATGGAAATTTAGATCCAGAAACTATATCTGCCATTGAACCGACCCGAGCAACAATTGGAACCTCATGAAAATGGGCATAGAGATATGTTTCAGAACCCATTAATTCTCTAAAATCAACCTCAGCTTCATAGGTTACCTTTTCGTTTTCCTTAAGCCAAGCAGAAGAATCTTTATCCCAAATGTTTTCTGGTCGCATACCAAAGATCACCGGTTTACCAATATAGTCTCTTACATGTTCCACTAAATCTTTTAAAATTTTAATTTTAAAACCATCAGTTACAAAATCAACCTCATCTCCATTTTGTTTTAATTCTCCCTCAACAAAGTTCATCGGTGGAGAACCGATAAAGCCAGCAACAAATTTATTGACCGGATTACCATAAACTTTAATAGGGGTATCAGCTTGTTGAAGCTTTCCATCTAAAATTACAGAAATTCGATGTCCCAAAGTCATTGCTTCTACCTGATCGTGAGTAACATAAATAACGGTTGTTTTTAGTCTTTTATGTAATTTTTGTAATTCAGCACGCATCTGAACCCTAAGTTTGGCATCAAGGTTAGAAAGTGGCTCATCCATTAAGAAAACCTGTGGCTGACGCACAATCGCGCGACCAACCGCAACTCTCTGCCTCTGCCCTCCGGAGAGCTGTTTTGGCAAACGATCCAACAATGGCTCTAAGTCTAGGATACCTGCAGCATGGGCAACCCTCTCATCAATCTCTTTTTTAGGAAGACCACGAAGCTTTAAGCCAAAAGCCATGTTGTCATAAACCTTCATGTGAGGATAAAGCGCATAAGACTGAAATACCATAGCAATGTTTCGATCTTTTGGAGGAACATCAGTTACCTCTCTATCTCCGATATAAATATTTCCTTCGGAAATCTCTTCAAGACCTGCAATCATACGTAATGTTGTAGTTTTACCACAACCCGAAGGCCCTACTAAAACCAAAAATTCCCCATCATCAATCTCTAAATTAACATCCTTGACTGCTTCTACCCCATTCGGAAAACGCTTGGTAACCCCTTTCAATAAAACTTTAGCCACAATAAATACTCCTTCTTTTATATTTTTTCTGCTAAATTAGCTAACTCTATTGCAGAGAGAGCTGCATCGAATCCCTTGTTCCCACCCTTTGACCCAGCACGTTCAATTGCCTGCTCCAAGGTATCAGTTGTTAAAACACCAAAGACTACTGGGACCTCGCCATCTAATCCAACTTGAGCAACCCCTTTTGATACTTCGGAAGCGATGTAATCAAAATGTGGAGTTCCTCCTCGAATTACTGCTCCTAAACAAATAACGGCATCCGTTTTCTTTGAAACAGCAAGTTTTTTGGCAACTTGTGGAATCTCATATGCCCCTGGAACCTTTACAATTGTAATATTTGCCTCACTGGCCCCATGGCGCTTTAAACAATCGATTGCACCATTTAGTAATCCACTAGATACAACCTCATTGAATCTACTAATCACGATTGAAAAACTTAATTTCGCCGCACTCAAATCTCCTTCAATTATCTTTACCATTTTATATCCTCCTTAGAATATGTCCTAATTTTTTTGACTTTGTTTTTAAATACTCTTTATTAAATTTATTTGGTTTCATTTCTAGTGAAACACGCTCAGAAATCTTCAAACCATATCCATCTAAACCAACCACTTTACGCGGATTATTTGTTAACAAACGAATACTTGAAAGACCAAGATCAACTAAGACCTGAGCACCTGTACCATAATCTCTTAAATCGGCAGCAAAACCAAGCTTATGGTTGGCCTCAACCGTATCTAAACCTTTATCTTGCAGAGCATAAGCTTTTAGCTTGTTAATCAATCCTATACCACGCCCTTCTTGCCTCATATAAAGCAAAACCCCTTCACCAGAGAATTCTATTTTTTCTAACGCAGCTCCTAGTTGCTCCCCACAATCACAACGGCAGGAACCAAAAATATCTCCTGTTAAACATTCGGAATGAACACGAACGAGAACATTCCTTTTTCCGGCTACTTTTCCTTTTACTAGAGCAATGTGATGTTCTCCACTCAATAGATCCTCGTATACAATTGCTTTAAAAGAACCAAATTTTGTCGGAAGCTTTACTTCCGAAACTCTGCGCACAAGCTTCTCATTCTTCATTCTATATTTAATCAAGTCAGCAATGGAAATTATTTTTAGTTTGTGTTTTTTTGCAAATTTAATTAAATCCGGAAGACGAGCCATTTTTCCATCTTCTTTGATAATTTCACAAATAATGCCAGCAGAATATAATCCAGACAAAACTGCCAAATCAACTGCCGCCTCAGTATGCCCAGCTCTTTTTAATGTTCCTCCCTCTTTTGCAATAAGAGGAAAAAGATGTCCCGGACGATTTAAATCAGCTGGTTTTGATTTTGGATTGATAATAACCTCAATAGTTTTTGCTCGGTCCTGAGCCGAAATGCCAGTAGTAACACCATAGGCAGATGCAGCATCAACCGATTCGGTAAAAGCGGTACGCATCTGTTCACTATTTTTCTTAACCATCTGGCTTAGGTCTAAATCCACTGCCCGATCAGTTGTTATTGGAACACAGACCAAACCTTTTCCGTTTGAGATCATAAAGTTAATACTTTCTGGAGTAACCTTGGAGGCAGCCATAACTAGATCACCTTCGTTCTCACGCTTTTTATCATCAACCACAATTATCATGCGACCGCTTTGAATTTCTTTTATGGCTTCTTCTATTTTATTTAATTTCATAGCAGAATTAGTCAATTTTCTACAATTCCGATGGGGATAAAACCAACCCTAGACATCATCTCTTCAGTAACTCCCTGTGGTTTTTCTCGAAGTAGAAGACTCTCGACATATTTTCCTAGAATATCCAATTCAAGATTTATTTTTTCGCCAAGACGCTTTTCCCCCAAAGTTGTGGTCTTTAGGGTATGAGGAATAATTGATAATCGTATTCTATTTTTTTCAACTGAGGTAATAGTCAAACTAACTCCATCTAGTGCAATAGAGCCCTTCATAACCATATAACGAGAAAACTCATTTGGAAATTCTATTTCAAAATCAAAGTGAGTTCCCTTATCTATTTTTCCTTTTAACACACCAATTCCATCTACGTGGCCAGAGACTATGTGACCACCTATACGATCAACTACTGATAAAGCTCTTTCCAAATTCACCGAACTTCCAATTGCTAAGTCAGAAATATTCGATAGCATCAGGCTCTCGGTTACCGCATCCACCGTAAAATTATTTCTTCCCTTATTCACAGCGGTTAAACAAACACCATTAACACTAATACTATCCCCAATTTTAAGGTCCGATACAATTTTCTTAGCGTGGATAGTTAGCTTTTTATGCGGTCCTTTATTAATAATAGAAGAAACAACCCCGATCTCTTCAATAATACCTGTAAACATATACTAATTATACTAATAAATGGGTCTATTTTCAATGATTTTAGAAGTGTACGACGTTCTCTCCTGGGTGGTGAACCGCAATCAAAAGAAGTAGATAATTACGCAAACTGCGCGTTATTAGAAATTTCTCTCTTACTTGGTCCTTAGCATAACTACCAAGCTTTTTGGCAATCTCTGGATTATTAAGTAAATAGCGAATCTGATAAGCAGCACCCTCAATAGAGTGTACTAAAATACCGGTAAAATTATGAATAATTTGGAGAGTTATTCCACCAACAGCACTTGCAATAACCGGCTTACCCTTCCACATTGCTTCAGTTACTGTCAAGCCAAACCCTTCTCTTAGGGATTTTTGTAAAACAATATCAGAAGCACGCTGCAATGCATTTATCTCAAAATCAGAAAAAGGAGGAAGCGATAGAATAATGATATCTGGATCCCCATCAGCACTATTGCGCACATCATCTAATACCTTTGCCCCTTCTGGATCATCTGTTGCCGCTCCACCCGCTAAAATCAATCTGCAATCAACGTGTTTTTTTACCAACTTATAGGCTTGAATTACCCCAATTGGATCTTTTAAGTAATCAAAACGAGATATTTGACAAATTATCGGCTTATCTCTTGGAATATTAAACTTTCTCATAACACCATCAATTTCTGCTTTAGTTAATTCTCTATTTTTTTCAGTTAAGGGATCAATAGACGGAGTTATAAAATATTGAGGATTTGGCAAACTCTTTGAAAACCACGGAGCTGAGAAAATTGAAGCATCATATTGTGAAACGTACTGTTTTAAAAAGTTCCAAACCTCGTCCTGTGGATGAGAAAGATCAATATGGCATCTCCATACCCACTTTGCGTGACTTTCCTTCTTCGATTTAATTAAAGGAGCAGGTTGCGGATCATGAATAACTATTACATCTTCAGAAAAATCCATATTTTTTCTGTTTTCTTCATTTGTATTATTAAAAATCTCAAAAATCTTATCGTTAACTTCCATTCGGTTACCATGCAAAGCATTATGGAATCCCTTTGTAACGTTAAAGAAGTCACTACTACCTTTAATAACTTCCCATTTAGTTTTGACTCCAACTTCATTAATAAGAGGGACCAAACGATTCATTATCTCGGCTACCCCACCACCAACCAAGGTCGAATTGACCATTTTAAGAGTGGTACCCGCAACCCGCTCAGCCAGAAGATGAATCTCGTCCACATTTTGCGAGCGAATTATCTTTGCGTAATCTTCTAACTTAAGTGCAGCCATTTTTTCATTTTCCTCACTATTGGTAATTTTGTCTTTTCTTCAATCAAATCAATAATCTTATCTCTTAGTTCATCCAAAGTATATAAATAGGGATTAAGCCGCTCAATTTTCTCGGCCAAATCATCATATCCAGTTAAATCACTATTGATCCACTCAGAGAAGTCATTTGATTTATGCCCCAAACGTAATCGGGCCTCAAAAAAGTGGTAATACAGCGAGCGCATCCCAACTTTTTTTATTGCCTCACAAAACTCATCTAAACTATTCACCTCATATTTTGTTGGCATGACAAAGCTTATATTGCGGCAAAAATAAAATTCTTTTCCCGGAGCTGACCGCCTTATCTCAACTGCAGACTCTAAATACTGTTCTACCACAGCAACAATTTTATCTCTTAACGCTATTAAACTTGTAAACTCTCCTATCTCAATATTCGCAATCTTCTCAGCTAAGGTGCTCTCCCCCAAGGCTTCACCAATCCAATATGCAAAATCATTGGTATATTTACCTGGTGCAAAATGATATTCTCGATAAGAATTATGAATATGGTAGAAAATGACGTTACCATCCATTGTTCTAAGCTTCTCAACAAACCCTTTAAGATGATGTGCTTTTTTACCGGTTAAAATAACCAAGACAGATGAAGTCAAAAAACAAAACGGTCTTTTTGACTTATTGAAAGGTGATAATTTAAAAGACTGCTCGGTTGATTCCATTATGCGATCCATTTAATCATAGAATAATCCAACTTTCAAGTATTAAGTTTTTTCTCTCTCAAGAAGGGTATCAAAAAAACGATACACAGCCTCGATTGAATCCAAACACATTTTTGCATTGGTCCCCACCCTTTTCCCCACACAAATTGTTTGTCCGCGACCACTTAGGGCGGCAAAGGCATCTTCATCTGTCGTATCATCACCAATATAAATTGGAAAATATCTCTTATTCTTACTTTTATTTAATAATTGTAAGACCGCTTTACCCTTATCCCAAGATACGGGAGGCCGAAGTTCAAGAATTTTCTTTCCATAGGTAACCTTTACTTTTTTCTTTCTTAAATATGGACTAACTATCTCATTAAAAACTTCAAAAACCCGATCAACATTTGACATTACTTCTCTGCCACTTGCGCTAGTCTTGACAAGTCGATAATGGACACTTGCTGTAAATCCCTTATCCTCATATATGATTCCCTTAATCTTATTAAGCTTTTTTTTGAGCTGCTCCAAAATCTTTTTTATGTGTTTTTTGGCTATGCGGGCTTTGGGATGAACCCACCTGTCAATTCTAAAGCCATGATTACCTATATAATGGATACCCGGTATTTTAACCATTGATTTTACATTTTCTTGAGATCGACCGGTAACTATTGCTATTTTTATGTTTTTATTGCGAGCCAGTTTTTTTAATTTAGCGCGGCGAGAAGAACTCAGCCTTGCCAAATGAGGTTTAGAAACAATTGGTGTTAGTGTTCCATCATAATCCAGAAATAAGAATATCTTTTTATTCATTAGCTAATTTTTAATAGAGATTGGATAATCTTTGCAGCCCAAGTATAGATATTATTCTCTGCAACAATTTCCTTCATGCGCTTCATGCGCTCTACTTTTTCCTTTCTAGGCAATTCAATTGCATCCCTTATCGCATCGGCAAAACCATTTGGCTCATAAGGATTTATAAAAAAGGCATCAGCCAATTCACGAGCTGCACCAGTAAACTGAGAAAGAATAAGAGACTTGTCTGACTCAACTGCAGCTATAAATTCTTTAGCAACAAGATTCATTCCATCATGAAGTGAGGAGACAATACACAGATCGGCTAATTTATACAAACCAATTAATTCCTTTGGGGTTAAGTGTCTTCTGATTAATACAATTGGAACCCAGTGGTCAGAAGAATACTTCCAATTAATCTTCTCAACTATGTTGTTCATATTATCATTGATCTCTTTATAACTATCCAGATGAATACGACTCAATGCTCCAACTTGAACATAAGTAAATTGACCATGGTATTGCGGGTATTTTTCTAAAAAGCGGTCAATTGCCTCAAACTTTTCAACTAATCCTTTGGTGTAGTCAATACGATCAACCCCAATTCCCAAATATTTAAAATTGAGGTCTAAATCATGTTTTAGGCGTTCTGAAATCTGTTTGCACTCATCAGTTTTAGAAAATTCTTCGATTTTTTTATAATCAATTGAAATTGGATACGGTTTTATTTGTGTTTCTCTGCCCTTATAAATAACGGTAGAAGAACTTTTATCAACCTTGGCCTCCAATACCTGGTTAATTGTTTCAAGAAAATTATCAACGTGATAATGGATATGAAAACCTAAAAGATCATTCCCTAATAATCCTTCCAAAATCTCTTCTTTCCAGGGACAAATTCTAAAGGCTTCTGGATTGGGCCATGGAATATGCCAAAACTGAGCCACTTTTGTATTTGGCTTTGCCTCTTTGATCATTTGAGGAACTAAGCTTAAGTGATAATCTTGTAAAAAAACAAAAGCCTCTCCATCACCAATTTCATCTAATATGGTATCTGCAAAACGTCGATTTATTGCTTTGTAGTAATCCCAATCCTGTTCGCAAAACTTAGGTTTAGTATAAACAATATGACAAAGGGGCCAAAGGGTCTCATTGGAAAAACCATAATAATAACCGTTTTCTTCTTTTTTATTCATCCAAACACGGCGCAAAGTGTAAGTCGGATTATCTGGCGGGACGGATACCCTATCTTTACCATCAACTACCTTTTTGTCTGCATCACCACTACCATGTGCAACCCAAACTCCATTACAGGCTTGTAAAACAGGATCAAGGGAGGTCGTAACACCAGAGGCCGGCTTAATACAATCTATCCCATCTACCCCGTAACGATGAATATATGGTTCACGATTGGCCACTACAATAAACTTATTGTCTTTCAACTTATCGGTAATAAATTCTTTTAATTGCTCTTTATCCCACATTTTTTAAATACGCCCCCAATACACCATTAATAAATTTAATTGAATTTGGCTCAGAATACTTCTTTGCCAAATTTAGTGCCTCATTAATTACAACATTCTCTGGATTCTCTTTTAACTGCATTTCATAAAAGGTCAAACGCAAGATCGCCCTATCAACTCCGCTTATACGATCAAGCGACCAATCCCTTAAATAATTAGTTATTAATTTATCAAGCGAATCTTTCTTATTATAAGTTTCAACTGCAAGAGTTCTTGCAAAATCCTTGGTCTCGTCTAAGAAACTATCATTTTCAAAAATATATTCTAATGACTGGTCAATCGTATTCTTGCTAAGCTCTGCTTGAAACAAAGCCTGCATTGCTAATCGCCTAGCAGTAGTACGCTTTCCCATATTTATAAATGCTTCTCGATAAAATTGGTCGTAACATCCCCAGCATTAAACGCTTCATTTGCAATTACTTTTTGATGAAATGGAATTGTAGTGTGAATACCATCTATAACACATTCTTCTAAAGCTCGGCGAGCCCGGTCTATGGCTTCTGATCTATTTTTACCCCAAACGATTATCTTAGCGACTAATGAATCATAGTTTGGCAAAACAGTGTAGCCAGTATAAGCGTGACTATCAACTCGAATGCCAGGACCTCCGGGTGGTAGATAAACTGAAATATCTCCCGGGGATGGCATAAATTTCTTACTAGGGTTTTCTGCATTAATTCTAAGCTCAATCGCATGTCCGCTAAACTTAACATCTGACTGTTTGAGAGTAAGACGCTCACCTTGAGCAATCTTTATCTGCTCTTTAACAATGTCAATATTGGTTATCATCTCTGTCACCGGATGCTCTACCTGTACTCTAGTATTCATTTCCATAAAATAAAAATGCCCTCTGGAGTCAAAGATAAACTCAACAGTCCCGGCACTAGAGTAATTTACAGCTTTTGCTGCCTTTATAGCAGCCTTACCTAGCTGATCCCTTAATCTCTTATTTACTGCGGGGGACGGAGCTTCTTCTAATAATTTTTGATGGCGTCTTTGAATTGAACAATCTCGCTCGCCAAGATGAACGACATTGCCATGTTCATCTGCAAGCAGCTGCACCTCTATATGGCGCGGATTAACTATGAATTTTTCAATATAAACCTCCGAGTTACCAAAGGCAGCTTCTGCCTCAACCTGCGCCGCCTTCATAAATCGGGACAAATCTTCTTCTTTCTCTACAACTCTCATCCCCTTCCCGCCACCACCAGCACTAGCCTTAACCAAAACAGGATAGCCAATCTTAGCTGCAATCTTTTTTGCAGAAAGATCGTCCGCTACTACTCCATCGGATCCAGGAACAACTGGAACACCAGCCGATCGAACTGTTTCCTTAGCAACTGCCTTATCTCCCATTTTTGTAATTGCAGAACTCTTTGGTCCAATAAATTTAATATTATGTTCTTCACAAATCTCAACAAACTTTGCATTCTCTGCTAAGAATCCATAACCCGGATGAATTGCAGAAGCCCCAGAGATTTCTGCTGCAGAAATTATTGAATGAATATTTAAGTAGCTATGTGAGGATGGAGCTGGGCCAATACAATACGCTTCGTCAGCCAGCTTAACATGTAGTGAATCAGAATCGGCCTCAGAATATACGGCAACCGACTTAATTTTAAGTTCTCTGCACGCCCGAATTATTCTAAGTGCGATCTCTCCCCGATTGGCTATTAAAATTTTCTTAAACATAAGTTATAGTTTACAAGAAAAAACCCTTGCAAACCACTTTTCATTATACTATAATAAACTCACATTTTCAATTTACGAGGAGGTGAAGTTGTTATGCCAAGAGGTGGATTAAAGAAGATGACTGTTAATTTCAAAGGACTTGATGATTCCTTAGAAGATGTTTTTGGAAAAAAGCCAATTCCTGTTACTAAGATGACTAAGGTTATTTGGGGTGTTATTAAAAAACACAAACTCCTAAAGAAGAACTAGATTTCTCTAAAAGCTGGGATTCTTAATTTGTTTTAAGTCTCCCAGCTTTTTTTTATCTTACAACTGATATCAACAGTATAATAGATAAAAAAATCAGAGATCCTGCAGTTATAAATGTAACCAAATTGTTAAACCTCGAATTAACGTATTTCCCCATTAGTCGCTTATCGTTAACTAATCTCAACATAAAAATTAATATTATAGGAAGAAGTATTCCATTCATAGTTTGAGAAAAGACCATCACATGAATCAAATTTAGATTTGGGATTAAAACAACCAAAGCTCCAATCACAATCAACAAAGTATACAGTCCAAAAAATATTGGAGCTTCTCTAATCTTTTTTGAAATGCCGTTCTCAAAACCAAAGGCCTCACAAATCGCATACGAAGAAGAAAGGGGCAAAATACAGGCACCAAGAAATGAAGAAGCAAAAAGTCCTATTGCGAATAGTGCTGCAGCATAATTGCCCGCAATTGGACGAAGGGCAAGTGCTGCATCGGCCGCCTCATTAATAACTATTCCTTGCTGGTTTAAAGTTGCACCGCAAGCAACAATGATAAAAAAAGCAATTATTGCTGCAATCACCGCTCCTGCAATAATATCCCACTTCTGATAGCGATATTCTTTTTTCTTAGTCCCCTTTTCAACCACTGAGGATTGCAGATAAAACTGCATCCAAGGGGTAACGGTGGTTCCAATCATTGCAATTGCCAAATGAACAAACTCACGGTTAAATTTAAAATGCGGAATAATCGTAGAAAAAAGAACATCCTTCCATACTGGCTTTGCCATAAAACCAGAAAAAACATATGAAACATAAACAAAGGCAACCCCAAAGAATATCTTTTCAACTGCAGAGTAAGATCCCTTTAAAATCAACCACCAGATAAAAAAAGCAACCAGGGGAACAGAAACATATTTGCTGATATGAAATATTTCAAGACTTGCTGCAATACCAGCAAACTCAGAAATTGTAACTGCAATATTTGCAGCCAACAAAACAAGCATCGCAAAAAGGGTGATTCTAACCCCAAATTCTTCTCTTATTAGATCAGAAAGCCCTTTCCCGGTTACAACCCCCATCCTGGCACACATCTCTTGAATTACTATTAAGGATACTGCAACCAAAACCAAAATCCAAAGCATATTATAACCATAACGGGCCCCGGCAATAGAATAAGTTGCAGTTCCACCAGCATCATTACCCGCCATAGCAGATAAAATCCCCGGACCAATAATAATAAAAAACAACCAAATATTTCTAAAGCGACGTTTTATCATAGTTTAACCCATCATATGTCTGTAACGTCGTGAAATAGGTGGCAATACCACGTCCATTACATCATCAACTGTTACAATCCCTAATATTTTTTTATCTTTATCCACAACAGGAACAGCTACTAAATTATATTTTGAAATAATATCAGCCACTTTTACATGCTCATCAGTCGGATCTACTTTTATTAATTCTTTGGTCATAATATCTTTTATTCTTGATTCCGGAGCAGCAACAATCAAATCACGAAGAGACATTACCCCAACCAACTTCTCAACCAAATTTATAATATAAATATAGTAAATTGTTTCAGCTCCAACTGCCAGCTCCCTCAATCTCTTAATTCCCTGATCAACCGAAATATTTTCTGGCAAAGTAATATACTCGGTTGTCATCAAACCACCGGCAGTCTCATCACTGTGAGTTAAAAGTTTACGTACTTGGTTGGATTTTCTTACTTTAAGCAACCTCAAAAATTGCTCAGTATTTTCCTGTGGCATATCACCCAAAACATCTGCAATTTCATCCGCCGGCATTCTTTCTAGAACCGAAAGCGCCTTCTTTTTCTCTAATCTTTGAAGCAATACTGCCTGTAGGCGCGGTTCCAACTCATGTAACGATTCAGCTGCCTTTCTCTCGGACAAAGAGAAGAAGATGGCAGTTTTTTCTTCTTCGTGAACTTGAGAAATAATATAGGCAATATCGGCTGGATGGAGCTCTTCGACTCTTTTGTGCGGAATCGCAATACGCCCTGCTACTATATCGGTTTTAAATTGTTCAACATGATCCCAACCGATCAATTTATCAGGTATTCTCTTTCTAAAAATTTTTGCAATTGAACCAAAAAGTCTGAGAACTCCCAATCGTCTTAAAAGACCGGAAAAACCAATATCAACGGCAATTAGGCGAATCTCTTGATCAACCTTGGCAAGCTTTAGATCATTCACCCGAATAACCCTAGCCCCTTCTGTATCTACAATTTGTTTATCTAACACATCACGAGCCAATAGAACCTCTCCATCTCGAAGAGTAGTAAAACAAATTCTCGAAGAAACTGCCTTGCAAGCAACAAATTGTTTGCCAACCAGATCAATCTCGCTCATCAACAAAATATTCTGTTTTTTTTCTTCTTTTATGTTAACAATTAATCCAACCACTTTTGGAAAAGTTTCTCCCATAGTTACAAGGATATCGGATACCCTACCAATTGGATCCTGTACATGATCCACAACAGGTATATTTAGAAGATCAGAAATAAACATTTCAGAAAAGACAACCATAATCTTTTGATTATATCATGGGGAAAAATCAGGGGCAAACTTGAGAGAAACTAAAAGAAAGTTCTTCTTTCCAAAAACCGCTTTTTCATAATGATCAATCAGCCCATCAAAAGGAGCTTCTTTTAAAAAAGGTTCATCTAGGGGCGAAACCAAAAACTGTCCGCCCGATAACAACTCAAGCGCTTGCCAGCTTCCAGTCATCGGTCGATTGGCACTAAAAAGATTTCTACCTTCACTGCTTAATACTTCAAATCTTCGCCGAATATCCAAAACCCTAACTGCAAAATGAGAAAGGAATAAATCAGTATCCCTTCTATAAGCATTAAGACTAAAAACAGCTTGAGGAGCTATCTCTCCAAATTCTTTATGATTTTTCCTTTGGACATATCTTACTCCATAAAGTCCCCATGGTTTTTCTCCCATTCCAATAATCGCCATATACTATTATCGAAGATTTTAAGAAATAATTTCACCAAATCATGAACAAACTTGAAATATTTTACCGGGTAACTGCTTAACAATCTTCTTAATTTCGAGAATCGCTAAAATACTACTAACCTGATAAACCGGCAGACCAATCTCATTCGCAATAGCATCAATATGCTTCGGTTCTATCATAATAGCATTTATTATTTTCTGCTCTTCTTTTGATAAATTTGAAAATTTTAATTTTGAATTTGTTTCGGATTTCGGATTTAGGATTTCGGATTTTATATGCAGCTCCTCAAGTACATCCTCCACACTATGCACCAACTTAGCTCCTTGTTTAATAAGATGGTGAGGTCCAGTTGAATTCTTATTAGAAATATTACCCGGTACTGCAAATACTTCCCTCCCCTGCTCTGTAGCTAGTTTAGCTGTTAAAAGTGCACCGGAATCCTTAGCTCCCTCAACAACAATAACACCAAGTGACAATCCAGAAATAATTCTATTTCTTTGAGGAAAGGTCCATTTCTCTGGAGTCATCCCAATTGGAAACTCGGAGACCCAGGCTCCCCTATCCAATATTTCTTTAGCAAGAGACCGATTGGATGGAGGGTAAACCTGATCAACTCCAGCACCAAAAACAGCAATAGTTCGATCTGCACCAGAATGCGCTGCTGCATCTATTCCTAAAGCCAGACCAGAAACAATGGTGATTCCATAAGACGAAAGTTCTTTTGCCAAAGTCTGTGCTATCTCTCTTCCATAAGAAGTCGCTTTTCTAGTTCCAACAATTGCTAGTGCTTTTTTATCTTGAGGGAGTAGACTTCCTTTTACATATAAAACCATCGGCGGATCATAAATATTCTTGATGTTTTCTGGATATCCTGCATCATCTTGACATAAAATTCTAATTCCAAGTTTTTTTGCTTTTTTAAGCTCTTCTTCTGCCCATTTGAAATCACATTTTAAAACCTGACAAACTTTTTTAATATCACCATATTTTTCTAGGTATTGCTTAGCTTTGATTGGGCCAATTTTAGGGGTATTTGAAAGTGCCAGCCAGTATTTAATCATCGAGATTTTATAAGAGAAAGAGCCTCGGCTCGGGTCTTTGCATTCCTTTGTAAACTTCCCCGTACAGCCGATGTAACCGCAACTGATCCTGGTTTGCGAACCCCACGCATTGCCATGCAAAGGTGTTCTGCCTCAATTACAACTAAAACACCAAGAGGTTTTAGTTTTTTAACTAAAGTATCTGCAATTTGTGAGGTTAAACGCTCTTGCACCTGAGGCCGCTTAGCGAAAGTTTCAACAACTCTAACTAGTTTAGAAAGACCGGTAAGTCTCCCCTTGGTTGGAATATAAACGACATGTGCTTTACCGATAAAAGGAACAAGATGGTGCTCACAGATAGAATAAAATGGGATATCTTTTACCATTACCATCTCTTCGTGTTCGTGTTCGTGGAAAATTGATATCTCAGCAGTTGCATCTTTATGCAAACCAGAAAAAATATCAGCATACATCCTAGCAACTCGTTTTGGAGTATCTTTTAAACCAGAGCGTTTCGGATCTTCTCCAATAGCAATAATAATCTCTTTTATGGCTTTTTCGATTTTTTTCTGGTTAATCATTAGAACAATCCGGTAATTACACCATCTTCTGAAATATTCATGTTCTGGGCAGCGGGATACTTGGGCAAACCTGGCATGGTTAAAACATCGCCAGTGTAGACAACAATAAAACCAGCCCCAGCTGAGGCCCTAAGCTCTTTTACGGTAATAGAAAAATGCGGCGGTCGGCCAAATTTCTTGGGATCATCGGTCAAAGAATATTGGGTTTTTGCCATACAAATAGGCAGCTTATTTAATCCCAATTTATTTAAATGCTCGATGCATTTTTCTGACCCTTTGGTAAACTTCACATCTTGTGCTCCATAAATATGCTTTGCAATTTTGTTTATTTTGACCTTTATTGGCTCTTCTACGTCATAAAGAAATTTAAACTTTGATTTTTGCTTGCAAATCCTAACAACCTCCTCGGCTAACTCAATCCCGCCTTTACCCCCATTTTGCCAAACCTCGGAAATCACACAATCAATACCAAGTTTTCTACAACCAACCGTAATCTGTTCTATGTTCATACTAGAATCATTAATCTTTTTGTTAATCGCAACGACCAGAGGAACCCCAAAATGTTTAATTGTATCCACATGTTTTTTGAGATTATCAATACCATTGCGTCGAAAGGATTGGGTGGTAACAACCATTACAACCGCATCTGGGCTTAAACCTCCGACCCTACTCTTAATATCAAAGAATTTTTCAGCTCCCAAATCAGCTCCAAAACCAGCCTCTGTTACTACATATCTTACAAGTTTTAGTGCCATCTTAGTTGCAATCAAACTATTGCATCCATGTGCGATGTTGGCAAATGGACCGCCATGAACAAAAGCAGGCACTCCTTCGATGGACTGTACAATATTTGGTTTTAGAGCATCTTTCATTAACAGGGTCATTGCCCCTGCTGCCTTTAAATCGTGACAAGTAACCGGGTTTCCTTCTTTATCATATGCAACTATAATTTTTGCAAGCCTGTCCTTCATATCTTCTAAACTATGCGACAAACACATTACAGCCATAACCTCAGAAGATGCGGTTATTTCGAAGGAACCCCGTAGAGATCGATCATTCATATCCATTGCCCTTTGCCAAACAATACGTTTGCAATCAATATTTAATTCGTTTCCATGATAAATATGGTTATAAAGCATTGCAGCTAAAAGATTATGAGCCGAAGTAACACAATGAATATCCCCGATAAAATGCAGATTAATATCTTCCATTGGTAAGACTTGAGAATAACCACCACCAGCGGCTCCACCCTTCATCCCCATAACCGGACCAAGTGATGGCTCCCTAATACAAATAAAAGATCTCTTCCCTATTGCGGTCAATGCCTGCGCTAAACCAATGGTTGTAGTAGTCTTTCCCTCACCTTGAGGAGTTGGGGTCATAGTAGTAACTAAAATTAATTTTCCATCTTTGCGATGAGATAATCGTCGAAGTGCACTGAGTTTTATTTTCCCTTTATAAACACCGTGCGGTTCAAGCTCCGAAGTTAAAATTCCAGCAGAACGGGCAATTTTTTCTATTTTTTGAAGTTCTGCCTCTTGAGCTATCTGTATATCTGTCGGCATGGGGTTATTCTACCATATCATGCAAGTGTAGTAAAAGAACTTGAGTCCCAACCAAAATCCATATTATTTCCCGAATCAGTCTCTTCCCGAATTACCCGTTTCATATACTCATGAAAATCATACAAGACTTCGTTTGTAAGTTTTATCTTTCTATCATTTGATGAAAAAAGATCCAAAACAACTGCTCCTTCATTCGAAACAACCTGAATCGGAATCTCGGCTACTCCCCCAATCAAGGTATATGCCCTTAAATCCGGTTTATAGCGATCGGATAATCCAATAATAAAAAGAAATCTCATCCCTTTTTGCTGCGTAGTCTTAATATCCTGCTCAGAGGGATAAGCAACACCTGACGGATGGGTATGATAAACTCCTAAGAGTTTTAGATTGTGAGTATCACAAAAAATATAGGCACGACCAAAATCATCATCCCAAAGTGCAAATTCATCGGTCTTTCCAACTACTTTGCTAGGTACAGGAAGAACACCAGTAATCTTATTATCCACACCGCCTAAAAAACCACCCGATTCATGAGGATAACAAGCCTGAGCCTGATGCATTATTATATCGTATTGATGTTTCGTAATTATAAACATGTTTAAAAAGGATATCAGGCCATCAGTGCATCAGGGCAAGGTTATCAGAAAAACAGAATCTCAGAGAAACAGGCAGAAATTTTTTCTTATCTTCCTCCTGATACCCTGCCTTCCTGCTTATCTGATATCCTATTCCTGATAAACTGATATACTGGTAACCTATAGCTTCCTCACCACCTCATAAATCTTTTCTGGAGTTAATCCATAAATATCTAAAATTTGTTGTCTTGATCCATGTTCAATAAATTCATCAGGCAGTGCCAGTCGTAAAACCGGCAGATTAATTCCTTCTTCTTGTAGTAATTCTTCAATTGCCGAACCAAAACCACCACATACTGTCCCCTCTTCTATCGTTATTATATGATCGGCTCTTTTAGCAGCCTTAATAATTAGATCTCGATCAAGCGGCTTAACAAAACGAGCGTTAATCACTTCCACATTTTCCAGTTTTTTGGCTACCTCAATTGCAGGATAGACCATAGACCCTATTGCAAAAATAACCCTTGACCCTTGGCCCTTGACCCTTGACCCACACACCACTTCACCTTTACCAATTTTGATTTTTTTGAATTCTTGAGATAGCTTAGCCCCTGGTCCAACACCCCGAGGATACCTAACTGAAATAGGACCATTATGTTTTGAAGCAGTATAAAGCATATCCTGAAATTCTGCTTCATCCTTTGGAGCCATTATTACCATATTTGGAATAGTCCTCAAATATGCTAAATCAAAAATACCATTATGGGTTGCCCCATCCTCTCCAACAATTCCGGCACGGTCAATAGCAAAAACAACCGGCAAATCCTGTAAACAAACGTCATGAATAATCTGATCATATGCCCTTTGTAAAAAAGTGGAATAGATTGTAACAAACGGTTTTACCCCACCACAAGCTAGCCCACCCGCAAAAGTCACCGCATGTTCTTCCGCAATCCCAACATCAAAAAAACGGTTTGGAAATTTTTCTGAAAATTCCTTCAAGCCCGTTCCATCAACCATTGCAGCGGTTATCGCAACAATCTTTTTATTTTTTTCTGCGATATTTGAAATAGTCTTACCATAGACGGCTGTATAACTTAAATCCGATCCATTCTTTTTCCCTTTTCCATTGCTCACTTCATAGGGAGAAGCGCCATGAAAACGGGTTGGATCCTCCTCGGCATGATGATAGCCCTTTCCCTTTTTAGTTAGAACATGAATTAAAACCGGACCCTCGCTATCTTTGGCATGGTGCAGAGTACTCATCAAGAGCGGGATATTATGTCCATCGATCGGACCAAAATAAGTAAACCCAAGTTCCTCAAAAATAACATCCACCTTAAAATTCATAACAATCTGACGAGTTCTGTCTTTTAATTTTTTGGCTGCATCAAAAAGGGGTGCTCCAAGAGGGATTCTTTTTACTACCCTTTCAATTCTTTTGACAATGTCAGTATAAAAATCGGAGGTGCGTACCGCAGTTAGATAATTTGAAAAGGCACCAACCGGTTTTGAAATTGACATCTCATTATCATTTAGAATTACAACCAAGTTTGACTTTAACTCTCCCACATTGTTCATACCCTCAAATGCAAGACCAGTTGATACAGAAGCATCGCCAATTAAAGCCACAACAGAATAATCCTCTTTCCTTATATCCCTGGCCCTAACCAATCCAAGCGCTTGAGAAATAGAAGTTGAGGCATGTCCAACTGTGAAGTGGTCGTGCTCGCTTTCATGTATATTTGGAAAACCACTAAGCCCCTTGTATTGTCTCAATGTATCAAAACGCTCTAATCTTCCGGTTAAAAGTTTGTGTGCATAAGACTGATGCCCAACATCCCAAACAATCTTGTCTTTTGGTGAATCATAAACAGTATGCATGGCAACAGTTAGCTCAACTGTTCCAAGGCTCGAAGCTAAGTGTCCACCGGTGTTCGAGGTTGTGTCAATTATTTTGTTGCGAATTTCGGTAGCAACTTGATTTAGCTGCTTTGCAGAAAGCTCTTTTAATGCTTGCGGAAGCTTTAATTTATCGAGTAAAGTGGTCATTTTTTAATAAACTACAAAGTACATTGCTATTGCAACAAAAACCCCCAATATCAGTCCACCAAGAACTTCTGAGGGGGTATGTCCAATCAATTCCTTTAACTTTTCTTTTTCACCACTCTTCTCGGAATATATATCTTCTATAATTTTGTTAAGAATTAGAGCCTGTTGTCCGGCAGCGAAGCGCACTCCCATTGCATCGTACATTACGATTATTGAAAAGACTACTGATAAGGCAAATAAGGGAGAAGCAAAGCCCTCGACAACTCCGACCGATAAGGCTAATGCTGACGACATTGCAGAATGGGTTGATGGCATTCCGGCCGCTTCACAAAAATGCCAGAGATTAAATTCACCATCTTTAAAATAATAAAGTATCACCTTTAAAGTCTGGGAAATTAAAAAGGCAATCCCGGCCGCAACCAAAGGGACGTTTGAAAATATAGATACTAATAAATTCATTTTAACCTCCTAATAGCATAATCTGTTATCAAAATTAATTGAGAACAATCTTTTCCTGTTTTATTTAACAAACTAATAGCTCGGCTATGATGCAAAAAAGCCATTTTTTTGGCCTTTTCTATCCCCAAAAGAATCGGATAAGTTGATTTTTTGTTCACTTGGTCTGCTCGTGTTGGCTTACCTACAACCTCCGGGGTAGAAACAAAATCAAGTATATCATCCGCTATTTGAAATGCCAACCCCATCTCACAAGCAAATTGGCTTAAAAGATTGATTTGTTTCTTGTTTGCTCTAGACAAAATTGCGGCAGATCGAACGGATGCCACAATCAAGGCTGCTGTTTTATTTTTATGAATTTTTATTAGCTCATTTAGAGAAACTTTTTTCTTCTCTGCCGCTAAATCAAGAACTTGGCCATATATCACCTTATTAACAGCACTGGAGAGCTCAATTACTACTTTTGGATTCTCGGCTACAATGTTAAAGGCTAGGGAATTTAGCGCATCTCCAGCTAGCAAGGCTATCTCTTCACCAAATTTTTTATGGGAAGTCGGCTTTCCTCGTCGCAAGGAGGAATTATCCATACAAGGCAGATCATCATGTATTAGGGTAAAGGTATGAATCATTTCAATTGCGGCAGCTGCCGGCAAAACATCTTTCGTCTTACCCTTTAACATTTCTGTAGTAAGCAACATTAATATAGAACGAAAACGTTTTCCCCCGGCAAAGACAGAATAGCGCATAGCACGCGATAAAATGGAATTATCTTTTGGAAGATGTTTCTTTAATGCTGTATCAATTAATTTTTTTTCTTTAGCAAACATCACAACGTGCTTGAACTCCCTTATTAACCAAATAAGATTTTATTTCTTTTACTGTCATTTTTTTGAAGTGCAAAAGAGAGGCCAAAAGTGCTGCTTGAGCCTGGCCCTCTGTTAGGGCGTCATAAATATGCTCCAATTTGCCTGCCCCACCCGATGCAATAACTGGGATGTTAACTGCCTTTGCAATTGCAGAAGTTAATCCAAGATCATAACCAATTTGAGTCCCATCTCGATCCATCGAAGTTAGAAGGATTTCTCCAGCACCCAATTTCTCTGCCTTCCCAGCCCACTCCACTGCATCAAGTCCTGTTTCATTTCTTCCACCATGAGTATATACTTCCCAACTTGCCCCTTGACCCTTGGCACTTGACCCTTTCTTAGCATCAATCGCCACCACAATACACTGCGATCCAAACTTGTCGGCCGCTTCTTTAATAAATTCAGGTCTTTTTATTGCAGCGGTATTAATAGAAACTTTATCGGCACCTGCTTTTAGTATTTCTCTTATTGTCTCAATATCATTTATTCCGCCACCGACGGTAAACGGAATATGAATCTTTTCTGCAGTTTTTTGAACAATATCGATCATGATGTAGCGTTTTTCGTGAGAGGCAGTAATATCTAGAAAAACCAGTTCATCTGCTCCCTCTTTTGAATAAAACTCTGCTAATTCAACCGGGTCCCCAGCATCTTTTAGATTTAGGAATTTTGTCCCTTTTACAACACGACCCTCGGTCACGTCTAAACACGGAATAATTCTTTTAGCTAGCATTTATAGCCCTCCGCTATTAATAATTCTCGTTTCTTTCTTAACCCCGAAGCAAATCCGCCTAATTCCCCATTTTTTCTAATAACCCGATGACAGGGAATCTCAGGCGCATAAGGATTCTTATTCAACGCATTCCCTACTGCCCTGGCAGCCCCCGGCATTCTAATCTTCTTCGCAACCCACTGGTAACTTCGAACTTCACCCTTTGGTATCTTTCTTACTACATTATAGACTTTTTCTTCAAAATCTGTAGGCATAAATATTTTCTGTGCGGACAGGTTTAAAACCTGTCCCTCCATTTATTATCTCTTCAATAAATATTTCTCGATCTTCTCAACCGACGTATTAACAATATGCTTTTCCGAAAGCCCGGCTTCTTTGGCAAGTTTCAAGGCTTGGCGAAATTCTCCTAGCATCGTTGAAACATGAGCATCTGATCCAATCGTTACCACCCAATCCTGACGTTTAACCTCTTTTGCAATCGTCAAACATCGATCCCAACTACCAGGACGGGAAACAAAAGAAGAACTATTAATCTCTATTACAACATTATTTGCTTTTGCAACTTCTACAATTCTTTCTAAATTAACCGGATGAGTTGGGGATCCCGGATGGGCAATAATATTGACTCTCGGATACCTCTTAATTGCTTTCTCATAAACATTAGTATTCTTATCTTCATCCTGCGAATCATAACCACAACGTCTATGCATGGCTGCCATTAAGATATCTAAACCTTTAGTCTCTTTTTCTGGAATATCAATCTCCCCTTCTTCATTGATAATATTAGCCTCACAACCACGTAAAATTCTAACCCCTTTCATCTCTCTTGGAATCATACGCATGTTAGAAAAATGATAATAATGAGGAGCTCCAGGCATTGCTTGGCCATGATCAGTAATTGCAATCATTTTTAAACCGATCTTTTCTGCCTGCGCAACATATTCTTCTAAGGTTGAATAGGCATGACCAGAGGAGATGGTATGAACATGAAGATCAGCTATTAGTTTCATCGATTAAACTTTCTGGTATATCAAAATTGGAGTGGACCTTTTGAACATCATCGTTATCCTCAATCAAACCCATCAATTTTAAGATCTTATCTGCTGTCTCTTTATCTTCTACTTTAACTTTATTTGAAGGCACCATTGATATCTCGGCATGAGCTGGAGTAAACTTTTGCTCTTTTAGTGTATCTCTAACTTTTTCGAAATCTTCTGGAGTAGTTACAATATCAAGATGACTCTCGGAATCATCAATATCCTCAGCCCCTGCCTCAATTGCTGCCATTGAAAGAGCATCTGAATCAATTCCTTTTTTATCAAAAGAGATAATCCCTTTTTTGTTAAAAATCCAGGCGACACAACCAGCAGAACCCAAATTCCCACCATTTTTTGAAAAAATATTGCGAAGTTCAGAAACAGTGCGAGTGGCATTATCGGTCATGACTTCAACTAGAATTGCAGTACCAGATGGTCCATATCCTTCATAAGTTATCTCTTCGTAAGAAACTCCTTCAAGCTCACCGGTCCCCTTCTTAATCGCCCGCTCAACATTTGCACTTGGCATATTACTCTCTTTGGCTTTATCAACTGCCAAACGTAAGCGAGAATTACCAGTCGGATCTCCACCACCAATTTTTGCAGCAGTTGTTATTTCTTTAAGGATTTTTGTAAAAACTTTACCGCGAGCGGCATCGGTTTTGGCTTTCTTATGCTTAATCGTTGCCCACTTGGAATGTCCTGACATGATATAATTTTAACATAAAAACTAGATTGAGTGAAATTTTTCTCAATTTATAGCGATATATATACTCCAACCAAAATGGTTTTCGGTTAAGCAGAGCTTAATAAATGCATTTTAT
>CAYQVW010000006.1:0-85217 GCA_964421245.1 uncultured bacterium | reverse complement strand
TGAGAAGGTATCTGTGGCTTCATAATTCGGTGTCCACTTTTTGGGGGGAAGATCACAGAAAACGATTACTTCTTAAATACTTTCAACAACGGCCTAATAGCCAACACAAGACCAATAATCAAATACCAATACCAATCGAGGCCTAGTATCGGCGGCCAGAGCTTTGCAAGCAACAAACCAAAAACAGCAGCCGACCATTTTGTGCACCCAATATCGAGCCAATCCATCTTTTTAACCTGCGCGTCATACCAATCAAATAATTTCATAACATTACCTCCTTTTTCTACAATCCTGGAGAGATTATATAGTATAATTAATATATGTTCAATCTTATTCTAAAAGGCGGACCTATTATGTGGCTCTTATTTGGATGTTCTATCCTATCCCTTACTATTATAATGGAACGCTCCTACATGTTTTCTAAAACAAAATCAGTAAAAGAACTAGAAAAGCGTATCGATATTTTGGGAATCATCGCCCACACTGCCCCACTGCTCGGATTACTTGGAACTGTAACCGGAATGATTCGTGCCTTTATGGTAATAGAGAGTGCATCTGGTAGAGTAAACCCACAACTACTGGCCGGAGGAATTTGGGAAGCACTTTTGACTACCGCTTTCGGACTAATGATCGCAATTCCATCTTTTATTGCTTATCATATATTCAACAATAAACTGGATAAATACTGTGACCTCGAAGAATAAACGTTTCCGCGTAATAAACTATCTAGACATCGCACCATTAATAGATTGCATGCTGCTTTTATTGATATTTTTTCTTTTAACTTCATCATTTATTCAACAGGATCAAGGTTTTAAAGTTAATCTACCAAAAGCTGCTTTTGCATCAAATGTAGAAAATAATAGTCTAACTATTTATCTAAATTCATCCGGCCAAACCTTTTTAAACGGAAAAAAGAGCACCTACAAAAATCTAAAAGCAACATTCTTGTCTACACAAAAAGATGTTGTTATAAAAGCAGACAAAAAGGTTCGTCTGGATCAAGTGACAAAAATCATGGATCTGGCTCAATCATGTAAAATTCAAAATCTCTCAATCGCGACTATTAATGAATAAACCATTAATAATAGCGTTAATAATATCGTTGTTTATTCATTTTGGCATACTGCTGCAACCTCAAACCTCAAACATCAAACTTCAAAAAGATTCTTTGGGAGAGATTTCGATAAGCATTGGACAGATGGAACCGCGACGGGAGGAGCAGGTTCCACAACATGCGGGCTCAGACCTTTCTGGAAAAATAAAAGACTCCTATCTCGCCAAAATCCGACAGAGGATCGCTCGATTTAAAAAATATCCGACTCTTGCTAAAACTAAAAGCTTAGAGGGATCTCCAAAGCTTAACTTTTGGGTATTAAAAGATGGGGAGATTAACCAGTTAAAACTTACAAAAGCATCAAAACATAAAATTCTAAATCAAGAAGCTATTGCTACTATTAATAGAGCTGTGCCATTTCCAAAAATTCCAAAAGAACTTAACACAGAGAAAATAGAAGTTTCTTTAGTTTTAACCTACAAGCTAGATTGATCTCATAAACGGAGGAAGCTCGATTCTTTCTTTATTTGGAGCGTGAGTATTGCGGATAAATGGGATTGATTGTTTCTCTTTTAGCGGAGCTCTCTTAAACCCAGTTGCAATCACTGTAATTACAATTTCGTTTTCTAATTTTTCATCGATCACTGCACCAAAGATAATATTGGCATCTGGATCAACTGCGTTGTAAATAACTTCTGCAGCATCGTTTACTTCATGAAGAGTTAGATCTGATCCACCAGTTACATTAAAAATAACTCCCTTAGCGCCAGTAATTGTCTCTTCGAGAAGAGGAGAAGAGATTGCTTGCTCAGCGGCATCAACTGCCCGATTCTCACCAGAACCAGATCCAATTCCCATCATGGCTGATCCGGCTTCAAACATAACCGTCCTTACATCCGCGAAATCAAGATTTATCAATCCTGGGATCGTGATTAAGTCAGATATTCCCTTAACACCTTGTCGCAATACATCATCTGCAATTTTAAATGCTTCTATAATAGAGGTTCTCTTCTCAACTACTTGTAGAAGCTTGTCGTTTGGAATAACAATTAAGGCATCAACCTTCTCTTTTAAAAGGGCAACTCCAGATTCTGCTTGAGAAATTCTGATCGGTCCTTCAAAACGAAATGGTTTGGTAACAACACCGATTGTTAAGATGCCAAGCTCTTTGGCAACTTCGGCAATAATTGGAGAGGCTCCAGTCCCGGTTCCGCCACCCATTCCAGCGGTTAAGAAGACCATATCCGCACCTTCAAGTGCAGCCTTAACTTCTTCTCGTGATTCTTCTGCAGATTTTTGGCCAGTTGCAGGATTTGATCCAGCACCAAGACCTTTGGTAAGTTGTTTTCCTAGAACTAGTTTGTTGTCAGCAAGTGACACAGAGAGGGCTTGTTGGTCGGTGTTTACTCCCCAGAACTCTACCCCTTTGACTCCAGACCCGATCATCCGATTGACAGCATTCGTTCCACCACCACCAACACCAAAGACCTTTATAGTTGCAAATTTTCTACCGTCATCAGAACTCATCATTGTACCTCAGTATAACATTTCATATTTAGAAATGGCAAGTCTATATTTAAGACTCCAATATCAATTGAGGAGCATCAACCTGCTCATCTCCAACTACTAAAGCAGACTCTAATCGCTCTCTTGCAGGACCAATATGTGCTTCATCATTTGCATGAATAGTTGCCCAAGTTTCGCCTGCTTCAACTTCATCTCCAATTCTCTTTTCAGTTAAAACTACCCCCGTACCATAATCAAGTTTATCCCCATCTTGTTTTCTCCCTCCGCGAAGCTCAACCACAGCCATTCCAATCGGGGTCGGTTCCATCTTGTGAATAAATCCGGATTGAGGAACTACTAGTTCATCAAAATGTTTTGCTGAAGGAAGAATTCCATCCGGATCATCCATTAACCTCTCATCTCCACCTTGAGCAATTACCATCTCCATAAATTTAGTACTAACTTTATCTGTACCCAACCGCTTTCTTAAGTCAACTTTCGCAGCAGCAAGTTCAGAAGCTTTATATTTTCCGCCATGAACCAACATATGAGCAGAGAGCTCTATAACCATATCAACATAATTTTCAAATCCTTCTGTCTTTCCATTAAGAACTCTCAATACCTGCTTAACTGCTAAAGCATTACCAATATAATTTCCAAGTGGTTGGTCCATAGAACTTATTACATAGGATACATTTAGTCCAGCGTTTCGAGCAATTGTAGCCATAGTTTCAGCTAATTTTTTGGCATTTTCAAAATCTGGCATAAATGCCCCTGAACCACAGGTAACATTTAAGACTAACCCATCCTGACCAGCTGCTAATCCTTCTGCTAATTTTTTACTCATTATACTTGCAGCTATAAGAGGAATACTATCAACAGTATGTGTAACATCTCTCATTCCATATAGTTTTTTATCTGCTGGAGCAACTTTCCCAGTCGGACCGAAAATACCTAATCCAATAGAATTTAGTTGCTGATTAATTTGTTCAATAGTCAAATCAACGCTATAGCCTGGAATTGCCTCTAATGTATCTAGTGTCCCCCCGGTATGTCCCAATCCCCTACCAGACATCATCGGAACAATTAATCCATAAGATGAAACTAAAGCAGCAATTACTAAACTAGTATAATCTCCTACTCCTCCGCAACTATGCTTATCAACCTTGATTCCCTCCACCCCTGACAAATCTAATATAATCCCAGATTCGGTCATAAGCTCAGCTAAATCAAAGGTTTCTTGAGCATTCATTCCATTTAGCCAAATTGCCATCAACATGGCACCAAGCTGAGCATCACTCCAACTATCTTTTGCTGCTCCATCAACAAATTGTCCTACCTGTTCTCGAGACAATGGTCCATTGTTGTATTTCTTAACTGCAATAACTTCTGAAGGCGTAGCGGCTCGAACTAATGACATAGTAATATCCTCCCGTTTATGAATATCTTGCAATTATATCTGGAAGAATTTTGAGAAATTTCACATTATTTTCTTTAAACCCCGATCCCGGATCCTATCCCTGATTTTGATAATCCCAGGATCTCTCGAATCCGAGAAATTTGGGACAATCATTATCCTGAGATAAAATCAGGGAAATAGGGATTAAAGTTCTACACTTTCTTGTTTTTCCATCTACCAGTCTGAAACCAGATAACCGACATGATTCCGAGGAAAAAGTTAGCAGCAAACATGGCATACCAAATACCCTTGATGCCAAAAGAAGTTTTGTAAGCTAAAAAGAAGGCTAGTGGAACTTGTACAATAAATAATGCAATAAAAGTCATTATCATAGGAGAGATAGTATCACCCGATCCACCAAGAGACCTGCCAAAAATCAAGCCCATAGAGATAAAAACAAAACTTAGGGCAACTATTTTTAAAAACGAATTTCCGATTTCTACAACCTGCTTATTGTTGCTAAAAAAAGCAAAGACCTGAGAAGAGAAAGAATAAAACAGTATCGACATCAAAAGCATAAAAATTGAATAAAAGAAAAAGGCGGTCCAGGCAGAGCGAGCAGATCGAGCTGGATTTTTTGCTCCCAAATTTTGTCCGACCAAAGTCTGTGCCGCCGCGGCAAAGGCAAATCCCGGCATCATAACAAGCATTGTCAAACGTATTCCAACCCCGTAGGCCGCTACGGCAAAGGTTCCAAAACCTGCAACAATCGACATTATTATTATCCCCATAGAACCACGTAAAATGTATTGCATAGAAGCCGGTATTCCAATTTTTAGTATCCTAAATATAATAGAAAAATCAGGTTTTCTAAGTTTTATCTTAATATGTGAATGTCCTTTAAAAAGAACGTACAAGGCAATAAACGAACCGACAGCACGTGCGATAACCGTTGACCAGGCGGCACCATCAACTCCCATCCTAGGAAAAGGTCCCCACCCAAAAATCAAAAACGGATCGAGAACTAAATTTAATAAAGTAGCTAAACCCAAAACCAGCATCGGAGTAAAAGCATCCCCCGCCCCTTGCAAAATTGCACTCATAAAAAACATATAAACCATTATAATTACCCATATAAATAAAATTCTCATATAGGAAGTTCCAAGAATAAGTACGGTTGGATCAGCCTTTAATGCTTTGAGAATATGGGGCGACAGAATATATCCAATAACACTTAAAAATACCGCCAGAAAGGTTGCTAGTATTAACGATTGTATTGCAACATTATTAGCATCTTCATCTTTTTTGGCGCCAATAAAACGTGCCACCATGGCAACAGTGCCCATACTAACCCCAATTAATAGAAAGAGAATCAGCATAATAACTGTTCCAGACATCGAAACCGCAGCTAAGGCCTCTGGACCCAACTTTCCAACCCAAAACATATCAACTAGGTTAAAAGCACTTTCAAATCCGTTGGTTAAAATAAGCGGCAGAGCAATTATCCAGATGTTTTTAGAAATCGATCCAATTGTTAAATCTCTTTTTTTACGAAGGCGATTAAAACCCTTTTTTATTCTTTCTATCACTTTATTATTATAGCATTCCTTTCTCCTCCGCCTCACCTTTGCCTTTTTGCCTACGCCTACCGAATCACAGCATGTTATAATAACAAAAAGCATATAGGAGGTCCCAATGAAATTTTCAAAAATGATCATTATTTTTATTGTGTCCATGATTCTTTGGTCCCTTATTCAAACTTTATTAGGTTTATACCCAACTCTTTTGTGGTTTCAGAACCTTGGATTTGATTCGGTCTTTTGGATCTCTCTTCTTGCAAAAGCAAAAATAGTTGCTTTATTTACTCTTCTATTTATAATAATCGTTTCTATCAACGTTGCCATCGCTAGAAAAATTGGAAAAAAATCGAGAATTCTAAAACAAGTTAATACAAACCGCGGTTTTGATAATTTTATCAATCAAATCCGCAGAAATCTTGGAGAAAATGTAGCAGACAACAACAATCCTCCCATTATTGAGGTTGAAGAAGCATCTCCTGAACAAGAAAAAAGATTTACCCTCTTTTGGATGCTCGGAATAACTGTCTTTGGAATATTTGCAGGACTTGGAGCGATCGTACAATGGGAAATCTTTTTAAAATTCATCAATCAAACTACATTTAACATTATTGATCCGATTTTTAATAAAGACATAAGCTTTTATATCTTTACCCTCCCCTTCTACGAATTCTTACAAGGGTATTTAAACTTTACCTTATTTGCAACTCTTATCAGCTGCATTTGGATCTATATTAATGACAGGGCCTTAGGGATAAACCTAAAAGGATTGCAATTTAGCAAAGGAGCAAAGGCCCATTTAGCACTATTGCTTGCAATTGTTATGCTAATCGTCGCTTGGGGAATATATCTAAACATCTTTGACCTTCTCTATTCAGAACGCGGGGTAGTCTTTGGTGCCAGTTATACCGATATCCACGCACAAATACTGGGATACAACATGGAAATCTACGCTGCTGTCTTAACTGCAATCCTATTAATTATCTTTATCTTTAGAGGAAGTTTGGTTTTGCCAATATCTGGGGCTGTTATCTTTCTAATTGTCACTTTATTAATGGGGTCGATTTATCCTGCCATTATTCAATCATGGAGGGTTAATCCAAATGAAATCACCATGGAACAGCCCTATATTAAACATAATATCGAATTTACCCGCAAAGGTTTTGGACTAGATAATATTGAAGAGGAAAAGTTTGCAGTAGCCGATAATCTATCTATTAGAAGCCTAAACGCCAATCAAAAAACTATTCAAAACATAAGACTACTTGACCCAAGACCACTTAAAAAGACCTACCGGCAACTTCAGGAAATAAGACTTTATTATGAATTTGCTGATGTTGATGTTACCCGTTATGGTCTAAAATCTGGTTACAGACAAGTAATGAGTTCGCCTCGTGAAATCGATGTGTCCCAGCTTCCAACAAAAGCACAATCCTGGATTAATCAAAAACTAAAATATACCCACGGCTATGGCTTATGCTTGTCACCTGTAAACCAGATCACCACAGGTGGACTTCCCAATTTCTTTGTAAAAGATATTCCACCAGTTTCAACTGATAACAACTTAAAAATCGATCGCCCCGAAATTTATTATGGAGAAAAAACCAACAATTACGTAATCGTAAATACTAAAGAGCAGGAATTTGATTATCCCAAGGGAGACACCAACGTTTACGCAACCTACAAAGGCAAAGGCGGAGTAAAAGTTAATTCTCTGCTCGGAAAATTACTCTTTGCAATTAAATTTGGAGATATGAAAATTCTCTTAACCGGATATATTGATAATGACTCCCGCTTTATGTTTGATCGCAATATAAAAACCAGAGTTTCAAAAATCGCCCCATTTTTAGCTTACGATTCTGATCCTTATTTGGTAATTAATGATGGCAAACTGTGCTGGATTCTTGATGGATACACTCTCTCCAATCTATACCCCTACTCCGAACCAGCAGGACGATTCAACTACATCAGAAATTCGGTAAAAGTAGTTATTGATGCCTACGATGGAATGATTGATTTTTACATAAGCGATTCAACCGACCCAATTATTGCAACATATAGCAAAATCTTTCCAAAACTTTTTAAACCATTATCAAAACTACCGGAAGGGTTGAAACAACACCTGCGCTACCCTTATGACTTATTTATGGTTCAGGCAGATAAATATGCAACCTACCATATGCAAGATCCACAGGTGTTTTATAATCAAGAAGATTTATGGAATCTTCCAAAAGAAAATTATGCAGGGACCGAACAAGCAATGGAGGCCTATTATACAATCATGCGTCTTCCAAAAGAAAGAAAAGAAGAATTCTTATTAATGCTCCCCTTTACGCCCAACAACAAAAGCAATATGATCGCTTGGCTTGCAGCCCGCTGCGATGGAGACAATTATGGAAAACTAATAGTATACAAATTTCCAAAAGACAAGCTAGTTTATGGGCCGATGCAGATTGAAGCCAGAATTGATCAAGAGACCGAAATATCAAAACAACTAAGCTTGTGGGGACAAAAAGGATCTAGAGTAATACGCGGAAATCTACTAGCTATCCCAATAGAAGAATCTCTATTGTACGTAGAACCATTATATCTTGAAGCATCGGCAGGAGAATTACCAGAGCTAAAGAGGGTAATTGTAGCGTACCAAGACCGTATTGCAATGGAAGAGACTCTTGGCGGAGCTTTGCAAAACATCTTCTCTGGAAAAATACGAACAACTACATCAGCAGGTGTTCCTGCAGATGTCTCAACATCTCTAAAAGGTTTGGCATCAAACGCGCTTGATCTTTACAACAAAGCAATGGGATCTCTCCGGCAAGGGAACTGGAACTCTTTTGGACAGAGGATTGATAGTCTTGGGGAAGCACTTAGGAAGATAAAGAGTAGAGCCAAATAAGTTATTTGAATTTAATAACTGGACTTGATGGTATTTTTACGTCAACATATTCAATAGAGTGAATCCGGTGCTCTTCAAAATCTCGCAGAGATTTAAAAGCTTCAAGTTTCTTGTTAATATTTTTTGAATCTCCTATTCTGACTTGAATAATATCATCCACCAGTAAAGATATATCTTCTGTATCGGAAATATCAATTTTAATACTTTTTGACGCTAAATGTTTTTTTAAATCGACAATGACGGTTGAAAGCAATATCTGCAATTCATCTTTTAACTTGTTTTCGACAATATCAGACGATCGAAGTCCCACAATTACAGAAAGATCGGCTATAGAAGTTAAGTTTTGTGAAACAAAAGCCGGATGGTAGGGGTTTAAAATTATCCCCTCTTCATCAAAAAGAACTGACTGGCTATTTACAACTGCAACAGCCGCCTCTTTGCGTTCTTCAATAACGACTATTAAAACATTCGGCAAACTCTTTTTGACTTTTAAACTCTTCACTAGAGGGATATTCTTAACTTGCTCATTAATATCGTCTTGATTAACAAAAAAAATATTCTCCCCCAAAAACTTTTGGCCGATTTTTATTATTTCAGACTTAGAAACAAAACGATTTCCCTCAACCCGAATTGTCTCAATCTGCCAAACCGGCAAGGTAGAAACCAGAAGCAACGCTACAACACTAAAAAAAACAAAGATTAAAAACCAGATTAAATACCAGCTGAATTTTCGTCGTTTTTTTCGACGCCTTGTCATTAAGTTGCGCTCTCAAGTATTTTTAAAACCAATTGGTCGAAAGAGATCCCAATATGTTTTGCTTGTGCTGGAAGATCAGAGGTATCAGTCATTCCAGGTATAGTATTTATCTCGTTAACATAGGGGGTTCCATCCTCTGATACAATCAAATCTACTCGAGAGACCCCATAGCATCCGAGAGCTTTGTGCGATAAAACCGCGATCTCTTGCGCCTTTTTATAAATATCTTCCGAAAGACGAGCTGGCAATACAAACTCGGTCATTCCTTTGGTATATTTTGCCTCAAAATCATAGAATTCGTTTTTTGGGACCAATTCTAAAATCGGTAGTGCCTCAACATCTTTGGTTCCAATTACGCCAACTGTAATTTCTACTCCTTTTATATACTGTTCAACAAAGAGTTGTGGAAATTTTTTATATGTCTCACGCAAAACATCTCCAAATTTATTCGGATCTTTCACCAACGAAATACCCAGGCTAGATCCCTCTTCTTCTGGCTTAAGCATCAATGGAAAAGGAAACCCCCTCTCAATTCGAGAAGCCTCATCAGAGATCATATTAGAGTTGATTCGTGAATAAAGCGGGGTTGGGATCTTCTCAGTCATTAGTATCTGCTTGGTTGCCACTTTATTCATTGCAAGAGCCGAAGCTAAAATCTTTGAACCGGTATAGGGAATCTCATAATGCTCTAGAAGACCCTGCACTACTCCATCTTCTCCAAATTTTCCATGTAAGGCAATATAAACAAGACCTACCTTGTTTTTTTTAATTTCTGAAATAAGATCTACTTCCGCTGGATCAATAGAAATCACATCAAAACCCTGTCTTTTTAGAGAATCAAGAACATTTGTTCCAGAACGAAGAGACACATCCCTCTCGCCTGATTTACCACCCAACAAAACTGCGATCTTTTTAGAATGTAGCATAAAGTAATCTTAGCATTGACATAAACTAGCAGCAAGTATATTATATAGAATAATTTATTAGCAGAGGGGGGAAAATGAAAAATATTATTTTTGTTTTTTTGCTTGTGTTTTTGTTGTCAAATAGCAGCTTCGCACTTTTGCATGATTTTGGATTAAATAGTGGGGAGCGGGAATTTGGATATGCGCTTATGTCACAATCAGGTTTAGCCGCTCAGTCTGGATATATATCCTATGATTATTCTTTAGAAAAAGATCTGAGCTTTGAGTTCTCCCTTTTAAGTTATAGAAAATGGTATCTTATCCCAAGTGACAATACTATACAATTAGGTTTTGTTGGAAAAAAGAAACTATTAAGCTTGGGAGGATTGAGCCTTAGTGGAGTTGCAGGGATTGGAGCACTCTACTCTCCTATCGGTTTTGGGCTTTCTCCCAATGTTGGAGGAGTCTTGGGTTGGAAAATTAATGATCGATTAAAAGTAGCACTTCCCATAATTGCTTCTATATATTCAGATCCAGGGATGTTAGTAGACTATTCGGCAGGAGTATCCTTTTCTCCAATGACTGGGAGACATCTCTTAGCAGGAATCAAAGGGACAATGATGGGTGTAATGATCGATAATGCAGGTGCTTTTAATAATACAACTTATCTCTACGGTGGCTTAAGAGCCGAATTATAGGAGGGAATATCATGAAAAAAAATAGCATAATAGGTCTTAGCGTCCTTCTCTTCGTTCTACTTGCCCTAAACATCTCCTGCACAAAACTTACCCCCTTCTTTAATGGCGCAAGAACGGATATGACTAGTTCGACCTTTAGTAGTCTTGCTGCAAACCCCCTAAAATACCAAGGAACCTACACAGATGGTTTTTGGAGAGAAACCCCTTCAAAAATTTCAGGTGAAGTAGTTACTGTTTTTTTCCCTATCAACAATACATCAAACGAGGGAGTTGTAGTTTATGGTGACAATCGTCCCGACCTTGCACCAGAAAATCATCCAGCTCTAAAATCATTTGACCTTTCAACTGTTAACACACTTGTACAGTCTCCCCTTTCTGTCCCGCCTTGGTACCAGGGAGGAAAAGCATCCATTATAATGATGCTTTATAGTTACTTTGATGTCACTTTTAGTCATAATAGTATAGAGGAGGTCGTCCGCTTCTGTTATGGAACCTCTAATCCTTACAAGCGAGGAGATGTCTTATTAAAAAATAAAACAACTGGAATTTTTGAGTGGCTAAATATATCAACTAATGCCTTTACTAGCACTCGACCAACTAATCCTCTGACATTAGATTTTATTGCTAATTTTCAAGGTGGGCCTGATCATCCAGATGAGAAATACTTCCCACTTGCTGGCAAAGTGTCTTCTCCAACTGATGGAGTCGATCTTCCGTTAAGTTTAGTAAGCAATTACGATCTTATCTTTACGGTTGATTTTGATTTTGAAAATTCCCTTTTATTTGAAAATGTAACTACTCAAGCCTCTTTCGACGCAACACCAATGGTAGAACTTATAAAATGGGTTGATATGAGTCAAAATAGAACTGAGTGGTATAAAATGAGCACAACAACTGCTGCTACATCTATTATCACCTGCACGGTAACCACTGCTGCAACTCTAAAGACAGGACCATAAAAATGAAATTATTTGAAAAAATTAATCAGGATTTAAAAATTGCACTAAAAGCGAAAGATAGCCAAAGACTCTCTGTTTTGCGTATGATAAAAAGCAAGATTCTATATGTAAACGCCCGTGGTGAATTGGAAGAGAACGAAGTTGTAAAAATTATAAATAAATATGCCAAAGAGATTAAGGAAACAATTGTCGAAACTAAAAAAGTAGGGCGTGCAGAAGAATCAAAGCAGGCTGAAGCAGAATTAAAAATAGTTGAAGAATATCTCCCAAAACAACTGACCGACGAAGAAATCAAGGCCCTAGTCAAAAAATCCATCGAAGAAGAAGGTGCAAGTTCGATGAAAGATATGGGACGTGTTATGAAGGTGGTCCTTGCAAAAGCCCCTTCTGTTGATGGAAAGCTGGTCAGCCAACTAGTTCGAGAATCTCTCAAGTGATGCTCTACCTTGGACTTATTGCTACAGGATTAATTGCAGGAATCATGGGAGGATTGCTTGGAATCGGTGGAGGATCGATTGTTGTTCCTATCTTAGTTCTTGGCTATGGTTTAAACCAACACATGTCTCAAGGAACAACCCTAGCCATGATGGTCCCTCCAATCGGACTTCTAGCTGCCTGGTACTATTGGAGAAATGGCAATGTAAATATCGGAATGGCAGCATTGCTTTGCATTGGATTTCTTATCGGTGGATTAATCGGTGCCTGGATTGCCCAACAAATCCCCGATCTACATCTGAAGAAGATCTTCGGCATCTTCCTTCTTATTATTTCTCTTAAACTTATCTTTTGGAGCTAGGAATAAAAAAATACCCCATATTTAAATATGGGGTATCTCTATAATCGGATATCTTTCCTACCTGCTATAAACTCCAGAATAGGTTGCTGTTCCAAGTGAGGCCGCATTACATACGGAAGTAAATCCAGCATTAGAGGCAACTGGTAAAATAGTTGTTTCATCCAAAGCATAAATAGTAATTGTATATGTATGAGTTCCACTACCAACTGTAGGAGCTGGTCCACCATAACCAGTCTCTGTCCCACCATCAACGGCGGTTTCAAAACTATTATCTATTACTGTTCCACCCGTACTAGCATTTTGTGCAACACTGCTCTCAGCTGACGGAATATTATAAACCAACCAATGTATCCAAGAAGAAGATTGTGCATCAATCATTTTTATGGCAAAAGACTTTGTTCCGGCTGGAGCATTTGACCAAGTAAGTTGAGGAGTATAATTTAGCCCTCCACTTATTGAATCATGCCTATTTGCAGCCGGAATAGTACCACCATCAGTCCAAGAAGTTGAAGTTAACGTAAATGTTGATGAAGTATCATCATCGTCATCATCACTATCTGTAGTACTAGCAGTGTTGCATCCCGCAATCAATAACCCAACCCCCAACGTTAAAATAAGAACCAAAACTAAAAATTTATTTTTCATATTAATCCTCCTGGTCGAATTTTACTAATATAGCAGATTAAAGTCAAGGATTTTTGTATTCTATCTACTATAAATTCCAGCCCAGGTTGCTGTTCCAAGTGAGGCTGCAGCTGCAGAGGCGGTAAATGTAGTATTGGTTGCTCCAGGCGAAATAGATGCAACATTCAAAGCATAAATAGTAATTGTATATGTATGGGTTCCATCACCAATTGGAGGAGCAGGGCCACCATAACCAGTTAAAGTTCCACCTTCAGCAGATGTAAAACTGTTATCTATTGTGGTTGAACCGGTCGGCATTCCACTTGTATTGGCCCCTGCTACAACACTACTCTCGGTTGATGGAATATCATGGACCAACCAATGTATAAATGAAGAAGATTGTGCATCGATCATCTTAATTGCAAAAGACATCGTCCCAGTCGGAGCATTTGCCCAAGTAAGCTGTGGGGATTTATTTAATCCACCAGTTACTGAGTCGTGCAGATTTGCAGCAGAAATAGTTCCACCATCAGCTGCCCAAGAAGTTGAAGTTAAAGTGAAGCTTGTGGAAGAACTAGAGCTACTCCCTTCATCGCCACATCCAGCAACCAATAATCCAACACCTAACACTAAAACAAGACCTAAAATCAATAACTTAATTTTCATACTAATCCCCCTTCACCAAATTTTAAGGATATATTCTAACGCGTCGTTTTGGTTCTTCGCCAATAGATTCCGATCGAAGCCCATAATTCTGGATTAAACGATGCTGGAGCCGTCTTATATATGCATTCTGTGGAGTTAAATCAATACTATGGTGAGTATTGCGTGATTCTTCTGCTGCCTCTTCTGCTTCTTGCAGAGCAGCATCCTCCGAAACCTCTTGTCCCCCTATCCCAAAGTGGAATTTCAAAAACTTCATAATCTGTGAAGAGACATTTCTCTTGATTACATGGACTGGTATTTGGTGCTCTTCGGCCGACTTAACAATTTTATTGTTAGGCCGAGCCTTAGACTTAACCGTTAAAACCAAATCAGCCTTGTCTAAACTATTAACAACAGTTGCCGGTATACGAAGAGACTTTATCCCACGGCTAAGCTGCGAACGGTGCACTCCAAATGGATAGATCCGAACTCCTTTTCCTTCTTTCTCTGCAAGTATATCTTTAACCTCTTCAACTGTTGGCTCCGGAATTGGTTCTTGCGCCCTTTGCTTTACCGCGGCTTTACCCTCTTTGGTCCTTACTCTAATCTCTGGTTTAAACTCTTTCTTTTGCAGTACTGCATCAACTGTTTTTGCAACATCATGATATATTGCAAAAACATTCCTATCCATTATTTCTACACAAACTCCAAAAGTTGGTGGTGCTTTACGCTCTAAAACCGATTTTCTAGTGTGTCGACGCTTAGCTTCTTCATCTCCCAAAATTACGCTCTGAATTCCACCAATCAAATCAGATAAAGTTGGATTAGAAATCAAGTTCTCAATTGTATTTCCGTGCGCCGTTCCAATTAACTGAACACCGCGCTCAGCAATTGTCCTGGCAGCAGCTGCCTCTGCCTCGGTTCCAATTTCATCAACTACAACTACATGCGGCATGTGGTTTTCAACTGCTTCAATCATAACTTGATGCTGCAGTGACGGAGATTTTACCTGCATACGACGGGCGCGACCTACACCTGGATGCGGAATATCTCCATCTCCACCAATTTCATTTGATGTATCAACAATAACTACTCGTTTGCTAAATTTATCAGCTAAGACCCTCGCTGCTTCGCGCAATATTGTTGTCTTTCCAATTCCTGGAGGTCCTAGAAATAAAATATTCTGTCCAGATTCAATTACATCTTGTATTACATCAATAGTTCCAAAAATAGCCCGACCAAAACGAAGGGTTAAACCAATAATCTTGTCTCCGCGATTGCGCATAGCAGAGATACGATGCAGGGTTCGCTCAACTCCAGCACGATTATCAGAAGTAAAATCACCAACATGACCTGTCACATGATCAATATCTTCTTGAGTAATTAATTTTTTCTCCATGTAGAGCATACGATTGTGGGTAAAACGCGCTTCGGGAGGTTTTCCCAAATCAAGAACTATTTCTATTAACTCACCAAGATCGGGATGTTTAACAAGTGGAGTTTTTATATGCTCGGGAAGCACATCTAACATCAACCCGATTTCATTTTTAAAAGAATCTTTTATCACTTATTTTTTTATTGATTTTTTAAGATTGATACCTGGTACAAATGCCGGACCGCGAGTTGATCCGATAGTGATTTTTTCTCCAGTTTGGGGATTACGGCCTATTCTACCTTTTCTAGTTCTAACGACAAAATTACCAAATCCAACTAAACGAACTTTCTTACCTGCTTTTAGCTCATCGGTAATTACACTAAGTGTTGCATCAATAATCCGCTCAGTTTCGGCTTTAGTTAACTGCATCTTCTTACCAACTTTTTGTGCCAATTGTTTCTTATTCACTTTATTTCCCTTCTTCGCCGCAACGTTTTAATAATTCTGCCCAGCGACGATCAACATCCTTCTGTATCTCTTCTATTATACCCTGATTCTTAGGGTTTTTTAAGTGTCGGAAGCGTTCTTGTTTAAATAAAAAATCTGTAACCGGTTTTTTCACACGCGGTTTATAAGTTAATTTCCAGACACCATCGACAACTTCGTACAAAGGCCAGATACAGGTGTCTGCAGCAAGCCTTCCAAGCTCAAGGGTCTCTTCTGGTTTATAAGCCCAACCTAATCTACAGGGTTGAAAAACATTCAAAAATTTCGGTCCTTTGATTGAAAAGGCCTTCTCTGCCTTCTTAATTAAATCATTATTAACCATACCGATTACAGACTGACCAACGTAAGGAATATTATGTGCAGCCATAATTCCGGTTAGGTCTTTTGGAAATTTATCTTTACCAGGCTTAACCTTACCTGCAGGCTCTGTAGTTGTATGAGCTGCACGGGCAGTCGCTGATGAACGTTGAACTCCGGTATTCATGTAGGCTTGGTTGTTATAGCAGACATAAAGCATATTATGTCCACGTTCCATTGCACCAGATAGAGACTGAAGACCTATATCGTAGGTTCCACCATCTCCACCAAAAGCAACAAAATTAATATCATCTTTAATCTTTCCCTTTTTCTTCAATGCTTCATAGGATGCAGTCACTCCAGATAGTGTAGCTGCTGCGTTTTCAAATGCATTATGTAGAAAAGGAACATTCCAGGCAGAATAAGGGAAAATTGTAGTGGTAACTTCCAAACAACCGGTAGCTGCAACTACAACAACTGGCTTATCAGAAGCCAACATAATCTGACGCGCAACAATGGTTGCTCCGCAACCGGCACAGGCACGATGTCCACCGGTTAAAAGTTCTTTCTTTTTAGATAAATCCTTTAGTGTTGCCATTATTCTCTAACTCCTAAATAATTAACCGCAGCCATCTTTTCGGCATTGGCTAAATCAGTATAAACAGAATTAATATCTTCTAATCCAATATCTCTACCACCTAGACCATAAATATAATTTATTAATTTGGGTTTTTTTACTAAATCAAACATAGCTGAACGGATCTCGGTATATAATGGTCCACCTTGAGTATTATAAGAATCAGAACGATCCATTATGGCAACTGCTTTTAACGGGGCTAAAACTTCTGCTAATTCTTCTGCCGGGAAAGGACGAAAGACACGAAGTTTTAATAATCCTGCCTTTACTCCCTTATCACGCAAATCATCGACAACAACTTTTGCCGTTCCTGCAGTTGACCCGAGTGCAACTATTGCAACCTCAGCATCATCTAATTTATATTTTTCAAAGAAACCGTACTCACGACCATACTTTGCACCAAATTCTTTACCAACCTCAAGAATAACTTTTTTAGCCTCTTTCATCGCTTCGATGACAGGCATTTTGTGCTCAAAATAGTAATCTTGAAGATCAAGTAGTCCAAAGGTCTTTGGATCTTTGACATCAAGAAGAGGAAGTTCTGGTTTATACTCTCCAACATATTTTTTAGCCTCATCATCTTCCAAAGTTTCTATTTTTGACATACAGTGACTGATAATAAAACCATCAGTTGTCGCCATCGCAGGAAGTTTAACCTTCTCAGCAATCTTTAAGCATTGCAAAACATTATCATAAGCCTCTTGAGCATCTTCTGAAAAAATCTGAATCCAGCCAAAGTCACGTGCTCCCATTGTATCTGAATGGTCACAATGAATATTGATCGGACCAGAAATAGCACGATTAACTTCTGATATTATAATAGGTAGACGAAGGGCTGATGCAATTGGAAGAATCTCATACATTAGTGCCAGACCCTGCGAAGAGGTAGAGGTCATTACCCTTCCACCAGCAGTAGCTGCTCCAACACAAGCTGACATCGCAGAATGTTCTGATTCTACCGGTATATATTCTGTAGTAACCAATCCGTCAGCAACAAAAGAGGCAAAAATCATTACAACCTCTGTTGCTGGGGTAATTGGGTAAGCAGCAACTACATCAGGATTAATCTGACGCATCGCCTCTGCCATCGCTTCGTTTCCTGTTCTTGCTATTATTGGCATATTATCTTTCCGGCTCCATGATAATGGCCTTGCCTGGTTTCTTTACCGGGCATTCAAAAGCACAAATACCACAACCTTTACAATGTTTTAAGTTAATTCCGGTCATCTTACCATCGGCAACTTCTATTGAAGAGTCTGGACAGTTTATCCAGCAACGCATACAGTGAATGCAGCGATCAGGATGCCAGATTGGCTTAAGAGAACGCCAGTCCCCTGTTTCAAACTTTTCAGCAGTTCCGGACTTGATTGAATCACCAAAAGGCAGCTCTTTCCATCCTAACTTCTTACTCACCAGAAACCTCCGCATAGGCCTTTTTAATTGCTTCTAAGTTACCTTTAACAATCTCAGGCTTTCCTTTAAATTTTTTAGAGAGTTTTACCTCTGTATCTTTTAACATTTTATCGAGCTCGAGCAATCCGGAAACTTTAACCAAAGCACCGAGCATCGGAGTATTTGGAATATCCCGTCCGATAGTAGCTTTAGAAATACCGGAAGCATCAATAGTATAAACCTTTGATCCCTTAAGTTTTAAATTCGCTCTAACTTTATCAGGAGCCTCTTTGGTATTTACTATAATGCTTCCATCTTCTGGAAGACCAGATGTAACATCAACCTTCCCCATTAGGGTTGGGTCAAGCACAACAACAATTTTTGGCTTAGTAATTGAACAGTGAAGTGTAATTGGGCCATCTGACAACCTGTTAAAAGAAGCAACCGGAGCTCCCATTCTCTCCGGACCATACTCAGGAAAGGCCTGAATGTTTTTACCGGAAGAGAGTGCAGCGTCTCCGAAAAGCAGGGCAGCTGTTTTTGCTCCCTGTCCTCCCCGACCGTGCCATCTAATTTCTAAAATTTCTTTTTTCATTTTTTATTTAAGCAATTAGTGGGGCTAATTTTGGTAACACTTTTAGGCCGAAAACAACCCCTACCACTAATAATATCAAAATTGGAATCAATGTTACCGTTAAAACTTTTGTCTTTGGCGCTGAGTAGAGCTGTGTTGCAGCATGACTCAATAACCGGTAAAAGTAACCTAACGTAATAACAGAAACTATATAATATACTAACATAAAATGAGAAAAAGTAAATACTCCTTTTTTTACAAAGATAAGTAAAAGAATTGTAATTATCTCAAGAAGAATGGCTGAACTTGAATTAAAAACCAACTTTAGCGCATCCATAAAAGTGGTTTTATCTGTTTTTAATATAAAATGAACAAGCGCTGCGATCCCATAGAATAAAACCCCAAAAAGAGCGAGAAAACATCCAGCAATTACTAGAAAAGTAAAAGCAAAAAAACAAAAAGCTAAAACAATCACAACTGGAAGAACAATTAAAAACTTGGATCCCGAAATTCCTTCAAGCAAAACGCTCCCAAGCATTATATATTGGTTTAAAAATACTATCAACGTCGAGAAAAAAGAAAGTATTAATATATTTCTACCAAAAAATGATAGGGCTTTTTCGTCAATCACAATTCTCGTCTCCCCTCAAGCGCCTTGGTCAAAGTAACTTCATCGGTATAATCCAGATCCCCTCCGATCGGAAGGCCATAAGCAATACGAGTTATTTTGACCCCCAATGGTTTTATTAATTTAGTTAGATAGATTGCAGTTGCTTCGCTCTCTGTAGTTGGATTAAGCGCCAAGATAACCTCGGTTACCCCATCCTCTAATCGTCTCAAAAGCTCTTTAATTCGCAGATTCTCTGGACCAAGTCCTTCCAATGGAGAGATTCTTCCACCAAGAACATGATAAAACCCCTTAAAGCCTCTACTTCGCTCAACCGCCATTAAATCTTTTGGCTCTTCAACCACACACAGAACACTCCCCTCCCTGCTCTGATCAGTACAGATGACACAAGAATCATTATCTGCCAGATTAAAACAGGTAGAGCAATGGTTAATTGAATTTTTTATTGTAAGTAGGGAACCGACTAATCTTTCTACCTCTTGCTTTGGAACAGATATTATATGAAAGGCCAGGCGTTGAGCCGATTTAGGCCCAATTCCCGGCAGCCTTTTTAATTCTTCAATGAGATTTTTAAAAGATTGAGGATACATGGAATTTCCTTTCAAATTTAACGATATAGTATTATAGCACGTGGAGGAAATTAGATACCATGAAAATAAAAGCAGTTTTTCGTGAGCTTAGAAAAATTTCAAAAGAAATTATTCCTCAAGCTTCTCATCCAAAAACCTTAATAGAAGCAAGGGATCAAAGCTTATTTCCTATTGAGAAAGAATCACTTGCTTACAGTGAAGCCTGCAAAGTTCATGATGCATTAAATAGAAAATTAATAGACTTACTATCAAAACCGGCCTTTTCGGATAATTCAATATTATTAAAAGAAGCTAACACCATGTTTGGCATACAAGCTAGAGGATCTCTGGATGTTCTTCTCAGTATAATAATTGGTGGGCACAATATTGATCATTTTTTTCCATCATTTAATTCAGAGCTGGAAGTTGCCTTTCTTCCTCCAGAAAAAATTAAACTAGTAGCTGGATGTCTTGGCATGCCAACTGGTTGTGCCTTTAATTATCGTGGACTTCCCATTGTTAGCGAAACTACCTTAGCAAATGCAAAAGAAGGGGAAAAGCAAGCACTTCTTACAGTAAGACACGAACAGAGACATAATTATTATCGCAATATACATGGCCACCGATCAAAGGACATAGAACAAGATCTGGTTGATGAGTTATTTACCTATTTCTCATCTTTTATAGATATATACGGCGTAGAGGCACTAGCCCACACTCATGATTACGCCGAAGCAGTGGTCAGGGCATTGACAACAGACTATTTGGAACAGGTAACAGACAAAACAACAAGAGAAGATCTTGTAGTGCGTGTTACTACTGCTGCTTTTATTTTAAACACTCGGGTGCAACTACCAGGATATTTGGATCCCACCATCGCATATCTTAGAACACTCACCTCTCTTGACTAAATAATTGGCTCACTTCAAAGCAAAGCTGATGTAAACAAGTGGATTAATTTATATCTAGAATACTTCTCAACAACTTATGACAACTGGACAACAACAGAAATAAAAATCAAACACCACTCTGCTCACAGACTACAGTGGATAAGATTTTGGAAATCCTTTCAACCAGCAAAAGATTAAGTCAAGCCAGGCACATTAAGTCCACCAGCTGCTTGTTTTAATTTCTTTGCTGCATCATCTTTTGATAGCTTTAAGGCCTTATTGGTAACCTCTTTTACTAATTTTGGAATTTGATTCGGTGCAACGGTTGGAGCAATAATTAATTCTTTTATATCCATCTCTCCATCAACTATTACCTTAACTCCATGCGCCTCTGATTCATACTTTGCATGCTTTAATTCCATCTTAATCTTTTTCAACCTAGCCTGCATCTCACGAGCCTGTTTTACCATATCCCCCATTTGTCCAAATACCATTTTATATCCTCCTTTTTATTTCCTGTACGGACAGCTCGCGAGCTGTCCCCTACTCAAAAACCTTTTCTACTTCATGTACGGGCAGAACATTGTTTTGCCCTACGGTCCCCACCTGACAAACAATGCCGATCTCTTCCTTAATTATATCTAAAATTGCCTCTTCTACAACACCCTTATTGCTATTTTCTTCTAAACGCTCTTTATGAAAACCGAAACCCTTCTTAAAATTAATGACCAATTTGTTTTTATCATTGATTCCAATCGGCTTCCCCTCGTGAAGCGACACGTATCCAAAAAGACTTTTTCTCTTAACAAAATCCAATATTTCGTTCCAGTGCTTCTTTATTTTCGTCAATCGTTGGTCGGTATCCCGTATTTCGGCCGAATTTCGAACTTCCGATATCGATACCGGCATCGTAACCCTAACCGAACTTCCATCTTCAAGCAATTCCAACAGCGCAACTTCCAAGAGTATCCTAGCTTGAGAGTGCCACTTCATATCCAATTCTGCTTTTGAAAGTGCTTTCAAGATATCTTTAATTCTGTTAACATCATAGCTTTTGGCTTCAAGCTTTAACCTTTCTAAATAATCTTGGCTTAGCTCCAGGGACTCTGAAGCGGAAAGACTGGTCAATAAAAGATTACGATAAAAAACAATTAAATCCTTAATAATTTGAGAAGCAGAGCGTCCCGCATCAATCACTTCTCGCAAAGAAGAAACAACTCCTTGCATATTATTGCTTGAGATTGCCTGGCTGATTTTAAAAAGAGATTCCTCTCCTATTCCACCAAGCAACATTGCAACGTTATTAGAATCAATTTTATCTCCTGCAAAAGAGATCAGCTGATCAAGTAAGGAAACAGAATCTCGCATTGATCCCTCACCGGATCGAGCAATTAAATCAAAGGCCTTATCATCCACCTTAACTTTTTCTGATTTCGCTATCTTCTTCAAATGATCTTTAATTTCGGCCAAAGAAATTCTTTGAAAGTCTAGGCGCTGACAACGAGAAGAGATTGTAACCGGAACCCGATTGGGCTCAGTTGTTGCCAAAACAAAAATCACATGCTCTGGGGGCTCTTCTAATGTTTTCAAAAGAGCATTAAAGGCTTCTTGGGTTAACATATGAACTTCGTCAATGATATAAACCTTGTATACCCCCTCAACTGGCATGTAACGAATACGCTCACGAAGATCTCTAATTTGATCAATTCCACGATTTGACGCAGCATCTATTTCAATCACATCAATTGCTGTTCCTTCCTTTACTTTTTCACAGCTGTCGCATTTTTTACAAGGAGTAGGAGACATTCCCTCTTTACAATTAAGTGCTTTAGCCAAAATTCGAGCAAGGGATGTTTTTCCGGTACCTCGAGGTCCGGTAAAAAGATAGGCGTGAGCCAAACGTTTTAATTTGATGGCATTTTTTAGGGTTTGGACAATGTGAGCTTGTCCAACAATCTCATCAAAATCCTGCGAGCGCCATTTTCTATATAAAGAAATATAATTCATTATTTATAAACCCTTGGAACACGTTTTCCGATTCCACATACTATCTCATAACTAATAGTATCATCAAGTTTTGCAATTTCGTCCGCGGAAATTATTTGACCTTGTTGTTCACCAATTAGAATGACTTCATCCCCAACATGGATTTTATCAGATCCAACATCAACCAAAACCATATCCATAGAAACTCGACCAGAAACCCTGTAGCGTTTACCATGAATCAAAACATAACCCTTATTGGAAAGACGACGAGAGTAGCCATCGGCATAACCAACCGGAAGAGTTACAATCTGAGTCTCTTTGTCTGTTGTGTAATCTCCACCATAAGATAAGGGCGTTCCAGAATCAACCTTCTTAAGATAAACCACTCTGGTCTTAAATCTTAAGGCCGGTTTTAAATCAACTTTTTGTTGTATAGACATGCCATGGCATGTCCCTTCTTTTAGACCTGGCAAAAGACCATACATCATAAGGCCTACCCTTACCATATCCAGATGAGTATCTGGGTGAAGCAGGGTTGCAGCAGAATTAGCCGCATGTTTATATTTAATATCTCCTAAACCAGAAAGAACTTTGGTAAATTTATCAAATTGCTCTTTTGTGAATTGATCGGCATGCTCTTCTGCTCTAGCAAAATGTGTAAAAACACCTTCAATCTTTAAATTGGGCAAAGATTTTATTTTTGTAATAAGGGCAACTGCTTCTGACGGCGAAACCCCAACCCTTCCCATCCCCGTATCCACCTTGATATGAATCTTTCCAATCTTATTCCTCTTTTTACCTTCGTTCGATAGAATCATAGCCTCGGAGTAAGAATAAACAGTCTGGGTTAAATCATATTGTAAAACCTCGTCCATAACTGACGTTGGAGATTCGGTTAATATAAGAATTGGGGATAAAACCCCAGCCTCTCTAAGCTCAAGCGCTTCGTCCAAGTTTGCAACCGCTAGATAATCAGCCCCAGCAGCAATCGCAGCACGCGATACCGCGATTGCACCATGCCCATAAGCATTGGCCTTAACTACTGCCATAAACTTGGTAGTTTGAGGAATAATATTTTTTATCTGTTTAATATTATGTTTTATTGCTGATAAATCAATTTCTGCGTACGTATTCATTGCCCCTTCGCCCTTGCCTTTAATTTCTCCACTAAGCTATCATCGATAGAAAAATCTCCTAATTTCATCCCGCGCCCAAAACTTAATCCATGATAATCAGAACCACCGGTTGCCACTAAATTAAATTTCTTTACTGTTTCTAAATATTTATTTATGGTGTTCTCAGAATAGGAAGGATAATAAGCCTCTATTCCAGAAAGCCCAGCTTCCACAAAGTTTTCAATTAACTCGTCACAATTTGAAACTCCAGGATGAGCAAAAACCGCGACCCCACCAACTCTTTTTATCAATTTAATAGTTTTCGAAGGATCTAGTTTAAAGTGCGGAACATAAGCCGGTCCACGAAAATCAAGATAACGGTTAAAAGCCTCATTAAAACTAGAAACTATTCCATCAATAACCATTGCTCTGGCCACATGAGGTCTACCGGGAGAATCATTATTTGCTAAAGCAAGAACCTTCTTTGGATCTAGCAATATCCCAACATTTTTTAATTTGTCGCAAATCTTTTTAATCCTATTCTTTCTATCTTTTTGAACCCGACTAAGCATCTCCAACAACTCGGGGTTAGTGTAATCTACAAAGTACGCCAAAATATGAACCTCTATTTTTTTTACTTCTGTGGAGAATTCAATTCCGGGGATTACCTCAACACCATTTTTTTTACCAAGCGAAAGAGCCAAAGAAAGCCCCTCAACCGTATCATGATCCGTAATAGAGATAGTCTTTAATTTTCCCTCTTTGGCATGAGCGATTATTTCTTCTATGGTCTCTGTTCCATCAGAATATGAGCTGTGAATATGTAAATCTGCAGTCATTATATATTCATTTTACCACAAATACTAAATACGAATATCGAAATACGAAACAATAATTAATATATAAAATTTAATAATTTAATATTTAAATTTTGAAATTATTTCGGATTTAGAATTTCGTGCTTCGGATTTAATCATATAGGCGTACAACCGAAGTTGAAATTTTCTCTCCATCAATATCAAAGCGGACGTAATGATAAAACCCGCCAAGCATCGGAGGAAGATAAAGAGGAGCCCCCGCTCCGCCAGTGATAATATAAGTGGTCTTACCACGAGTTGCACGGGCAAATCCATGGATATGACCACATACAACATAATCAACCTGATATCGCTTAAAGATAATCTGTAACCGTTCAGCCATTCTGCGGCTATCCATTATATAGTTTTCATGCAGTCCACTGGCATCAAAGACCGGTTTATGAAAAAAAACAAACTTATGTGGCTTCTTAGTTTGAGCCAGATCTCGCTTCAACCATTCAATCTGTTTTTCACTAAAACTCACTTTAAAAGCATTGTTTAATATAATAAAGTGGGCATTTTTATAATCAAAAGAATAGTAAAAAGGACCAAAGTACTTATTAAACCTACGCCAACCGCCACCAACCAAATCATGATTTCCTGGAACATGGTATATTTTAAAATTGGCATATCGATCTAATAACTTTAGGTAATTTTTGTATTCTGATTCGCGTCCGCGAGAAACAAAATCTCCAGTATTAATACCAAAGACAACATTTTCCTCTTTATTAATCTTATCCAATAGGAGCTTGTAAATTTCATCTCCGTCTCGATTATCTCCAAAGGCCACAAAAGAAAAAGAATCCGCCAGTGCAGGAAATGCAAAAAATAGTACTATAAATATGACAATGATTTGGATTTTGGATTTTGTCATTTGGATTTCCTAGGCCCCAAGGTCATCAACCGCTGCCCTAAAGGCCTGAATGGACTTTTCATATGTTCGTGCTGATTCTCCAAGCACAGTTTTTGTAAGAATTATCCCTTTTGCTCCAGCATCAGATATAATTGCAACTTCTGATGGCTTAATAGAGCGCTGGGTCGGAATAACAACCGGCAAATTAGCAGAAATAACAATGGATATATAATTTTGAAGATCACCAACCAGTAGATTTTTTACCCCTTGAGTCAGAGGGACTATCGTTGCATCTATTGCCTGGGCCGCATCATCGATGTTCATCAAGCTATCAATTGAATAATTGTCCGAAACCGAGACAATTTTTGTTTTTGGGAAATCCTTTATTTCTTCCAAGCGGCTAATATTAAAATTAACAAAATCGAATGGCTCAAGTTCGCTTATATTAATTTCTGTATCACTCCCTAAATTTAAACCGGCCGGAATCCAAAGCTTGTTCAAAACCCGGTCTGAACCATCAAGACTATCAAGCAATATTGCATCCGCACCCAAGCGCTGCACAAGCTCTGCTAAATCGGGATCGTTATACAGAAGCTCAACAATCAAAGTGATCTTGTTTTTTTTAAGCAAACGCTTTAACTTTGTCACTCTTTCTACTCCTCCCTCCTTCGCTCTTCGAGCTTCGGAGGGCTTCGCTTTTTTTACATCCGCAATACTTCTGCTGATACAATCCAAATTCTTTAGAAATTTCTCGGCTTTCCCTATAATGCTTTCTAAAATCATGAGAAAGAAACTCCACCCCAACCAACTCCCCTATCCTTTTTCCCGTATCCAAAAGCAACTCTTGATTTTGATAAGGACTAATCAAGAGAGTTGTTGAAAAAAACTGGAACCCATTATTTTTAGCATATTCGGCAGTTTTTAGCAATCTTGTTTCATAACAATTTCGACAATCACCCGAATCTGTTTTCTTTTTATCAAACTCAAAAACCAGCGGGATCTTTTTCTCATTTGCATACTTTTTTAAAACAAAATAACGTTTAATAAATTCTGCTTCAGGATAAATATTTGGATTATAATAATAAGAAGTTAAATCAAATCCATTTTTGCGAAGCCACTTTGCAGGAGAAGTTAGACAAGGCCCACAACATGTATGAATCAAAATCTTCATTTAATAAGGTTTAGTTTTTCCATCACAGCTTTTACCTTAGCTTTTTCCAAATCAGTTGCTTCAATAAGAGGCAAGCGTGGCTTTCCAACCGGCCATCCAAGCATCGTTAGTGCTGCCTTTACTGGTGTTGGGTTTGAAGTAATAAACAACACCTTAAAAATTTCTTGAAGCTCTTGATTAATCTTTTCGGCTTTTTCAATCTCTCCAGCATCAAAGGCATCAATCATTTGGTGAATTTGTGGACCAACTACATGAGAAGCAACAGAAATTACCCCAATCGCCCCACCCTGTTTCATAAATTCAATTGTCATCCCATCATCCCCACTCCAAATAATAAAGTCTTTCGGAACAACCGCTCTGGTCTTCTTAGTCTGCTCCGGATTACCGGCGGCATCTTTTAATCCGATAATATTCTTTATCTTGGCTAAACGGGCAATAGTTTCGGGCTGCATATTAACTACGCAGCGGCCCGGAATGTTATATATAATGATAGGGAGAGAGGTGCTCTCCGCTACTGCCTTAAAATGCTGATACATCCCCTCTTGAGGAGGTTTGTTATAATAAGGAACAACTATCATTATTCCATCTACTCCAATTTTTTCTGCTTTTTGGGTCGATTTAATAGAAGTAGAGGTAGAGTTTGATCCAGTCCCTGCAATTAATTTTGCCTTCCCGTCTAAAGCCTTTTTTACCACTCGATAAAGCTCAAATTCTTCTTCGTGAGATAAAGTTGGTGATTCACCAGTTGTTCCATGAATTAAAATACCATCAGAACCATTCTTAGATAAATGGACAGCCAGTTTTGCAGCCAAATCATAATTAACAGACATGTCCTCTTTAAATGGGGTAACCATTGCAGTTAAAACTTTTCCAAACATGTTTATATCTCCTCTTTTTTAGAAAATTATAACATTTTAGGGTACCAGTATACTAGTGTATTAGGCCGAAGAAAATCAGAAAAAAAGATATCAGGGTACCAGATCTAATATTCTGCTCTTCTGATACTCTGATATACTAATCAATCAATAAAAAACAGGGTTGCTATTGCATCGGTTAAGGAATGCGGAGGTCCAGTATATACCGAATATCCCTCATAATGCATTTTCTTCTTTTTTGCAATCTCGTGCCCCATCTGATCCAATTTTTCTCTTGCTTCTGGAGTTGAAACATCAACCGTAGACAAAAGTTCTTTTTTCTTTATACACATTGTATCTAAATGGTCCATTGGAATCGCCCTCCTTGCCCCAAGGGGCTTATTTATTACGCTCTTCTTTTTGCTTCTGATACAAAGAGACCAGTTTCTCCTGTGTTTGTGGAAGCACCTCCTCATAATGAGAATATTTTGTCCTAAACATACCTGCCCCGTGGGTAAAAGAACGAAGATCAGTTGCATAATGTGCAATCTTTGCTTGCGGAACCTGCGCTACAACTTTTTTTTCTTCGATGCTCACAATTCGACCACGCCTTTTATTTAAATCACTTATAACATTTCCAACAAGCTCAGCCGGTATATGAATCTCAATATCAACAATTGGTTCGATAATAATAGGCTTTGCATCAACAAAGGCCTTTTTGAATCCCATCGAAGCCGCAATCTTAAAAGCCATGTCAGAGGAATCAACATCATGATAAGAACCGTCATAGAGCGTCGCTTTTAAATCCACTACCGGGTATCCGGCAATTACTCCACCCCCCATCGCCTCTTTTAAACCTTTTTCAACTGATGGAATATAATTTTTTGGAATGGCTCCGCCAACAATTTTATCTACAAACTCAAACCCGGCTCCTCGCGCAAGCGGCTCAAGCTTTAACCAAGTATCTCCGTATTGACCATGTCCCCCGGTTTGTTTCTTATATTTCCCCTGGGCCTTTGCTTTGCCACGAACAGTCTCTTTATAGGCAATCCTGGGGGACGAAGTTTCTATATCAATATGATAGCGCTCTTTTAATTTCTTCAAAATTATCTCAAGGTGCAGATCCCCCATTCCAGAAACAACAACCTCTTTCGTCTCTTTGTTATAACACATTTTAAAAGTTGGATCCTCTTTCATAAATATATTAAAACCTATTCCCATTTTTTCTTGATCCGCTTTCGATTTCGGACGGACAGCTAAATGGACCGCAGCTTCTGGAACAGCATGCTGATCAAGTAAAATATTTTGCTTTTCATCACACAAAGTATCTCCAGTACGGGTGTTTTTTAGCTTTGGTAAAATGGCAATATCTCCGGCATGTACTTTTTGCACTTCTGTTCGATTTTTTCCACAACTAATAACCAGCTGTCCAACTCTTTCCGAATGTCCTTTTGAAGAATTCTTAACGGAAGAGGCATGACTGAGGGCTCCAGAATAAACTCTAACATAACTTAATTCACCTACATGCGGCTCTGCTACAGACTTGAAAACATAAGCTGAAAGAGGTTCGGCTACCTGTCCTTTTGGACTTGGCAGCCAATCAACGATGACCTGTAAGAGTTCTTTAACCCCTTTACCAGAAATCGCCGAGCCAGAAAGCACCGGAACAATTTTTCTCCCCAAGATTCCTTTTTTAATTGCAGCAGAAATCTCATGTTCGGGAATTTCTTGTCCTTCCATAAACTCTTCGAGTATCTTTTCATCCTGATCGGCAGCTGCCTCAATCAACATTTCACGATTATTAAGATCCACCAAGCTCTTACCAAATTTTGCCCTAAGTTTCTCAATTATAGAATCAAAATCGGCCCTGCTTTTATCCATTTTATTCACAAAAACAATTTTTGGAAGATTATTCCTATCCGCTTCCATCCACAACCGTTCAGACCCTACCCCGTAACCATCAATTGCATCAAAAACAACAATTACAGAATCAACAACCCGCAAAGTTGAGATAGCCTCTCCAATAAAATCAGCATATCCTGGAACATCGATCATATTTAACTTGTAATCATCCCATTCGATCGGAAGAATAGTGGAGTGAATACTTATCTGACGTTTTATCTCTTCGGGATCATGATCTGAGGTCGTGTTGCCAGAGGTTACCGATCCGAGTCTTGTGATGTTTCCTGTGCTATGAAGCAATGATTCTAGAAGCGAAGTTTTTCCGACATGTCCGTGGCCGACCACTGCGACGTTTCGAATCCGGTCCGGTTTATATTCTCTCAAATACACCACCTCCGGGAGAAGTGGCACCAGTTTAGCAAATGAAAATTAGCGAGTCAAGAGATTTTAAAGGCTTTTTTAATCTCAGTAATTCTATCTCTAAGTTCGGCGGCTCGTTCAAACTCAAGAGCAGTTGAAGCAACATTCATATCATGTTCAATCTCGCGAATTATTTGTGGAACCTCCGCTTTTGGAACAAATTTTCTAATTTCTTTTACCTCTTTTAATTTCATCTCACGAATTTGTTCAGAAATATCTTTTATCTCTTTTACAATCGTTTTAGGGGTAATTTTGTGTTTCTTATTGAAAGCAATTTGAATTTTTCGACGACGATTAGTCTCATCCAATGCCCGTTTCATTGATCCTGTCATTCTATCTGCATACAAAATGACTTTTCCATTAATATTTCTGGCAGCACGACCTATGGTTTGAATTAATGAAGTTGCCGCACGCAAAAAACCCTCTTTGTCTGCATCCAAAATTGCAACTAAGGAGACCTCGGGCAAATCTAATCCTTCTCTTAAAAGATTAATCCCGACTAAAACATCAAACTCACCTTTTCTTAATCCCCGCAAAATCTCAACCCGATCCAAAGTCTTAATATCAGAATGCAAATAACGAACATTAATTCCTTGTTCGTCTAAAAACTCGGAAAGATCCTCAGCCAGACGTTTGGTTAAAGTCGTAACCAAAACCCGCTCTTTTTTAACGACTCGTTTTTTTATCTCTTCCAGTAAATCATCAATCTGATTTTTTGTCGGCTTAACGACTGCCTCCGGATCAATTAATCCGGTCGGACGAATGATCTGTTCAACCGTTTGTTTTGAGTGCTTAGCCTCATAGTCGGACGGAGTAGCTGAGACAAAAATAACCTGATTTAGCCGATCCTCAAATTCAGCGAATTTCAAAGGGCGATTATCACGGGCAGAAGGCATTCTAAAACCAAAATTAATTAGATTATCTTTCCTGGCCTTGTCACCAAAATACATTCCACGCACTTGCGGCACTGTAACGTGTGATTCATCAACAAACATTAAATAATCATCCCCAAAATAGTCAATTAAGGTCCCAGGAGGAGTACCAGCCGCCCTCCCCTCCATATGTCGGGAATAGTTTTCAATCCCATTGCAATAACCAATTTCGCGAATCATCTCTAAATCATACTTGGTTCTTTGTTGTAGGCGCTGCATTTCAAGAAGCTTATTCTTCTTTTTTAACTGTGGAAGCCACCGATCTAACTCTTGTTGAATTGAAAAAATAGCAGCCTGAAGGCGATCGCGGAATGTCACAAAATGAGTAGCCGGAGAGATTGAAATAAAATCATGCTTTTTTAAAATTCTTTGAGTAGTCGGCTCAATCTCGGTAATTTTCCTGAGCTTTTCTCCATCTAACTCGATTCGCAAAATATTTCTCTCATAGGCTGGCATAACCTCGATAATATCTCCGCGTACGCGAAAACGACCACGAGCAAGCTCATAATCATTACGAGAATATTTAATTGCAACTAGTTTTTCGAGGATTTGATCCCGATCATATTTCTCTCCCACTTTTAAAACAACCATGGCATCAAGATAGTCCTGTGGTGTTCCCAAACCGTAAATACAAGAAACCGAAGCGACCACTATTACATCTTTTCGGGTGAGAAGCGACATTGTGGCCGAATGTCGCAAGCGATCAATTTCTTGATTAATTGAGGCATCCTTTTCAATATAAGTATCAGAAGATGGAATATAGGCTTCGGGTTGGTAGTAATCATAATAAGAAACAAAATATTCAACTGCATTGTTTGGAAAGAAATCACGAAATTCCTGGCAAAGCTGGGCAGCTAAGGTTTTATTGTGAGAAATAATTAAAGTCGGCTTCTGAACCTTTTCTATAACATTGGCCATGGTAAAGGTTTTCCCCGAACCAGTTACCCCTAAGAGAGTTTGAAAATCATGTCCAGCCTTGATCCCTTTAACTAGATCCCTGATTGCTTTTGGCTGATCTCCTGCAGGTTTAAATTTTGATTCTAATTTGAATTTTTGCGGCATGGTATCAATTATAGCAAAATAATAAGATATTTTTTGTTTTCTTCTTTGTACTTTTTGTCTTGATACAATTAAGTAGGATATCAGTTTATCGGTGAACCAGGACAAGAGCATCAGAAAACAGATATTAGATTAACAGAATAAAAAGTGGAATTTAATATTGTATCTGTTCCTCTGTTTTTCTAATAATCTGATATCCTCACACTGATGTACTGGTATACTGATACCCTAAAAAACGTCAAGACAAAGAAAGTAAAATAAAAAAATCACTTCTTCTTTTTAAAAAGTTCTACCTGCTCCTGAAGTCTATTGGTAGCCGCTGCAACGAAATCGCGGAATAGTGGATGTGGTCTGTTTGGACGGGATTTAAACTCTGGATGATATTGTGTTGCAATAAAGAAAGGATGTTCTGGAAGCTCAATTACCTCAACCAGACCAATCTCCGGATTAACGCCGGAAAAGACCATTCCCTGTTTTTCAAACAACTTCTTGTATTCATTGTTAAACTCATAACGATGGCGATGTCTTTCTCGGATTGTATTCTTTTTATATGCTTTGCCAAGCAATGTTTTGCGCTTAATCCGACAGGTATAAGCCCCAAGCCGCATCGTACCACCCATATTCTTAATCTTCTTTTGCTCTTCCATTAAATCAATTACCGGATATGGAGAATTTGGATCAAACTCCGATGAATTTGCATCCTTTAATCCGCAAACATTGCGTCCAAACTCAATCACCGCAGTCTGCATTCCAAGACATAAACCAAGATACGGTATCTTATTCTCTCTGGCATAACGAATTGCCCTAATTTTCCCCTCAATCCCACGTGGCCCAAAACCACCTGGAACTATTATTCCATGTACGTCACGCAAAATTAATTCCAAATTTTTCACTTTTTCAATCGCTTCAGCATTAACCCACTTAATATCAATTGTCGTCTTTGAAGCAATTCCACCATGTTTTAGAGATTCTGAAATACTAATATATGAATCCATTAATTCAACATATTTTCCAACAATTGCAATCTTTACACTCTTCTCCGGATTCTGCATTAGCTTTAGCATTCTCTTCCAGGCTCGCATATCAGCCTTGCGAGATGGAAGACCTAAATACTTAACAACTATGTCATCTAAATTTTCTTTTTCGAGTGCTAGCGGAACCTCATAAATTGAAGGAACATCAACTAACCCAACTACCGCATCCTTTTGAACGTCACAAAACAAAGAAATCTTATCTTTTAATTCATTTGTCAGCGGTGCTTCTGATCGACAGATAATAACATCCGGATGAATACCAATTGTTCTAAGCTCTTTTACACTATGTTGGGTCGGCTTAGTTTTGAACTCACGCGTTGTTCCTAAAAATGGGACTAAGGTTACGTGAATATTAATACAATTATCCCGTCCTACTTCTTTTCTAAATTGACGAATAGCTTCTAAAAAAGGCAACCCTTCAATATCACCAACCGTTCCGCCAATCTCACAAATTACAACATCAAATTTATTGTCTTTATTAACTTTGCGGATACGAGATTTTATTTCATTAGTAATATGTGGAACAACCTGAACCGTTCCACCAAGATAATCTCCCCTTCTCTCTTTTGTTAAAACTGACCAATAAACCATACCAGTTGTTACATTGCTATGTTTACCCAAATTAACATCAATAAATCTCTCATAATGCCCAAGATCAAGATCGGTCTCGGCTCCATCTTCTGTTACAAAGACCTCACCATGCTGATATGGATTCATCGTTCCTGGATCAACATTAATATATGGATCAAGTTTTTGAATCGTTACCCGAATTCCCTTAGCTTCTAAAAGTCTTCCAAGTGACGCAGCAGAAATCCCTTTGCCCAAAGAACTTACTACTCCACCCGTAATAAAAATATATTTTGTCGTACTCATCCTCCCACCGCCTCTTGACCAGTCAAATTAATTTTTTCAAATTTGATTCTGGTAATTCTTCTTCTATAGACCTTTTCTACTTTAATTAAATATCCATTAAATTTGATACTATCCCCTACTGCCGGAACCTTACCTAAACGCGCAACAACAAAACCAGCCAATGTATCGTAACTCCCCTCTGGCAATTGTACTTTCAATTCTTCATAAAAATCATCCAAAGAGAGTTTTGCATCAACCAACCAAGAACCATCATTAAGCCGCTCGATTCTCTTTGCCTCTTTTTCAAACTCATCATGAATCTCTCCAACAATTTCTTCAATTAGATCTTCAAGTGTTACTATGCCAGATGTTATGCCATACTCATCAACCGCCACTGCCAAGTGGCTGCGGGCAGACTGCATCTGCCGCATTAAATCGTCAATTTTTTTAGACTCTGGAACTACTAAGACTGGTCGGATATAATCTTTAATCCTATTCCCATCTTTTGCAATCAGATCCTTGGTATAAACTACTCCGATTATATTATCAACATTTCCCTCATAGACCGGTATACGAGAATGCCCAACCTGCCTAATTAAAAAACGTAATTCTTTGAGGCTCTTATCAAGAGTGATTGCTTTTATATCAGGCCTCGGTGTCATAACCTCAGAAACGGTAGTATCTCCAAACTCAAAGATCGAGCTGATCATTTCCCTCTCTTCTTGTTCAATTACCCCAGCCTCTTCCCCTGCCGAAATAACCATCTTAATCTCATCTTCAGTTACAGAACGCTCCCCCGATCTTCCAAAAAGATATACCAATGGTTTCGTAATGTATCTTAAAACGAATGCAATTGGCTTAAAAATAAATTCGAAGACCAAAAGTATTGGTGCGACAAAAAGAGCAAACTTCTCAACATTTCGGATAGCAATTGTTTTGGGAGCAATTTCACCAAAAACCAAAACTGTAAAAGTCATAATACCAGTAACAATCCCAACAAAAATTGAACTATTGCTTAAATTCTTAAAATATCCCATTGCCAAGGATGCAGCCAATACTGAGGCCCAAATATTCACAACATTGTTACCAATCAGTATAGTAGTTAACATACTACTTGGCTCTGAACGTAATTTATTTAGTGCTTTTGCTCCACGCTTCTTTTCTTTTAGTATTTTATGTAGTCTAAGCTTAGAAACAGAAGTTAGGGCGGTCTCCGAACCAGAAAAGAAAGCAGAAAACAATATTAAAATAAATAAAGTAATCAAACCACCCATTTTAAATATTTCTCCTCCAAACTACGCATCACTTTTCTCTCTTTCGCCTTTTTATGATCATATCCCAAAAGATGCAAAACTCCATGAATAACTAACCTTTTTACCTGCGCCTTTGGCTGTGCCCTAGATATTACTATCTCTCCTAGATTATCACGGTCCCCGATTTCAAATGATAGCACATCTGTTGTACGATCAAGACCCCTAAATTGTTTGTTTAATTTTCTCATATGTTGATCACTTATAAAATAAATTTTAATATCTCCACAACTCTTATTTCCCTTCCTTATCTTCTTAACCAATTTATAAAATTTCTTAATCTCGCGCATCTTTTATATCTGCACCTAGGCTTGCAAACTTTTCTATAAGGTTTTCATATCCTCTTTCAATCTGCAGATCCCTATCATCCACCAAGGTCTCTTCTTGTGCGGTTAGGGCCGCAATAACAAGACCTGCCCCTGCCCGCAAATCTGAGACAACAATTGGAGCCGAGGAAAGTTTTGAAACCCCTTTAATAATTGCGGTGTGCCCTTCAAGTTTTACATCTGCACCCATCCTCTTTAATTCATTAAGGTGCATGAATCTACTCTCAAAAATAGTCTCGCGAACAACCGAGGTTCCAGATGCCAAGGTCAGCATCGCACAAAATTGAGGCTGCATATCGGTTGGAAATCCAGGATATGGTTGAGTATTTAGATCAAGTGATTTGATCAATCCGTTCTTTTTACTAATCCTAATTTCTTCATTTTCCTGTTTTATTTCCATTCCGGCTTCTTTTAATTTTACTAAGACAGATTCCATATGCTTTGGAATGACGTTGGTTAATGTGACATCCCCTCCACATGCAGCGACCGCCACCATATAGCTGCCAGCCTCGATCCTATCTGGAATAATTTTATGTTTTACTCCATGTAATTTGGAAACTCCAACAATTTCTATCTCTTCAGTCCCAGCTCCGGTTATCAGAGCACCTGCTTTATTTAAAAAATTAGCCAAATCAACAATCTCGGGTTCACGAGCTGCATTCTTTATTACTGTCTTACCTTTGGCATAAGTTGCAGCCATTAATATCGTCTCGGTAGCTCCGACGGATGGAAAATCAAGATGAACTGTATTCCCTTTCAAAACTGGCGCCTCAACAATTACAAAACCGTGTTCCATCGTAACCTTAGCTCCAAGCTGCTCTAACCCTTTTATGTGAATATCAACCGGACGAGATCCAATTGCACAACCTCCTGGAAGTGGAACCTTGGCAAAACCAACTTTTGCCAAAATAGGACCAATTATAAAAAAAGAAGCTCTCATTTTAGTAACTAATTGATAAGGGGCTACATGCTTTACTTTGCCATTTACCCAAATCTTCACTCTATTTGGATGATGGTATTCTGCTCTAATCCCCAAAGTTCGAAGCACCTTGAGCATTGTTATAACATCAGTTAGATTTGGAACAGAATCAAGAATGGTCTCGCCTTCTGTTAAAATGGCTGCAGCAAGAATCGGCAAAGCAGAATTCTTTGATCCGGACACCTCTACTTTGCCATTTAACTTGTTACCACCCTTAATTAAAATCTTACGCATTAATTATTATCTCCACTATTCTCTTTGCTGCCTTGCCATCACCATATGGATTCACCGCTTTTGCCATTTTCTCATAAACCTGGCTATCTTTCAAAAGAGCCCCCGCTTCAGAAATAATCCTATCTTTATCTGTTCCAATCAATTTCACACAACCAGCAGAAATTGCCTCCGGCCTCTCAGTCGTATCTCTTAAAACCAAAACCGGCTTTCCAAGGCTTGGGGCCTCTTCTTGCACGCCACCTGAATCAGTTAAAATAAAATTAGCCTTCTCCATAAGATGTGCAAAAGGATGATAATCAAGTGGATCGGTTAATATAATATTTGGAATCCCCTTTAGCTTCTCGTCAACCACCCGTCTAACATTAGGATTAGGATGAACCGGAAAAACAAAATAAATCTCATCCTTATATTTTCTAGCTAAAGCAGAGACAGCCATACAAATATCTTCCATCGGCTTACCAAAAGACTCTCTACGATGTGCAGTTAATAAAATCATCTTTTTGTTTTTAGAAAACTCAATTCCCAAATTCGACAAATCATATGGTTTTTTTATGGTAAGAAATAGCGCATCAATCACCGTATTTCCGGTTAAATAAATCGTGTTTTCTGGAATTTTTTCATTCAGCAGATTTTGTTTTGACTTTGAAGTTGGGGCAAAATTTAAGCCTGCAATTTGTGAGATAAGTTTTCGATTCATCTCCTCTGGGAACGGATTGTAATTATTAAAAGTTCGAAGTCCGGCCTCAACATGACCCACCTTTACTTTATTTTGAAAAGCAGTTAAGGCCGCAGCAAAAGCCGTAGAGGTATCCCCTTGAACAAGCAATAGCTCCGGCTTTTCTTTCTTAATGATTGGATCTAATCCATTTATAGAATTAACCACAATGTCAGACAAAGTCTGATCCTCTTTCATAATATTGAGGTCATAATCAGGCTTAATATTAAAAAGAGATAAAATCTGATCCAGCATCTCTTTATGCTGACCAGTTGATACCAAAACAGAATGAAATTTATCTTGCTGTTTTTGTAACTCAAGAATAACCGGAATCATTTTTATCGCTTCCGGCCTGGTTCCAAATACCAACATTATTTTTTTCATTTTTCTCCCGTACGGGCAGGTCGCGACCTGCCCCTAACGATACAACGACATAACCAATGCCGTAAAACTCAATAAAAAACAAACTATATATATAGAAAGGACCGCTTCTCTTTGTGAAAAACCTGCCCGCATCAACATATGATGTATATGTTTGTTATCTGCCTTAAAAGGAGACTGTTTATCCTTCACCCTTCGACCGATCGCAAAAAGAGTATCAAAAATTGGAACGCCAAGAATTAAGAGCGGAATAATCAAAGCAACAACTAATGTTGTTTTGAAAACTCCCATAATTGATGCAGTTGCCAGGACAAATCCCAATAAAAGACTGCCCGAATCTCCCAAAAATATCTTTGCCGGAAAGAAATTAAATTTTAAAAAACCTAACGACGCAGCACATAAAACCAACATTATAAGTGCTGCACCGTAACTATAGGTAGTAAGTGCCACAAAAAAGAAGGTTCCAGCAGAAATAGCAGTGACCCCTGCAGCCAAACCATCCAAACCATCAATTAGGTTAATAGCATTAGTAACACCAACAATCCAAAATAAAGTTAATGGGAGACTGATATAAAACGGGAGCATAAATCCCCCGTTAAAAGGATTTGTAAGATAAGAAATCTCAACTCCCATAAAATAGACAATCAATGCAGCAACCATCTGCCAGAAAAACTTAGTTCTCGGTTGAAGTGATTTTATATCATCAACTACACCTAAGATCAAGATAATCGTTGATCCAACAATTATTCCAAAAATCGGAGTCAAATTAACAGATGTTTTATTTAAATAGATAAACAGCAATCCAATTGCCAGGGAAACTATAAAACCGATATAAATTGCAAGTCCGCCTAGTCTAGGAATTATCTCATTATGGATTTTTCTTTCATTGGGGGTGTCTACTGCTCCTATCCGAAGTGCCAACTTTTTTGCGACGGGAGTCGCAAAAACTGTCAATAAAAAACCCGCAACAAAGCAAATTGGGAATATGTACATTACGGGTATATATTATAACATTATTTACGCTGCTGAGTCAATAGTTGATCCGATCCACTCAAGGCAGAAAATACTTTAAAATCATCTTCCATACCACTTAAACTTGAGACAAAAGCGATGTTCTCTCTCATCGCCCACATAGAATCATAAACCAACTTCAACCGACTAGCCGATGACCCCGCCCAAGCAAGCAGTTGCCTAACCCTATTGCGGTAAATATCGTAGGACAAAGAAGAAAGTTTAACCCTCTCAGCCGGTAATCCGGTTAGGTGAGAAAGATAAGCCAAGGTAGAAAAATCCGCCCTCCTATATAACAATGATCTAAAAGCACTCTCCATTTTTGGTTCAGTATCGGCAGATAACAATGAAAAATCACCCTTAAGAAAACCATTATCGTGAATAAAACTATCTCTACCGGTACGAAATTTTCCATTTAATATATCAATTTCATAGCTAACTCTGTCTGGACCAACAAAGGTTAGGCGTTCTGGGATGTGTAATCCAGAAGACTCGCGTCCCAAGTCAAAGAAAAGAAACCTGGACAAACTGCTTGGATCTGATGTATCAATATCCTGGTAACCCAACTCCAAACTTTCTACCGCATAGGGATTAACAATACAACCCAATTTTCTAAGGGCATCATAAAAACGTTTCGCATATTTAGCTGCTTCTTCCCTTGGGGTCTTATCCATTCGCACAGTATAAAAATAGGCATCATGTTTTAAGCCAACTTCTCGTGACAATTCACTCTTTAATATTCTCTCCCTTTGCTTCTCATTGATCTCATTAAATAAAGCAAACCACCTAAGAAGAGATCTTTTTGCCAAAAGAGCTAATTTAGTATCAACACCATCAAGCCCTAACGCCCCTATACGATGTGCTGCAAGAAAAAGAAGATTATGATGAAACCATCTTACCCCAACCTTACCATTAGCGCTCTCTTCATCAAACTGCAATCTATGAATATTAGTATCATCTAAGAATTCTAAATAACTCTTAATAAAAAATCTTTTAGTAAATGGAAAGAGACGAACAAAACGCTGTATTGCAAAAAGCTGTGAACCAACAAAGGTTTGTGGGTTTCTAAATTTTATATCAGTTGCAATAAGGTGCCCTGCCATCCGATAGGCACAACCTTGACTAATTACAAAAACCACCTCAAAGTCATTAAACGAACCAAAGACCTCAAGAAGGACTTCGGGCACATGAATAAAGTCTAAAATCCCTCTAATATCAGATAGATCAAAAACCCCACTCTCCACCAAACTCTTTAATGTATAACTGCTCTTCCACTTTGATGAATAATTACTAACAAACCAAGCAAGGCCTCTTGATTCAAAAAGCTTTCTTTGAATCCGAGCCAATTTTGCTTTGGGGAGACGTTTTTGGGCAGTAAAAACCAGATCAAAAACAGCAGCATCATCCAAATCAGATATTGTATTACAAATCGAATCAGCAGAATAAGCACTTTTCAAGATTCTATTAAAGAAAGCTGCCTTAAATTCATCTTGTTTCAAGCTTGAAAAAAACTTCCTAGCCATAAGCTCCTGAACAGGTTTATCCATAGATATAGACTGAAAAGCCGGTGGAAAAAAGACAGAATTAAAAATTTTATTAGCCCTAGGATAACTCTGTATTCCCTTCCAATTCCTTGTTAAATTTAGCCCCATACAAGTTTTTCGACCAATTTATAAATAAATTTCACTATTTTTTACGATCTATGCTAAAATTGCTCTAATGAGTAAAAGCTTTGTGAAAGTTCAAGAAATCGAGACAAAAGCACTATATCTAATCAAAGAAGCTAAAAAGAACGCTATTCACATACTATCCAAAGCCAAAATTTCTGGAGAGCAGGGAATTAAAACCAAAACAGAACAAGCTAAAAAAGAGGCCTTGTCTATTTTAGAACAAGCCAAGAAAACAGCAAAAAAAGAGGCCGAAAACATAAACAAAGATACAAACAAAGAAATTAATAATCTTAAAAACAAAACAAAAAGCAAGATTAGCCAGGCCAAAAAACTAATAAAATGACTATTCTTCCCATGCAAAAAATCGAGCTTATTGGACTTCTTCCCGAAGAAGAAAAAATTCTTGAATTATTAAAAAAAGAAGGCATTCTCGAAATCCGAGAATTTAAAGACAAAAGAATCATTCCCTCTGGCGAAAACATGGAATCACAAATCGCAGGAATACGCTCTGCCATTAGCTTTATTGAAAAATTCAGCAAAACTAAAAAAAGCCTAATAGATTCATTGATTTCACCCAAATTTGAGCTAAAAAAAGAAGAGCTGATAAATACTTCAAAGAATTTTAACCAAGAAGAAAGCCTGGAAAAAATCCAGGGCCTTGACCAAGAATTAAATAATATCGCTGCCCTAAAAAATAATCTATTACAAAACATGGCTACCCTCGCACCATTCAAAAATCTAGATATCCCGCTCAATCGTCTAGATGGAAATCAAAAAATAAGCGCAATTGTAGGATCAGTTAAAACCAAGGAACACAAAAAGTTTGAAATCGGTCTTCGCGCGATCACCCCATTTCTTGAAACAGAAGTAGTTGAGTTTCAAAAAAACGAAACATACATAGTAATATATTTTGTTAACGCTGAGAGGGAAAAAATAGAGCAATTTTTAAATAATTCTGGCTTTAATAGAATAAAACTACTTAGTCAAGCAGCTGCCCCATTAAACGAACTCAACAACATCAAAACACTTCTTAATAAGGCAGAAAAAAGTGAAGCAGAATACATCAAAGAGGCCCTTGCTCTAAACAAGAACAAGTATAACCTCATGCTTCTGCACGATTTTCTTCTTGAAAAACAGAACAATTTCAACGCAAAAAGCAAATCAGCTAGTACAAGATACACTTTTGTAGTCCGAGGTTGGATAACAAAGAAAGACTTACCATTATTTAAAGAAAAACTGCAAAAACTAACAAGCAATGTTGCTATTTTTGAAGTAGAAAAAGATAAAGACGAGAAGGTTCCAGTTGCAATAGAAAATCCAAAAGTCTTTGCCCCTTTTGAATTGATACTAAAAATATTCGGTACACCAAGTCAAAAAGACATTGAACCAACAATGGCTTTGACCCCATTTTTTATTCTCTTTTTTGGAATCTGTCTCTCTGATGTTGGCTATGGAATATTGCTTATCCTATTCGCAACTCTCTTACTAAAAAAACTAAAACTCCCAAGAGGAGGCAAGAGCCTTGTGATACTGCTTCTACTTGGTGGGATTGTTACTATCCCAATCGGTGTTTTAACCGGTAGTTATTTGGGACTATCTGCCACAGAGCTTCCAAGCTGGCTTTCAATTTTAAAACAAGCACAAATAATTGAACCCATAAAAAACCCGGTTACAATTCTGATTATGTCTCTGGCACTTGGAATCGTCCAAATATTTTTTGGGTTAATACTTCAAGGAATAAAAAAGATTAGAGAAGGAGATTGGCTCGGAGCTATTCTAGACGATCTTCTTTGGATCTTCTTTATCTCTTCTCTTGTTAGTATTTTTGTCTTTCCATCTACAATAAGTAATAATGCAGCAATAATTCTGGTAATTCTTTTAATATTGACCCAGGGCAGATCAGAAAAAGGAATTATTAAAAAGTTTTTGATGGGATTATTAAGCCTCTACAATGTCAGCGGATATCTGGGGGACACCCTCTCCTACTCGCGTCTCTTAGCTCTTATGATGTCAACCTCAATCATTGGAATGGTAATCAATATTTTAGCAAACATGGTAAAAGACTCTGTCCCAATTATTGGCTATGTTTTTATGTTTGCAATATTAATCGTTGGACACATATTCAATCTTATCATTTCAACTATGAGTGCATTTATTCACTCAATGAGATTACAACTGGTTGAGTTTTTTCCAAAATTCTTTGTTGGCGGCGGATCAGAGTTCAAACCTTTCCGCCATCAAACGAAATATGTTAATATTGTCGAGAAGTAGGAGGGACAGGTCGCGACCTGTCCATACAAAAAGGAGGTTTTTATGGACATTGGATCAGCGTTAGCAATATGTGGAGCAGCTCTAGCAGTACTTTTTGGTGGAGCAGGCTCGGCCGCCGGAATCGCAATTGCATCAGAGGCAGCTGCCGGTGTTTTATCTGAAGATCCAGATAAATTTGGAAAACTATTAATCATGGTAGCCCTTCCTGGAACACAAGGCTTCTATGGGTTCTTGGCTGCTATTTTTATTATGATGAAAATCAATCTCTTGGGTGGCGGAACGGCCGTTTCGGCAACAGCAGGACTACAACTTCTATTTGCCGGACTTCCAGTTGCGATCACTTGCTTAGTCTCTGGCTACTTTCAAGGACGTGCCTCTGCCGGTGGTATTTATCTAATTGCCAAAAAACCGGATGAAACCGGAAAAGCGATCATACTGCCCGCAATGGTTGAGACCTATGCTGTAGTTGGGCTTCTGGCAACTATTCTTCTTGTAAACGGAATTATCCTATAAAAAATGGGAATACAGGATATTGAAAATAGGATTCTAAAAGAAGCCGCGCTTGAGGCAAACAATATTACCAAAGAGGCCCAAAATAAGGCAACTGCAATAATCAAGCAATACCAGGCACAAGCGGATGAAGAATACAACAAAATTACTAAAGACTCACATAGAAAAGCTGAAACACTTAAAAAAAGCATCTTAGTCCCAGCCCGTCTTGAAGCCAAAAAGGCTCTTTTGGCAGCAAAACACAAGATCTTGGATGAAGTTTTTAAAGGAATATCTCCACAGAAAAAAGAAGAATTGCTCTCTAAAGTAGCCTCCTACTTATTTGAATAAATTGTGTGTCCCGACGTAAAGTCGGGATCCCGCAGAGCGGGAAAATTTTTAAAAAATATAGTGAAATTTTTTTAAACAATAGCCGATAAATAGTTAATGGAGGTTTTATGTCAGTTCATAAGGTGCCATATACTGAAGATAATTGGGCTAAAATAGCCAATTTTATAGTACGCAGGTCATATGTTAAGAGACTAAATGGAACAAAAGACGAATGTGCTACTTATGGTGCAAAAGAACAGGGCCAGTGTCTCAAAAAAGAGATTGCCCGAGTTGTTGGTAAATATTGTGCAAAGAAGGCTCAAAAAAATGACCCAAAATGCAGCTATAAACTATTAAAAGCAATTCAAGCACAAGCTACACAATATCAAACTATTTTAGCAAAACACACCAAAAGAACCAACCCATCAGATGCTGAAATTAGAATATTTCCACCAAGAAAAGTAAGAAGCGGATTAAGAGGGAAAGCCGTTGGAGATTTATTAGGAATAGATCATTACATCATGTTTGAAGCCCCTAATCCAGAAATATCTATCACGGCATCTCCTCCCTCAATTCCAAGAAGACAACCAGTTGTTGTAAAACCAGATGCCGGTCCAGCTACCCAAAAAGGGCCAGATGCCGGACCATCACCAGACACTACTCGAGCAAAACCAGATAAAGGAAAAACATACATAAAGCCTAGAATTCCAAAAAGAAGAAAAAGAGACAGCGGAAAACAAAATTCAAAAAAAGGCGTAATATTTTAATGAGCGATTGGCTAAAAATAGATGTGGCTGAAACTTGCCGAAAACAAAATGTTCTCGGTATTGATAACAGTAAAATAAAAGCAGCCAAAAGGAAAGATATTGCCAGACTTGAGCTTCTTGCCAAGCTTGCAGATATAAAAGGTTTAGCCAAAAAATATCAAGCAGAAGCCAAAGGAGAAAAAGAGTCCTTAGTAAAATCAAAAGTTAAAATAAAAAGAAAAACATTCTTAGATATTTACGCGGAAAATTATTCCGTGAAACAAAGCGACTTAGCTCTTAATAAAGCCGTTTCTGCACTCAAACAAACTTTGCGTGTTTTTCAAGAAGGACTTCTTTCTCTTGAAAAAAAATATTCAAAAAGAAAACCACGCTGGGTAAAAATAAGTCTTGGAAGAATAAGGAAAACAGAAGAAAGAATCAAACGAGTACTTAATATTTTTCAAGAAATTCAAAACACCATCAACGAATTACCTAAGGACATAAAGAAAACTCTTCTAAAAAAAGAGGCCTCCTCAAAACAAAGAGCAACTATTGCTGTAACCATTGATGGAATAGAAAAAACCATCTTTGCCATCGGGAAAGCGCTCTCAAAACCAATTTATAGACTAAAAATTGATGTTGGTCTTTTGGATTGGGAAAAAAAGCTAACTGCAAAAAAGGTTAACAGCTTACTAGAAAAGCTTTGTAAGCTTCTCCCAAAAAAGAAGAAACCAGCAACACAACCACCCACCCAACCAGCTACTCAATCGGCAGTTCCAAAATATGAATACCCCTATCTCACCCATAAGATTAAAATTCGTTTGGGCTATCAACATTTAGAAGCAGGAGCAGATGATGTTCAAGTTATGCCAACGGAAGAGTTAGGACTGGTTCCCAATATTTCAGGATCTATTGGCGCAAATTATGATTCACTAGCCTTTGGTGCCAAACTTGATTGGAAAATGTCATATGATACCACCGGATACGATCCAAAAGGACAAGCAAGTGATCAATCTTACTTTAATAATCAATTATTTGCTTCGGGCTGGTTTAAAAAAGCATGGAAAAATTTTGACCTGTTTGTTGAAGCGGGATTTTTAACTAATGAAAAGGTCTACCCAACCATGGAACACCAAAATCTCTCGGGTATTGGAATGAATATAAAGAGCAAAATAAAAATAAATGACTTTTTTGGAATAAACCCAGATCTTTACCTTGCGGCTGGAGAAAGAAAAAACAATGTCCAACTAGACCCATCTGATTTTAGTTTTTCAGACGCCGGCGCTAAAGTTAAATTGGATTTTGTTTTGCCGAGCGTACAATTTTTTGTAAAGGGTGGAATAGGTGTCAGACCGGGACAGGAGAGTGTTCCAGAAAAACAGATAGTTTCAGAATTATCAGAATATGAGGTTGCCGGAGAAGCAGTGGCAGGAATCGGAATTAATCCAGGGAACCACCAGTTGAAATTAAATCTAGCCTATCGCAACAATCCACTTAATCCGACCAGCACACAGGATATAGATAAATATAGGGGATTTAGTACAGAATTAATCTGGAATCATTCCTCTTTGGGAATTGGGGCAAAAATTTTCTACAACAATACCGAGGGAAGAAATATAATAAAAGCTGGAGCCAGCTGGAAATTTCTCACAAAAGATATTTTTTGGAAACAAAAAGCTAGTTTAGGATTGTTTGCAAATTTTGCTTACACAACTGCAGATCAATATGTTAATCTTCCATTTAAGAATTTAGATGGAGAAGCGATAGGAGTTGGAGGCGGACTGGAAATTTCAATTGAAAGGGAGAAACCCATAAAATGACCGGACAAACCATGCATATAAAAGCGGTTAATAATCAGGGGTGGTTCACACGCGCCTACAAAAGCAATCCAACTGCCATCCGCATTATGGCAAATTGGATGGCACCAATTACTTTTGGACTCGGATTTGCCCTTATTGATTTTGGATTGCAAGCCAGTCAATGGGAGTGGACCGCAGTTATTGCTGCTTTCACGGGTTGGGCACCAATGAGAACCCTTTCTGGAAGTCTGATTTGGCGGGCAAAAGATAAAATCAAGAATGAAGCACATAAAGAAGAAGTAAGGACAGCAAAAGAAACGAATACCAAGCCTGAGATGGAATTTCTTTGTGAAATAAACGACTTAAGAGAAGAAATAGAAGGACTTAATAAACAATTGCAATTAAGCGAAGAAGCGTACGCAGAAGCAAAAGCGCGAATTGTTGCCTTAGAAGCTGCCCTTGCAGAAGCAAAAGTAAGCAATCTTGAATTAGACGGAGCTATAAGTGGACTACAGTATTTAACCTCTAGAATTATTGAACTTACTCCGCCAAGCCAACACCAAGGTATTAAACAGCTCACATTAAAGGTGCTTGAGGGAATCAATAGAAAGAAAAAAAGTATTGAGACCGCTCATGCTGACCAACCAGCAGTAGATTTGGAAGAGAAATACGAAATCATCAGGCCACTCGATGCCGGGGGAATGGGGCTAATTTTTCTAGTTAAAGTTAATATGAGCGAAGAAGCCGGAAAAAGGAGCTCAAAAACAATGGTCTTAAAATTACTCGACCTAGACTATAATTCTCCCATGTTTGCCGGAAGAAACGGTGAAAAAATTAAACGAGGAATGTATGAGATGAGTGCTCTCCGACGTTGTAGTGATGAATTAAAAATTGTTAAATTCTTGGATGGTGGTAGAACTGCAAAAGATCTATCTTTTAGCTTTGGAGAGCAACAATACCTAATAAAAGCAGGAACCATATTTATTGTTGAAGAATATTTAGAGGGAAAAAACCTAGTAAAGCGCTTATTGGATTCAACCTTTGGAGGAAAGAAAGGAAGAATGGATCCAATTAGGGCATCAAAACTTGTAATTCAGATGATTCAAGGAGCAAAGGTTATGCACGAAAGGGGGCTGCTCCACAGAGATATCAAACCAGCAAACATAATGCATATACTTGAAAGAGTAGAAGCGCAAGAGGAAGACTACTCTGGTACAATTGAGCGAATAGTATATGTAGATTTTGGAATCGGAAAACAATTAGATGATATCTCTGTAGATCAAACACAGACGTCTGTCGTGAGTGGAACCCCACCCTATATGCCTCCCGAACAAACAACTAGTCTCACAAAAACAGACTGGAGATCAGATCTTTATTCAATCGGTGCAGTTTATTACGAATTAATAACAGGCGAATGTCTGGTAGGAGATATTGCGGATCAAACATCTGCTCAAGTTTTCTTTAAAATAAATAACGGGGACTTACAATCAAAACCGGTTGGTCACGAAGATATTCCAGAAGAATTACAAATGATTATTGCTTCTATGATTCAACACAATCCAGATCAAAGAGAGGGTGATCATGACAAACTAGTTGAACAGATTAGAGCTGGAATAGAAAAACTAAAAGGAAGACGAAAAGTAGGAGAAGATCCAGCATATCTAGAAGATGAAGCATTTGCTGCAACTGTAATGGCAAAACCTCAAGAGCCAGACCGGGTTGTTCCAGTTCCAGGAGGTAGAGATCAAGTAATACGGTACATAGAACTTGGTGGTAGAAGGATGGAGGTTGGGAAAGGAGACCCGTATGGAGGTGACCTCAACAGTCCTGTAACCGAAGAAGATCTTGTTCCTCCAGTAATTCCTCCAGGGGGAGGAACTATGGCTTATGGTAGCCCATCTGGGAAACCTCCTCAAAAATAACAATTCCCCTCTTGATCTCCCTCTAACATGATGGCATAATACTACACAATATATATAGTATGAAAAAACTATGGCTAATAATATTATTATTCGCTTTGGCCGTAGCTGCCATTGCTGCTGTTGGGACATCGGTTGTTTCAAGCCCAGAACAGATGTCATCTGGAGGCGGAACCTCGGAAGGAACGACTTATCAAAACTCAGGCTCAATCGGTGGAGGTGCAAATGGAACCACCTCAAATTCAGCTTACTCTATGGGGCTTGGTTTTATATCTGCATCGGTCAGTTACAGCACGGCAGAGGGCAACGGTAATGCTCCCACCCCCACATCGACACTTCCAACCATTACAGCTATTCTATTCGACGGAAAATCCCTCCAATCAGGAGATTCTGCCAATAAGGATGTAACTATAACAGCAACTGTCAGCGACATATTAAGCGGAATAAATACTCAAACTAGCTCAATTGAAATAGACTCAACCATGACCTCTTTTATAAGTTTATCTGGTAACTCAAGCTATAATACAACAACTGATACCCTAACCTATAGACAAGCAACGGACTTTACCGATGGAACCCATAGTATGACTATCCATGCTAGAAACAATGGCGGAGAAAGCACGTCGGAAACTGTTAGCTTTGTTGTAAATGATGGGGCGCTACAAGCAAGCTCGGTCCTCCCCTTTCCTAATCCATACAATCCAAACAACAGTAATCTAGAAATAACTTATCACCTAAATAAAGATGGCGAAGTTAAAATCTACATCTTTAATACTCTTGGTCAATTAATTTGGAAGAACACTTATCTTTCTAGCGCAACTGGTGGAACAGCTGGATACAACTCTGTAACTTGGAATGGACGAACAACTCATGGACAGTTGGTTAGCAATGATATTTATATCTGCCGAATAATCTCCGGCGGCAAGGCAATTGGAAAATGCAAAATCGCTGTATTAAAATAGTATTTCTGCTACTTGTAATCTTTACAACTGCAACAAATGCAGCAGTTGTTGATCCTTTGCGTATTGGCGGCGGCGCAAGATCTCTGGCCTTGGGCCGAACTGGAAACGCAGCCTACGGAAAATATGACGCACTCTTTGCCAATCCCGCTAATGTCGCTGGTATTAATGGTTTTACTCTTACTAGCATGCAGGCAAAAATAGCAGAAGATGTGAACTATACCATAATTAATTTTGGAACCCCATCTCGTTTTGGAAAACTAGCAATTGGATATCTTGGATCTGGAGTATCTGGAATTAATCAGACTACCAAAAATAGCAGTGGACGTGTCGTATCATCTGGAACTTTTGATTACACCAACAGCGTTATTGCTCTTGCCCTGGCTAATAACATAACTGAAAAATTGGCACTTGGTGGACAGTTAAAAATTTATAACCGTGCATTTGGCAGTATTACCGACGGATCGGCATCAGGGATGGGTCTTGACGTTGGAGGAGTAATTCAACCAAGAGACAATTTAAATCTTGGAATTACCTTGCAAAACATTTCCCCAAATGATCTTTCACGACTAACTTGGGCTAACGGAACAAAAGAGGAACTCCCAACAACTTTTAAAACCGGAATTAACTTTCGACCAAGAGAACACCTTCTACTGGCTTTTGACATCAACAGCTTATCCGATGCTCCACCAGAATATAAAGGTGGACTAGAATGGAGCATTAATCCCCTACTTGCCATTCGCGGAGGATTCGAACAACTGGCTCTCTCTGGAAGTAACAACCTAACCTTTGGGGTCGGTTTAAAAAGAGGAACGGTCGCCTTTGACTATGCATATTATCTAGATAGTACGTTATCTCAAAACTCAACACACTACCTGTCCTTCTCCTTTGCACCAGGAACATCAGGAGTAATAAAAACAGAACCGACATTAGTTCCAGAAATAACACTGGAAGACGAAAAACTTCTTCTTCGAATAGAAAAATATGTAAAATTATTAGAAAGCAAACGGGAAAAAGCAAGTACCCCATATAAGAAAGCACAAATCATGGGATTAATCAGACTTGAAATAGCAAAAATGCAAGAAGTGCATAAAAAGTATGGAATTATCACACCAAAAATGATCACACCAAAGAAAAAACTCTCTCCACAAAAACTTGATAGGATAGAAAAAATAAAAAAATATATCAAGCTATTACAGGGAAAATATCTCTCTGCAAAATCGGTACCAAAAAAGAAATATTTCTTCAATCTTATAAGACAACAACACACAAAGATCAAAAATATATGTATAAATACGCGTTAGGTAGAATTCGGTCTCTCGAATCAAGAATGCTCGATCAAAACAAGTTTCTTTGTATGGCCGACGCCCCCAATTTACAATCCGCTTTTAGCATATTAAATGAAACTGACTATGCCGCCTTTTTAAACCTGGACTTTGGCACTATGCTAATCCAAGCAAGACGAGAATTGAAAAAGTTCTGTGAACAATTGTTTCCAAAAAATAAAATCATTCTAACGTTTTGGGCCAAATACGACTTCGAAAATATTAAAATTCTCTTAAAAGCAAAATCCAAAAATTGCCCCTTATACAATTGCGGAAATATAGATCCAGAACTACTTAAAAAATATATTTTAAAAGAAGAGGATACAATCCCCAAATATCTTAAAGAGATAATCGATGCAGCCAAAAAATCAAAAAGCGTTGTAGGTCTCCTTGACTTCGTTGATCAATCATATGAAGAATACAAATCTAAAGCTATTTCCCATATACCACAGAATGCAAAGTATTTTGCTGATGGAATTGAGCCAATTTTATTATTTTTAAAATCAAAAGAGAACGAAATAGCAAAAATAGGCTTTATTTTAGAATGCAAGAAGAATAATATCCCATCTGATAGGATAAAAGAGAAAATATGAAAAAAATAGCCTTTATCGGACCAAATAATCTTGCCAAAATGCTTCGGCTCCAAGGAATCGATACTTTTACTTCGGAGAATGAATCAGAGGCCCGATCTGCTATAGAAAAAATATTTAGCATGAACGAACACAGCTTGGTTTTTATTACCGAGGCACTAGCAATTCGCTTAAATGAACTGGATCAAATCTTAACGAATCAAGAAATAAATGTTATGATAATATCGGACAACACCGGTGGCGGAGAATTGAGCAGGGAGAGAATTAACCGTCTTGTAAAATTTGCTTTAGGTGGAGAATTAAACATAGAAAATGGGTAAAATAATAAAAGTATCCGGACCTCTGGTTATAGCTGATCTTCCCGGTGGAAAAAACGGAGACATGGTTGAAGTTGGATCCTTAAAACTAATCGGGGAGATTATTGAGCTAAAAGGAGACCATGCCTCTATTCAAGTTTATGAAGAGACCGGTGGCTTGAAAGTTGGGGACGAAGTTACCTCAACTTGCGCTCCCCTCTCTGTTGAACTTGGACCCGGTCTTTTAACTGCTATTTATGATGGAATCCAACGTCCGCTTGATGTAATCATGAAAGAGAGCGGCAACTTTATTGCACGGGGAATTAAAGTCGATAAGCTAGATCGCAAAAAGAAATGGGTTTTTAATCCAAAAGTAAAAGTCGGCGACAAGGTAGTCCGGGGTGACATCCTAGGCACTGTTTCTGAAACCTCATTAATTACTCACAAAATCATGGTTCCAAATGGTATTTCAGGAAATGTAGAAAAAATTGAAAAAGGAAGCTTTTCTATTGACCAAATTATCGCTGTAGTTTCTGGACAAAAAATAAACATGATCCAAAAGCGTCCTATCCGCCAGAGAAACATGTTGGACGAAAAAGAACCAGTAGTTGAACCGATGGTTACTGGACAAAGAATCATTGATACCCTTTTTCCAATTGCCCGTGGTGGAACAGCCGCGGTTCCGGGACCATTCGGAGCTGGAAAGACAGTAATTCAACACCAGATTGCAAAATGGGCCAATGCAGATATTATTGTTTTCGTCGGTTGCGGGGAGAGAGGAAACGAAATGACCGACGTCTTAATTGAGTTCCCTCACTTAATAGATCCTAAAACCAAAAAACCACTTATGGAGAGAACTGTTTTAATTGCAAACACCTCTAATATGCCGATTGCGGCTCGAGAAGCATCTGTCTACACCGGGGCAACAATTGCTGAATACTTTAGAGATATGGGATACCATGTTGCCTTAATGGCCGATTCAACCTCGCGTTGGGCAGAAGCTCTGCGTGAAATGTCCGGACGACTAGAAGAGATGCCAGGTGAAGAAGGATACCCTGCTTATCTTGCTTCACGTCTAGCGGATTTTTATGAAAGAGCTGGGTATGGAGAATGCCACGGACAAGATAAAAGAAAAGGGTCTCTAACAATAATTGGATCGGTCTCCCCTCCAGGAGGAGATCTATCTGAACCAGTTGTACAAAATACCCTTCGTATCGTCAAAGTATTCTGGGGATTAGATTATAAACTAGCTCATGCCAGACACTTTCCTGCAATTAACTGGATAATGTCTTATTCATTATATATAGACAGTTTATCAGGCTTCTATGGCAAAGAAGTAGCAGAGGACTTTATTAAATTAAGAGAACAGGCTCTGGCCCTTTTGAGCAAAGAAGATTCTTTGGAAGAGATTGTCCGACTAGTCGGACTTGAAGCCCTTTCGCATCAAGAACAATTAGTACTCTTAGTGTCAAAATCGATTCGTGAAGATTTTCTCTATCAGAGCGCTTTTGATGCAATTGACCAATATTCTACTTTAAAAAAACAATACTTCATTATAAAACTGGCCTTACTTGTCTACGATCATGCAAATGAACTAATACAAAACGGGGTTTCTCTTAACGATATACGAAAACTCCCAGTTTATACTGATATTGGAAAAATACGTTTTATAGAAGAAGAAAAAGTGGAAGCAGAATTTAACAATCTGCAAAACAAAATTAGGGAAGGTTGTCGAGCATGCATGAAATAAAAGAAATATCCGGACCATTAGTATTAGTCGGTGGATGTAGCAATGTTGGCTTTGATGAGCTAGTTACAATTGAATTAAAAAACAATACCACTCGCAATGGACGAGTTTTAGAAGTACATAATGACCTAGCCTTGGTCCAGGTATTTGAAGGAACTCAAGGATTAGACACGCAAAGTTTAAAAATCACTTTTCGTGGAAAGGGACTAGAGCTTGGCGTCTCTCCTGATCTACTCGGTCGCATTTTTTCTGGACTAGGTAAACCAATTGATAATGCACCAGATATTATTCCTAAAAAGAAAATGGATATTAACGGGGCAACCATGAATCCATTTGCTCGCAACTATCCAAATGACTTTATTCAAACCGGGATTTCAACCATCGATGGATTAAATACTCTGACTCGAGGACAGAAGCTTCCAATCTTCTCCGCCTCGGGTATGCCCCACTCTAGAATCGCAGCTCAAATCGCCCGTCAGGCTCAAGTTAAAAATAAAAATGACAGCTTTGCAGTTGTTTTTGGTGCAATGGGGATAACTTTTGAAGAAGCAGATTTCTTTATCACAAGCTTTAGAAAGACTGGTGCAATTGAAAACGCCGCAATGTTTATTAACCTTGCATCTGACCCCGCAATTGAGAGAATTGCAACACCACGTGTTGCTCTAACCGCCGCTGAGTATCTGGCGTTCGAATTAAACATGCATGTTTTGGTCATCTTGACTGATATGACAAATTATTGTGAGAGTTTACGAGAAGTTTCAGCTGCACGATTTGAGGTTCCAGGACGTCGTGGATATCCGGGATATCTTTACACTGATTTAGCTACAATTTATGAAAGAGCAGGAAGACTAAAAGGAAAAGATGGATCGATCACCTTAATTCCGATCCTAACTATGCCAGGAGATGATAAAACTCACCCAATTCCCGATTTAACCGGATACATTACCGAAGGACAGATTATTTTAGATCGAGGCTTAGAAAGAAAATCAATCTACCCACCAATTGATCCACTTCCATCCTTATCGAGACTAAGAGATAAGGCCATTGGCAAAGGAAAAACCAGAGAAGATCACCCCCAAGTTGCTAACCAACTCTTTGCAGCATATGCCAAGGGAAGAGAGGTTCGGGAATTAGTAGTAGTCATTGGTGAGGGAGCATTATCTGAGACCGACAAAAAATACATGGAATTTGCAGAACAATTTGAAAAACGTTTTATTATGCAGAGTGAATACGAAAGCCGCACAATTGAAGAAACTCTTGCAATCGGTTGGGAACTAATTAGTATTCTTCCAAGAGAAGAATTAAAACGAATCAAAGACGAAATCTACAACAAATATGCGAAGAAATCCTAATCCAACCAGAATGGAGCTGTTGCGGCTCTCCCGCCGAAGAGCGATGGCTAAGCGCGGACACAAACTATTAAAAGATAAACTTGATGGATTAACTCATCAATTTATGGACATCTTAAAAATTTATAGAAAAAACTCGCAGAATATCTACGAACAACTTGCAAAAGTCTTTACCAATATGATTTTGGCCTCGTCCCAAATGGATGCCACTATGCTTGAGATGATAAGTTATAAACCACAAAGAAAAGCAAGCCTTGATCTATCGATAAAAAACATTATGGGGGTTAAAGTTCACTCCTATGATTTAAAAACTGAAGGGGAACTTCGAAATTATGGAAGAGCTAATGTGCCAGAAGATGTTGAGTCTTCTTCCAAAGAATTCTCAGAGTTATTCCCTACCCTAGTAAAGCTTGCAGAGTCGAAAAAGGCGATCGAATTAATCGCTCGCGAAATTTACGACTTAAAACGTCGTGTTAATGCGCTTGAATTTGTTTTAATACCCGAGTTAGATAGTATGATAGAATATATTAGGATGAAATTAGCCGAGATGGAACGCGCCAGTCGTGTTGCACTAATTAAAGTTAAGGAGGCCGTTAAACAATGAAGTTAGATATAGATGAAAAGCATTTTCACGTATTTCACCTTTTACTACTATTATTAGCCTGGGCAAACACCTGTTATATAATAGTAATTTTCCTAAAGAAATTTTTGCCACTACTTGTAACCACTATTTTAGTACTTACCGGAACAGTTTTAACCATTGCAATGGTTGCCATAACCATTATTATTACTATCCGCTGGATTAAGCATCACAATCTTGGCTGGTGGGTTGCAATTGGATTAATTGTCCTCTTTGTATTGTCTTGGAGTTTTGAAACTGTAGTGCGTGGAATCTTTTTACGCGAGCAGATTTATAACCAACAGCAAGAGTTTTGAGTTTAATTCTTTAATCCCCTAAACCCTGATCTTATCCCTGGATAGTGATTTTCTCGAATATCCCGGATCAGAGAAATTCGGAGTTTAAAGAATATTTTATGAATAATAAAAATTGTCTGAAATTTATCTTATAAGCTGCCGATAAAACTTCATGCAAGTAAGATCAGTTCCACAACATATTGTAAAAGATGTACTACTAAAAAGCCCATCTGCTCCAGCTTGGCAAAGGGCTATGCATGATGGAAAACTTAACTATGGAGCCATTGTTCAGGCCCCAATCTATTCACTTAGAACCCAATCAAGCATCTCAATCGGTGATTTTGCTGATGTCCTAAAGTTTGCCGGCTATTTGCAATCAATTGGAGTTGGATATCATCAAGTATTACCACCATTTAAACTTGGAATCGGAGATATCTGCCCATATTCAGCAGTGAGCTTAAAGGCACTGGAACCCGCGTACATATCGATCAACAGACTAATAGAACAAGATAGCCCATTTTTCACTTCAGATAAAATATTTCATTTTATTAATGAGCAAAAAGAGACAACATCAAAAATAAAAGGATCAAAGAGAGTGGATTACGAAGGAGCAATGGCCTTTAAATATCAGATATTAAAACTAGCTTTTGAAGAATTCTATACTATGCTAAAGAGCGGACATGATACAAAAGAAGCACAAGCATTTAGGGCTTTTTGTAAAAAGCATGCTGAATGGTTAGATAGTGAATATGTTCCGTATATGCTTATTCGCAATCGTCAGGAAAGTAACTACTGGAAAGAATGGTCTCCTGAATTAAGGAATGCAAATCCTTCGGCAATTGACCTTTTCATGAGAGAGGATGCAAAGGGAGCAGACTTTTATAGATTTGAACAATGGGTAGCTCATACCCAATGGGAAGAAATTATTAGGGAATGTGAAGAAAAACATGGAGTTAAAATTATAGAAGATATCCCCTATCTTCCAGGTATGGGAGCATCTGATGTCTGGGCAAATCAACCCTATTATCATCTTGATTACGCAGCTGGTGCAGAACCAGATCAATACGCTCAAGAAGGTCAATTCTGGGGAAATCACCCAAGAAATCTACATGAGGTAGCAAGAGACCCAAGGCCATTTGCCCTTCCTGCAATCCTGATGGCAGAAAGAGGGGTTTGGGCCGGTCGTGCAGATCATACTTGGGGACTGGCCGATCCAGTTAGAATCCCATTGGATGAAACTCAAATGTGGAAGAATGACCCTGAAACTGGAAGAAAAATCTACAATTGCATAAGATATTTTGGTCTCAAGAGAGAAAAATACATGCCAAGTGCAGAACTCATGTTAAAAACGTTACAAGCAAGTGGAATGGTTGTTTGGGGAGAAGACTTAGGAGTTGAAGTTCCAGGAGTTCGAGAATTAATGGAACAGTTGGGGATACTCTGCATGCCAGTTGAGAGATGGCATAGAGATTGGCCAAAGGAAAAAAAGGGACAACCATTTATCCACCCAGCAACTTGGACAATATTAAGCTTCGGCTGTTCGTCTGTACATGATTCAACCAATCATCCATTTCACCTCCACGAGTTAATGGAACCAAAAAGATATGCTCCTAACGAACAAGCACTGAAAGATTTAAAAGGGGAAGTCAAAGCATACTTAGAATACATGGGTTGGGCAAGAATGCCAGAACCGCAAGAAATGAATGATCAACTATATCCAACAACCCTTCACCCAATCTTGGGAGGAAATTCGATGCTTGCCAGTATGGCCCAAATGGACCTGTGGGGACAACATCTAGACTATCGTGATCCAATATTGGCAAAAGAAACAAGACATAATGTACCAGGAACACCAAATGAACCAGGAAAAACCGAAAACTGGGGAGCAGTTGTTCCTGATCTTCCAGAAATAATGGATGGAAGAACTAAAAGAGCTCAAGTTATTGCGGATGGAACAAAAAAACTGCTAAGAGATTCTGGAAGATATATAGAGGAGAAAAAATAGTGAGAATGACTCCAACAAATTTCAGACAAAACGCTATAGCATTTTTGGAAACACATCATCCTACCGGCTATAAAATCGCTATTGGAAAAACGCAAGCACGATACACCAAACAACCATCAAGATTAATGCCTTTAAGCTTAGTTCCTATACTCGCCGATCTTCCAGATACATTCTTGGCTCTTACCACAGATCAAGCACAAGCAGATATTCTTTTAAGAGATCATCTAATAAGCAAATTGGGAAATTAAAATGGTTTTAACATTTTCAAGCGCTGCCGCAAAAGTAGCAGCTACAGACCCGAAAACTATTCTTGCTTTCTTAAAGAACCAAATTGGTCCAGGAAAGTTCTCTGGAATAAAAATTAACCCTGGCTCGGAAATAATAACCCAAGAAACAACTACCATCAGAAGAAGACATCTAATAGCGGGAGAAGAAGCAACCTTAGGGCTACTTGCCTTTGCAATTACCTCAGACGACTTCGAAACTTTAGCAACACGAACACTTACACCAGATCAAATTATTGATTTCCCACAAATCGCAAAAACTGTTAGCAAATATGCGCAGCATCACTGTGATTTTCCCTGGGGAAGATGCGAACAGCGAGAACCAGATATATTAATGTCACTTGAGCAGGGAGGATTTCTTTGGACCAATCCTTGTACTGCCTGGAACATGGCAGCAGGTAGTTTTCCACACTCATCCGCAGCACATCCTCGAGTTTATATTGAATGTTCTTTTGTGGATCCAGAGTATGGGGAGATCATTTACACCGATTTAAGCTATCCTCACAACCCCGCAACAAAATACTACAAGTTGCTGTTGCTTTTGCAGATTCAGACTAGGCCACACCCTTCTCAGGATCTACTAGCCCCAACCTTGTAGCAAGCTGCAAGAAAACATAAGGATCTTTAGTTGTTATCCCCAATTTTTCTTTGATACGCTGAAAGTAAGTATGAACCGTCCAAACACTTCGGTCTAATTCAGAAGCAATCTCTTTAGTCTTCCAACCCCGAACAAAAAGTGCTAATACCTGTTTTTCTCTCCTACTTAATCGGGGCAAAGTAGCATCAAGAACCAACGACTTCAAAGGAATTGGAAGACTAGCCCCATTTGCAACAATTTCTAATGCTCTTTCAAATCCATTAATCGAGGCCCCCATACTTAACAAACCAGAAACCCCAGCCTCAAATAAAGGCCCCGCTAAGCACGGAATAACATCTTGCGTTTCTCTTGCAAACCCCAAGACTCTAATATCGGGTCCAAGTTCCTTAATATGCAAGAGGGCTTGGCATCCATTCTCTTGAAGAATGTCCATTTCAGCTAAAACTATATCAGGTTCTTGCCTCTCTATTAGGCCAACTAACTCTTCAGGATCTTTCGTATCCCCCACTACTCTCGCATCGACCTGTTCTAATCCTTTCTCAAGGGTTTGCCGCAAAGCTACCCGTTCTAATTTATATCCTCCAGCAATAACAACACTTAACTTCATACATTATTTTCGTTAGTTTAGGAGGGAAATTTCAGGGGATTTTAGGAAACCTTTGATCCGTTTGGAATATCTCGATCAACCGTAACAACTGTGAGGCTATCTTTTTCTGGAGTTGATGCTGCAAAGAGCATTCCGTGAGATTCTACCCCACGGATGGTCTTTGGTTCTAAATTACAAATCACTACAACCTTTTTTTCAATTAGTTCTTCTTTTGAATAGAATTGTTTAATTCCTGCGATAAGTTGACGCTCCTCACCTATATCCACCTTGAGCTTATAAATCCGATCCGCCCCCTCGACATCATCCACGCCCTTAATCTCCCCCACTCGCAGATCGAGTTTTTTGAAATCGTCGAACGTAATGTTATCCACCTACTTTACCAATCCCAAAAACCCGCCAACAATTGGATAAAGCTTTACAATTAATGGACCGAAAACCAGAGATACAATTGACATCAATTTTATTAAGATGTTCATAGATGGTCCAGATGTATCTTTAAATGGATCACCAACTGTGTCTCCAACAACAGCTGCAGCATGAGTTGGGGTTCCCTTTCCACCAAGATAACCATCTTCAATTAATTTTTTAGCATTGTCCCAGGCACCACCACCATTGGCCATCATAATAGCCATAAGCACACCAGTAACAAGCGCACCGCATAATAATCCACCAAGTGCTTCTGGACCAAGTACTATACCAACTAATAGAGGAACAACAACCGCAGAAATCCCTGGAATAATCATCTCTCGTAATGCAGACGAAGTTGCAATAGATACACAGGTAGAAATATCCGGTTTTGCCTTTCCATCTAACAATCCTGCAATTTCTCTAAATTGACGACGAACCTCTTCAACCATTTTATACGCTGCGCGTCCAACTGCTTGCATAGTCAATGCTCCAAAAACAAATGGAAGGAGTCCTCCAATAAATAATCCAATTACAACAGTAGGCTGTAAAATATTTATCGTCTGGAGTCCAACCGCCTGAGTATAGGCCGCAAATAAAGCCATGGCAGTTAAAGCAGCCGAACCTATTGCAAAACCCTTTCCAATCGCAGCAGTGGTGTTTCCTAATTGGTCAAAACGATCGGTTATTTGTCGAACCTCTGGGGGAAGATTAGCCATAGTTACAATTCCACCAGCGTTATCAGCAATCGGACCATAGGCATCTACCGACATAATCATACCGATTGTTCCAAGCATTCCTACTGCAGAGATTGCAATTCCGTACAAACCACCAAAATTGTAAGCCACAAAAATTGCCGCACAAATTGACAACATCGGAAGTGCGGTTGACTTCATCCCAATCGCAAGGCCCGTAATTATGTTGGTTGCAGCTCCAGTCTGCGAAGCATCGGCTAAATCTCTAACCGGCTTGCCGGAGGTAAAATATTCCGAAAAGAGCCCAATTAAAACCCCGACAATAATTCCAGAAAGAATTGAGTAAAAAATCCCGACTTGTCCAATGATAATTTTTACCAAAAAATATGATGCAGTAACATAGAGAATTCCAGAAACATAGGTTGAATAACGAAGAGCCGCTTGAGGATTAATGTTTTCAAAGATATCGACAAAGAAGGTTCCGATGATTGAAGCTAAGGTTCCAAATGCAATTAAAGCAAGTGGTAAGAGCATCCATTGTAGAGGAGAGACTGCCATTAAAGCACCTAAAGTCATTGTTGCTACAACAGAACCGACGTAGGATTCATAAAGATCAGCTCCCATACCAGCAACATCCCCAACATTGTCTCCTACGTTATCGGCAATAACAGCAGGGTTTCTAGGATCGTCTTCTGGAATTCCGGCTTCTACTTTTCCGACTAAGTCTGCACCAACATCAGCAGATTTAGTATAAATTCCGCCACCTACCCTAGCAAATAAGGCAACTGAGCTTGCTCCCATTGAGAAACCTGCAACTACTTGTGCCTTAGTCGCTGGATCTGGAACTAAGAGATATATTATTCCAAGACCTATAACACCAAGTGCTGCAACTGACATTCCCATAACTGCTCCACCAGAAAACGCAATATTTAATGCTTTTGACTGGTTAAGAGTTGCAGCAACTGAAGCCGTGCGAACATTAGCCTTGGTAGCAGCACTCATGCCGATGAATCCAGCCAGCATTGAGAAAATACCACCAAACAAATAAGCTATTCCGATATTTAATCCTAAAAATACCGCAACAACAGTAAAAACAACCAGCATGAATATCGCAATACAGGTATATTCACCCCTTAAGAAAGCCATCGCCCCCTCGTGAATGGCATCGGCTATCTCTTTCATCCGATCCGATGTTACCTTCTCTTTTGCTACTCTAAAATATAGAATCAATGCGAACGCGAAACTAATTAATCCAATTACCGGTATCATCTTTTCCATTTAATTACTCCTTTTCCTGCAAATTTGGCTTTTGGCCCCAATTCTTCCTCTATACGAAGTAGTTGATTGTACTTTGCAACTCGATCGGTTCTTGCCGGTGCTCCGGTCTTTATCTGTCCAGCATTAGTTGCAACAACTAGATCTGCAATGGTTGCATCCTCAGTCTCCCCTGATCTATGCGAAACCACAGCAGTGTAACCATTCTTATGTGCCAGGTCAATCGCCTCTAGTGTTTCGGTTAAAGATCCAATTTGGTTTACCTTAATTAGAATTGAATTTGCAACCCCCTTATCAATACCTTCTTTTAGAATTTTAGGGTTGGTAACAAACAAATCATCTCCCACTATTTGTATTTTCTTACCTAATTTATCGGTCATGATCTTCCAACCATCCCAATCTCCCTCTGCCAAGCCATCTTCAATACTTACGATCGGATATTTTTCGCACCAAGAAGCATAAAGATCAACCATCTGGGCAGAAGTCAAAGCCTTTCCTTCTGTCTTCAATTGATACTTTCCACCTTTATAAAACTCGGATGATGCAGGATCCATTGCAATGAAAACTTCTTCTCCCGCTTTATATCCAGCAGCTTCAATTGCTTCCATTATTAGCTTAAGATTTCCTTCGTTTGATCCGGTCTTTGGAGCATATCCACCTTCGTCCCCTACTGTGGTTGGATAGCCCTTGGCTTTAACAATTTTCTTTAGCGCATGGTAGATTTCCGCACCCATCCGTAAACATTCTTTAAAAGATTTGGCTCCAGCCGGCATAATCATGTACTCTTGCATCTCAGTAGACCAACCAGCATGCGCTCCCCCATTTAATACATTCATCATCGGAACCGGTAAGGTTACAGAATTATCATCCCCTAAATATTTAAAAAGTGGTTTTTTCTTTGAAATTGCAGCAGCTTTAGCGAGCGCCATTGAAATTCCAAGAATTGCATTGGCTCCATACTTCTTCTTATTCTCGGTGCCATCTTCTGCAATCATTAATTTATCAAGTTCAGTTAATTTTGATGCATCTTTTCCAACCAACTTAGCGGCTAAAGTTTTAACATTGGTTACTGCTTGTAAAACTCCCTTACCAAGATATCTATTTTTATCTCCGTCACGAAGCTCAAGCGCCTCGCGCGATCCAGTTGACGCTCCAGATGGAACGATGGCCCGTCCTAATGATCCATCCTCCAATGAAACGTCTACCTCAACTGTCGGATTACCCCTTGAGTCCAATATCTCTCGCCCTTTTATTTCTTTGATTTTTGTCATTGTTTTCTCCTTTCTATTATTCTATCACGGCTTCACGAGCTTTAAAGAGGGCATATTTTGTGCAGACTGGTCCTAGTATTTCATTAAAAGCAACCGCTATTAATGTAATGTTTAATATAATATGCTTGAATTCAAAATATGGTGACGTCGGTCCAATCAGCAAGGTCAAACCAATTGCCACACCAGCTTGCGGTATTAAGGTTAAACCAAGATATTTTCTAACCGCCGATGATGCTTTAGAAAGGCTTCCGCCAATATAGGCACCGGCTACTTTACCTATAATACGTGCTATTACAAAAACGGCTCCCCATGCCAGCAAAGTCTTACCAGCGGAGGTAAATACTCCCAGGTTCAAATGCGCACCTGCCAAAACAAAGAAGAAACAATAGATTGGTGGAGCAAACTTTTCTAAATGCATTACGACATTCTCATTCTTAGTCGAGATATTAATAAAGGTTAAACCCAAAAACATATTGGTTAAAAGAGCTGAGATATGGGACATTGAAGCTATCCCTACTCCCAACAAAACCATACCAAAAGCAATGATTAAACTATCCGAAAGCTCTTTGGTCGTTCGAAGGAGGAAGTGAGCTATAAGTCCAAGGGTCACACCAATAACTAGCGCAATTAAAATCTCCATAAAAGAAGTAGATAAAGACTGCATTGCAGCCTGCCCAACAGTTGAGAGATGTTTTAAATCAAGGGTCATGACTAAACCAAAGAGTATGATCGCAATTGCATCATCGAGCGCTACAACAGCCAAGGTTGTTTCGGTAAATGGTCCACGAGCCCTAAATTCTCTAATTATTGCCACAGTTGCCGCCGGGGCGGTAGCGGTTGCAATTGCAGCAAGAGGTAAGGCTGCACCAAGCGGCATTTTTAGTATTAAAAGTAAAAATAAGACTAAGCCAAAGGCTCCCAACGCCTGTAATACTGTTATCAAGATTAGGCGAACCCCAAGCCTTCTGATTAAACTAAAACTTAAACCAGCCCCAATAACAAGAGCAATAATTCCCAACGCAAGCTGAGGAATAAATTCTAATTGATGCAAAGACCCCTCGTTAAACACCTTTAATATAGAAGGACCAAATAAAATACCTGCAATAATATAGCCTGTAACACGAGGTAATTTTACTAATTTTGCCAGACGGCCAAAAATAAAACCAAGAATCAATAATCCTGAAGCAATTATAAAAACATTCTGGCTAATTAGATTTATTGAATGGTCTAAAGACATACGTTTTCCAAACACCCTTCTTCTAGTAAAATGCAAGACAAACTAGAACGATCAACCATACCAACCAAACGTCGATTTCGTACTACCGGAACTCGTTTTAAATCTTTATGCAACATCAACTCAGCAACGTCTGAGGTCGGAGTATCTTCTTTAATAATCGTAACATTCTTGTCCATATAATCGGCCACCCTTGCATCCCCAACCCGACTTAACTTCTTAACAATATGTGATAAGTTGGTAAATCCTACAATATCCGGATTTTCAATCTTTACTTTTTCTGGAAACATTGAAGTGATAATATCTTTTTCAGAAATATAACCAACTACCTCATTCTGCATGGTCACAACCGGAATTCCGGAGAGGGCTCGCATTGAGAGAAGCTCGGCAACATCTTTTAGTGCTGTATCCTCTGTAACAGAAGTAAGGTCACGCGTCATAAATTCTCTAACTTTTTTCATGCAAGTTTCCTCACCTTAGCCATCAACAAAAATTCTTCAATCTCCTGTTTTGAGTTTGGATGGTTTCTCTTGTTTTTGGCAGTAGAGCGCCCTGCCCCAAGACCATATTTTAGGGCTTCACCCAGATTATTGGTTTCTAAACATTTATGTATAAATCCCGCCAAGACGGCGTCTCGAATACCAATCATAATGCGTGATTCACCAAGCTCAATCTCTCCTTCCCACTTTTCTACCCCATTAGAAACTAAATAATTCAAATTTCCATATTTAAGTAAAACAATTTTTGCTCCACGTTTATGAAGTTCTTCTATAATTTTATGTCGGTCTTTATCACGATAAATATCTTGACCAAACATGCTCTTGCTTTCACGAAGATCGGGAGTTACAAGATATGGCTTAACCCCTTCCATAGTATCAAGCAAAGTCCGCTCTTTTAAGTTTAGAACTACTTTTACATTTTTTTTGCTGGCAGAAGCTACTAACTCTTTTAAAAAGCTATAACTAACCCCCTCTGGAAAACTGCCGCCAAATTCAACTAGCTCGGCTGAGGGAAGCAATCTTTCAAAGTTTGATTTAAAATTATTTAAGTAACGGAGTTCGATCGGAACCCCTTTCTCAACTATTAAACTCTGTCTATTCTTGTCATCCTCAATCACAAAAAAATCGGTACGAATTTCTTGGTTTACATAGACAAAAGCGGTAGTAACGCCACATTTTCTAAGTCCTTCTTCAAACATACGGCTTCCTTGAGCACCCAAAAATCCGGTAGCAACTACTTCTTGTCCCATAATTGCCAAAGAAGAAGCAACATTAACCCCTTTTCCTCCCGGCATGCGAAAAGTCTCTGGGGAGCGGTTGAAGGTTCCGAGTTTTAGTTCCGGAAGGGTTAAAATATGATCGAATGCGGGATTTAGGGTAACTGTTAGAATCGATTTTGTCTCTTCTTGTTGTTCTTTCTTTTTGCGCAAAAACATATCTTAATATTACTCTTCTTAAAAGAGGAAGTCAATTTTACTTCTTAGCCGCAGCTACCTTTAGTTTAGCCAGGTTAAAATTTGGAAATACGATGACTCTGGGCTTGCGTGCCTTTCTCCGTCTTTTGGCAGGATTACCAAAAAGAGAGCCATAATCACTAATTGCTTTGTCATACAACATATCATCTTGATATGGTAAAATTACTCTTGTTTCACTAGGATTGATGTTAAAAGCAATAATAGAACCTTTAATAAAAACAACATCGTCTTTAACCGTCACTGTTCCTTCTATGCTGTTTTTCTTTGCCCATTTTTTAACTAACGGCACAGTCAATTCCCCAACTGAAACCGCATTGCGAGTGGCTTGATCTCTTTGTGCTTCGATTGCTCCCCACATCTCTTGAACAAAGGTATTCCAAAACAACTCCCAACCAATTGTCCGACATATAGCTCCATTTCTTGTTTCAGAAAAATCACCAAATACTGGTTCTAGCATGCGATAAGTTTCGACACAAGCATGCTGCTCTCCTGGAGTCGTAACATAGACGTTCTGGTCCGTTGGATCAAAAGTAATACATATCTCTGGATTTAATTTAAAAATAATACGGGCACTTACGGCCCCCTTCATACCCTCAATCGCTTCAATCAACTCAATGTCTTCATTCATTCCTGTGGACCTAAGAATCCTCTCAATAGTCATAGCAAAGTTTTCACGACTAATAGATGATAAAATACTTCTTGCTCTAACCATTTTCATCGCTCTTTCAAAATCTGGATGAATATTCTCCCAAGTTGTAATATTCACAATCATCTCAAACATTCCACAACCGTCTGATACAAAAGCAGCAAAAATATCTGGAACTCTTTCTATTAATAAAGCAATATCATCTCTCAATTCAGGGGCTGACCATCTATCTGGCCTTATAATCATCGGACCCCTATTTGATTCAATCTTCATTGCTCTGGGACTCAAGGCAACTATAATATCGGCCCTTCTCGTAATCATTCGAGCAGCCAAATCAAACCCAGATACACCCCCCCCCCATTGGCCTCAAAAACATAATGGCCCCCCAAATACATGTTTAGTGCCCCTACAAAATCAGCTTCTGAAAATGCTAAACGACCATTCGCTGTTAAATAAAGTGGATTTGCACTTACTACTGGTACTCCAGGAGTGGAAGAAGTTCCCATAGCTCCGCCACCAGTTCCATTTGGCATAGAGGGAACTATTCCAGAGGGCAATGTTTTAAATACTTGCATGCTTTTTTATCCTAACATAAATCAAAAAATTTCAGCTAAATTCGACAAAATGATATAATCAAACTATGCTAATTCGACCAGCCAAAGAATTGGAAATGGACAAAATACGAAAACTTGCAGAGCAATTTAATCTTGATTCAAAAGATATGCCACATGAAGAGTTTATTGTCGCTGAAGAGAACGAAAAACTAGTTGGCCTTGTAAGAATTAAGAAAAATAAGGGCTGTTTTGAACTCTGTTCGCTTGGAGTTGCAAAAGAGAAACAAGGACAAGGAATTGGAAAAGAGTTGGTTGCATCTGTAACAAAGGAACCACGACTCTTATATCTCGCCACAATCATCCCAGATTTTTTCAAAAAACTCGGATTCAAAAAAGTCGATCAGATACCAAAATGCATGAAAAAAGATCCGGCCTGGTGCGAAGGGTGTCCGGCTCCAGAAAAATGCACGGTAATGAAATATGAGCATTCCAAAATATCCAAAATTTAAAGTGCTAGAGCCATGCGATCGCATGGCTATACAAAAATGGTTCAAGGAATATCCTCAAACAACCTGCGAGATGAACTTTGCCAACTTATACGTTTGGAGAAATTTTGACCACAATAAATTAACAATAATTAATGATAATCTTTGTATTCATTGTACTCCACCCAACGAACCAGCCTTCTTTTATGCACCGATAGGAAACAACAAGATACAAGATACAATAAAAACATGTCTAGAAGCAGCCCCTCGCCTATCAAGAGTTCCAGATATTTTTGTAAATAAAAACATACAGTGCAAAAAGGGCTATAAAATGGTCTGCGATCGCAAAAACTTTGATTATATTTATAAATCATCAGACTTGGCTGAATTGAAAGGAAAAAAATTTGATGGTAAAAGGAATCATATTAAAAAATTTATGAAAAAATATAGTTTTGAATACAAAAAACTAACAAAAACGGATCATAAAGGGTGTGTTGCGGTTTTAAAGGGCTGGGAATCGAAGAAAAAACATTTAACCGAACTTGCCATAAAATCCCAAGAAGACGCAGTTAATCAACTTTTTGATAAGTTCGATGAGCTTGGCATTATAGGGGGCAGCTTGGTAATTGACGGAAAAATTCAAGCCTTTTCGTTGGCTTCCGAATTAAATCATGAAATGGCAGATGTACATATTGAAATAGCTAATCCAGATTATCAGGGAATTTTCCCAACAATCAATAATGAGTTTATTAAAAAAGAACTATTGAAATACAAATTCGTAAATCGAGAGCAAGATCTTGGTTTAGCCGGCATGCGAAAAGCCAAACTTTCTTATCACCCAGAGCATATGGAAAAGAAGTTTGATATAATTAGGCTATGAAGTTTAAATATAGGGCATGTATCGTTGGTGGTTGCGGACACGTCGGACTTCCGCTTGCTATTACTCTGGCAGATGCTGGACTAAAAACAGCAATATTTGACATAGACAAAAAGGCAGTTGATAGAGTCAACTCCGGCATAGTTCCATTTAAGGAAATCGGCGCAAAAGAAAAACTAAGAAAGGCCCTAAAAAACGAAAAGATTTTTACATCAACAAGACCTTCCATCGTCTCTGAAAGCGAATATGTAGTAATCATAATTGGCACACCGATCGACCGACATCTAAACCCTAAAATACAAGATATCCATAATATTACACAGCAGCTGCTCCCGCATCTTAATAATAGTCAAACGATAATTTTAAGAAGCACCGTTTATCCTGGAACTTCCCGCTTGGTAGCAGAATTCTTAAAAAAGAATAAGAAAAAACCGAAGCTGGCCTTCTGCCCAGAACGTATCGCTCAAGGTTATGCAATTCACGAGATAAAATCTCTTCCGCAAATTGTAAGTGGAATAAATAAAGCCTCTGTCAAATCAGCAAAAAAACTCTTCTCAAATATTGTAGATGAAACCATTGAGTTATCACTTGAAGAGGCAGAGCTAGCTAAATTATTTACAAATTCATGGAGATACATACAATTTGCTACGGCAAATCAATTCTTCATGATCGCAGACCAAAAGGGGCTCGATTTCCATAAAATTCTCCATGCGATTAAACATAACTATCCAAGAGCTAAAAATTTTCCGGGAGCGGGACTAGCTGCAGGGCCTTGTCTTTTCAAAGACACTATGCAGATTGCAGCATTTAACAATAACCAATTCTTTTTAGGCCATTCCGCCATGTTAATAAACGAGGGATTACCAGATTATATTGTTTCAAAAATAAAAGCAAAATATGGACTTAAAAAGAAAACAGTTGGGATTCTTGGAATGGCTTTTAAGGCAAATAATGATGATAAAAGAGACTCCCTTTCTTATAAACTTAAAAAATTAGTAGAATTGGAAGCAGATAAAGTCCTCTGCACTGATGTTTATATTGATGAGCCTGGCTTTGTCGACAGCAAAACACTAGTTAAGAAAAGTGACATAATAATTGTTGCAACTCCTCATAAAGAATATAAAAAACTTAAATTAAAACCAAAACAAAAAGTCGTAGATATCTGGAATTTCTTTGGCAAAGGCGGAACAATTTAATGAAAATACTCGTAACCGGCTCGGCTGGCTTTATTGGAGGATACGTTGTTGAGGAACTACTAGCCAATGGACACGAAGTAGTTGGAATAGATAATTACTCAAAGTACGGTGAAGTAAAAAAATCGTACGACAGTCACCCAAAATATTATTTCACCAAAGGTGACGCTAAAGATACCGAATTAATGAAAAAACTAATGGGAGATTGTGACCAAGCTGTTGCCGGCGCTGCAATTATTGGCGGAATCTCTCTTTTTCACGAACTAGCTTATGACTTACTGGCAGAAAACGAAAGAATAATTGCCTCGACCTTTGATGCCGCCATCTGGGCACATAAAAACAAGAAATTTAAAAAGATCAATGTTATGTCATCCTCCATGGTTTTTGAAAGTACTGACAAATTTCCATCAAAAGAAGGGGAACAGCTAATAGTCCCTCCCCCACTATCAACTTATGGATTCCAAAAATTAGCTTGTGAATATTTCTGCAAAGGAGCCTTTGAACAATACAAGCTGCCATATACTATACTCCGTCCATTTAATTGTGTTGGGATAGGAGAAAAACGGGCTCTAAATGATAAAGAGATCTTTTCTGGCAATGTAAAACTAGCAATGAGTCACGTTGTTCCCGACTTGGTTCAAAAGATTATGAAGGGACAAGATCCATTGCATATTTTAGGGAAAGGAAATCAAATTCGCCATTATACATATGGTGGGGATTTAGCAAAAGGAATTAGACTCTGTATCGAATCAGATAAAGCAGTCAATCAAGATTTCAATCTATCAACCCCTGTTTCAACCACTGTATTAGAATTAGCCGAAGCAATCTGGAAAAAGATTAATAAAGACAAACCATTTAAGTACGTCTCGGACAAAGGTTTTGAATATGATGTGCAAAAGAGAGTTCCAGATACCTCTAAAGCCAAAAAGATATTGGGATATGAAGCAACTACTACTCTTGATAAGATGCTAGACGAAGTTATTCCTTGGATCGCAGAGCAGATTAAAATCGGAGGCATTTAGCATTGTTATCTATTGTCATTCCAGTCTATAACGAAGGTGAAAACATCCTTCCAACTCTTGATTCGATCAAAAAAAAGGTTAAAACCCTACATAAGATATATATTGTTTACGACTTTGAGGAAGACACCACTGTTCCAGTAGTAAAAAATCTCCCAGAAATAAAATTACTGAAAAACAAATATGGTCGCGGAGCATTAAACGCAATAAAAACCGGGCTTGAAGAAGCTCAAGGCGAAACCGTTTTAGTAACAATGGGCGATATGTCAGACGATTACTCAATTGTTGATACAATGTACAAGAGAATTGAAAACGGAGCAGGAGTCGTTTGCGGATCTCGTTACATGAAAGGCGGAAAACAGATCGGCGGGCCTCCATTAAAGACTTTTTTATCCAGGATGGCAGGAATTTCTCTTTGTTTTCTATCTAGAATACCAACTCATGATATTTCAAACAGCTACAAGATGTACGCCAAACAAGTTTTAAATGATATAAAAATAGAATCGACCGGTGGATTCGAGATAGGTATGGAAATAACAATTAAAGCTTATCTTAATAAATACAAAATCGAGGAAATCCCAACTACCTGGACCGATCGAGCTGATGGAAAATCAAATTTCAAACTAGCAAAATGGTTACCAAAGTATTTATATTGGTATTTTTATCTGTTGTTGCGAAAGTATTTTTAGGATATCAGTATATCAATTTACCAGAGTGAGAATATCAGTATTTTTTTATCCCCTTACTCTTATAAAAATCCCTTAGATTACACACTTTCCTAATCAAACCATTAATCCCCTTTATCACTTCCTCATATTCATTAATCATTGCCTGTGAAATTTCTTCACTAATATATTCTTTGTCCTCCATTTCTCTTATATGATTCTGTGTTTCTCCTGCTTCTTTTCTGGAAACGTAATACGATTTTATCTTATTATTAAAATAATAAGTTGAGTTTCCTTCTGCGACATTGTCAGGAACAGACTTGGAAGATCTCTGAATCTGATCAAATAAACGATATTGTTCATGTTTTGGCAATTTCTTACATAAATTAAAAATCAAAATCATCAACTCATGTGCCTTTCGCCAAACCCACAATGTCTCATGCTTTGGAATAATTCTTTTCTGCTTATCTGATTCGCCAGTTTTTCTGATATCCTCACCCTGGTATCCCGGTACACTGATTTCCTTAAATTTCATAACAACCCCTCCTATCGCTTTATGTATATACTAGCAATTTTCTCTCCTACGCCCTTCGCTACGCTCGTGGCTTCGGAGAGCAAGCCCGCCCGCATGTTTTTGTTGTAGTAGAAGGAAAAAAGTGTGAAGCAATCCGTAGCTACGAACATAGTGGGAGCGAAGGACTGCCGAGATTCCGGACAGTTTGGGAAGATTTAGAAAAGTTACTAAGCTACCTGATTATCTGATTTACCTGCTTGTCTGATACCCTCACCCTGATATCCTAATAAACTGGTACCCTCAAACAAATTCCCTTCCGTTCTAATCGGTGAATGCGCCTTCGCCCTTATAACCACAAACTGTCCAACTAAAAAGAGGATAAACAATATAGTAAGATAGATTTTAAATCTTTTTTTATTGAAAATTTTTGAAAATAGAGTAATTAGTGAAGGCAACATATTGCCGATAAAAATAGTTAAGAAAAAGACTGAAAAGAATTGATAACGTCCCCAATTTAAAAAGACCCCACTGGAAAGATCGGTCCGAGCTACCGCAATAACCAAATATGATATAAATGCCCCTAGAAAAGAATAGAGGGCAATCCCCCTATCGTGCAATACCCTTCCCCGCTCTTTTCTAGGATTTAGGGAAAAGTATAAAATCAAAAAGAAGGCTAAACCGATTAGATTAAAAATCAAAAATCCTGCTACCCAAATATTAAGTGGCTGCATTAAAAGACCAATTCCCAAACTTTTTATAAAGAATCCGCCAAATCCGGATAAAACATTGGAAAAAGCATTAGACAAATTAAAAGCAAACAAACCGCGACCAGCCTTAAATCCAGATGAATGTGAAAATATAAAATATACTATTAAATACGATATCCAAGCCAATCCCCAAGGCCACAATAACTTAAAATACTCTTTAATTTCTTTAAAACGAAAACCTTTATTGATAATGCAAAAGTAATAAAGAAAAATAAAAGCGATTCCAATAATACCTAAAGAAAAATTCATCGGAATAAAAAAGGAGCTTATAGCTGAAATTAATAATAGCTTTCTCTCTCTATGCTCTACATAAAGATGCAAGAAGACCAGAGAAACTTGTAGAAACATAAAAGACAATGCCGTGCAAAGCAATGTAAACCAATGAATAACCTCATAATAGGTAGAGTTGGACAAAACCAAAATGGCTAAAATCAATGGAAGCCATTTTGCATGCGGAAAGATCAATCTACATAGATAGAAAAATAGACAAACATTAATAATATGCACCAAAATTAAAAGCCACATATAAGGAACAATATTTAAACTAAAAAGTTTAAACATTACAAAAAATATTGCCTTAAACATCGGCATAAAATGCTCGTTATGAGGAGCGAAAAAATATCCTAGGGTAGTCTTATTTTGTTGAAAAGTCTCAATAAATCCTAAATCATCATAAAAAAAATCATTGTTTTGAGTTACCGGATACCAAAATAAGATTACTAGGAATGCAAGCAAGATAAATGGCCAGTATTTTTTTAGCATGCTTTCATTATAATGCTATAATTAATTAATGACAACGATTTTAGCAATCGAAACCTCTTGCGATGATACCTCCGCAGCTATTATAAAAGACGGAAAGGAGATCCTGTCCAATATTGTCTCGACTCAAACAGAATTCCACAAAAAATACGGTGGAATCGTTCCGGAAATTGCTGCTAGAAAACATATCGAAGTCATTAATCCAATTATTCAGGAAGCATTAGACAAAGCTAAAACGAATTTTAAAAAAATCGATGCAGTTGCATGCACTTATGGCCCAGGATTAGTCGGTTCTCTTTTAATCGGTGTCTGTGCTGCTAAAGCTATTGCTTATGCTGCGGATAAGCCACTAATAGGTATTAATCATTTGGAAGGACATATTTATGCTAACTTTCTTGAGGGTCAAGCACCAAGGGTCAAGGGGCAAGAATTTCCATTCATTACACTGATGGTCTCCGGCGGTCACACAATGATAGTTTATGTAAAAGATCATGGGAAATACGAAATAATTGGAAGAACACGTGATGATGCAGTTGGCGAGGCCTTTGACAAAGTCGCTCGATTTTTAGGGCTTGGATATCCAGGTGGACCAATAATCGACAAATTATCTAAAGAGGGAAATCCAAAAGCAATCGAGTTTACTCGACCTATGCTTGACGACGGCTTTGATTTCTCTTTCAGCGGAATCAAAACTGCCGTCGTTAATTATATAAAACGAGAGCCGAAAGCCGTAAGCCGTAAGCCGATAGCCGACATAGCAGCATCATTCCAGCAAGCCTGTGTAGACGTGTTGGTCACTAAAACCCTGCGGGCGGCTGAGAAAAAGAAAGTAAAAACAATTGCTTTGGCTGGTGGCGTCGCAGCAAATAGCCAATTACGTTCCCAATTCCTTACTCATCCCTCCTCATCCCTATATTCCTTACTCATCCCTCCCTTAAACTTGTGTACCGACAACGCCGCCATGATCGGCGCAGCAGCGTATTATAAATTCAAAAGAAAAGAATTTGCAGAACTAGATCTCAAGCCGGTTGCTAATCTAAGCTTATACTAATTCGTATTTCCAGCAAGTTTCAATGCCTCTATTAAATCTTTATTTATATCCATTTCATTTTTTCCAGCTTGTCCTAAAATATCAATCGTAATAGGAGATGAATATTTTGTATCAGGAGTAACATAGGCTGGAGTCATCACCCTTTTTCCGTTCATTACTCGTTGAAAATTATCCCCAACAGCCTTGGATACAGCATTACTCCAACGCAGGTCCCAAGCCCTAGCCCAATCTTTCTTAAAAATATTTCCCCCATTATCCTTTTTCCCATCACTTAACACATAATTCTTAAACAAACTAGCTTTTCCTTCTAATAAATAACGATTAATAATCACAGCTTTTACAGCATAGTCTCTCCCTTTGCTTCCCAGTACTTTTGCCAAAGAATAATTCGCCTTGGCTAAACCCAGCAAAGCGTTAATTAGAAGTTCTGGGGGATTATCGTGCAAAGGGCCATTTAATACTTGTTTAAAAAGTTTTATTGCTGCTTTTAAACAAAGTTGAGCTGCTTTTGGATTCTTAGAAACAGCTCCCAGCAAAACCGCTGCCTGTTGAAGTTTGATTCTTCCGGCAGCAAGTTCAAAACGACGGTCCAAACGACCCTTAAAAAATGCTAATACCTCAGCCTTGTTAGGACTGGATTTGTACGCTGATTGCAAATAACTATAATAGGCTCCCTTTGCAGATTGAGCTGCACTGTATTTTGCAGAGGCAGGAGCAAAGGCTCTATTTAATATTCCTGATAATTTACTGGCAGTTAACGGTTTCGTTGAAGTAAGCTCTGGAATAGAATCAATATCAACCTTGTTGGCATTTAATTCTGCCCAGCCAAGATAAAGATGAGGAATACTTGATCCACCAGAAATCAATACATTATTATTTGCTAAACCACAACTCGGTCTACTCGGAATTTTTGTATTCCTTTTCCCTCCCCAAAAAGCTAATCCTTGAATCAATTTCACAAACTGGCTTCTACCGTAATTCCCCTTCCAGGGCTTTGGAGTACGACTAAAAACCGCACCATAAATTGCTTCTGCATGAGAAAATTGAGCTGCAGCAGCATTATGATCCCCAGCCATCTTATAATAGTTCCCTCTTAATTGATAAGCTAAGAGAAGTTGACTAACCCCACCAACGATGGGGGAAGCTTGGGTTCCTAAACAATATGGAGCTTTTCTAAGTCTTCTGGTTGCTCGCTTGGTAACAGTTCTGGAAATACCAATTTCTTTCGCTGCTTTAGAAGGATTACCTTTTCTACCCTCGCGTGCACCAGCATTGCGTAAACCTGCTTCTTGTTTTGCTAAATCTTCAACTGCCACACGAACGTCCAACCACGATACACTTTGAGGAGAAACACAATCGCATCCACCAATAAGAGAAACTGGAGCAAGATATAAACCAAAACTCATCTTAATCGCCCCCTTTAAATTATAAAAGACCGGGCTTCTGAATGAGTCTCTTGGCCTCTCTCTATATATATCGTCAATTTTGGACTAAAATTTCACTCAACATTGTATTACGTAAGCCTTACGTAAGAAGAGGATTTAGGATTTTCCATACTTCTAACTTAACTGCCCATTTTTTAAGATAACCAAAATCGAGTTTGGAACCCGATATTTTTAATATTCCTTTTATATCTTCCAGGTGTTTCTGTGACTCTCCCATCTTATACCATTCCAGCTTTTTTAAAATCACATCCTCTGGAGTTGCGAAATCAGCTTCAAAATTCTTATCAAAAGAACGCTTCTGTTTTCTTGCAAATTCTTCCCGACTAAAGTCATCATCACCCAAAACATAAAAATCAACTTTTAAAGCCGTTGGAGAATGAATTATATTAAAACTCCCTTTGTTATCAATTGCTTCCAACATCATGCTCAAACTCACATAATACTCATTTAGATCAAAAGACTCTGATAACTTTTTGGCTTGGTCATTGTCAATTTTTACAACCACATCCATATCAATAGTAAGACGAGGTTCTCCATAGGCAATTGAGGCAACTGATCCACTAATCATATAAGAAATATTGAGCCTTTGCAGAGTTTTTAAAACGTGAGGAAAAACTTCTTTTTCGCTTGTCATCTAGAAAATCTTTTATTCACAAGAAGATTAACTTCATTATCACTGAGTTCAGGGCTCTGGTGTCTAATTTCAGATTCCACCCTCTGGCGAGCAAAATCATACAAATTAAATGACAAATTAAGACGCTCAGAGGAAGACATTTTTTTGAGGATTTCGATTTGTTGGTGATCTATACTAGCAGGCTGCATATCTGGAATTATAACATAGATTCCCTCCTCATCCCTTCATTAAACTTATGCACCGACAACGCCGCAATGATCGGAGCTGCAGCATATTATAGATTTAAGGCTGGAAAGACTTCAGAACTCGATCTCAAGCCGGTTGCTAATCTTAATCTCTAACCAGCCAAAAGATCCACTAGTAAAGGTCCTTGGAGTCCTCGTTTGATCATAGCTCTATGAACATTCAAAGGTGTTGGCGCAAGAAAGAAATCCTCTCCGCGATCTCTTCGAAGAACTAAATCATCCTGTGTTCTTCGTACCCAAACCTCCCCACTTTCGGTATGATCAACTTGTATTTCTGGTCTTCTTCGGCTAACAGTTACAACTCCCTCACCTGTTTCCATATCCAGCCGCTCAGAAAGGCTCTCTCCGCTTAAAGACTTACCTCCGCGTAAGTCTTTTGCGGTAAAACGATTTCCATCCACAACAACTCCGATCCACGAACCATCAGAACTATAAACATAATCAGAAACCCTTTTTTGAAATTGGCCCAGCGGCCTAGCTGCTTCAGATGCAGAAATCAGCAATCGCCCTTCTGAATCAAATATATAATGTGCTCCTGGTATCCCGTCAAATTTTCCAATTACAACAGTTATCATATTTCCAAAAGAATTAATAGTATGCAATTTTTCTGCTTCTAGCATCCAATCAGTAAACCCGGCTCGCCAAAGAGTCTCTTCTGATAAAACTTGATCTAACGAAAATCTTAATTCATGAAGCATTATTGGTTCTCTTTTTATCCCTAAAATAAAATCAGCTATTCCCCGACAAGCCTCAGGAATAGGCATCTCTACCTTCTGAGCTTTGGGAGGGTGATCATAAGCCAGTTTTAGATTTCCCTGCATAGGCTCATCATGAAACTTTGTACTTTTAGTTGCCTTTACTCTTCCTCTTATACAAAAACCAAAACTACCAATTTTTCGATTTGCTACCATAAAAATATTCCCCCCCTATTTTTGCTATATTTATTTCGCATACAAATCTAATTTCAAATTTCAAACCGGTTGCGAATTTATCGTTATAAAGCTACTCCTATCGCAAGACAATTGTCTCTCATACCAACGCTTTCTTCAAAGATCTGCCTGCCCCAAGCAATGCGACCGTTAGATTGAAGTATATCTCGGCCTTCTTCGCCCATAAAGGGCCAAAACATCTCCAGACGTTCTATATCAAGTCTATCTTCTTGCTCTGGGTCAAAAATGCGAACGAGTTTTGAAGGACTTCTTGTTTTTGACCGGTGTCTGTCTTCAATATAGGGTCGAATTATACTCCATCTCTCCTCTCCAACCTTCTTCTCTAGAGCCTTTAAGACCCGGGGATCATTATTATTAGCCAGGATAGTCATAAAGTGTCTATGATCCTCGGCAAGATCATCTCTTTGTAATGCAGAATCAATCATATCCAGCTCTACTGGCAAAAGCTTTTCATTGCACCACGCTCCTACCAAACCACCCCAATTATAGCGAAATACAAGAGCAGCAAGAGAGCTGTTTGTTATTTTGGGATCCATCAACATTGTAATTACGCCCTCAACTCCGGTAAGTTCGATCAATCCAAGTCGAGCGATATGATTTGCCTTCCTACCTGGATCTTTCGCCTCTCTCTCCACCATATCATCAGTCCTTTGGACAATGCCCAGTACTAATCTGGCCAAAAGATCAACTTTGTGATCACCATTTTCAACAGATTCCAAACCACTAAAGAAGCTACTCATCGCTGGCATGCTTTCACCCTTGGCACTACTAACCATAGCTCTAACCACTCTTCCATCAGTTCCTTGCGTCTGATACATTGGCTGCGGGACCCCTCTCCGACTTATCCGGACACTAAACTGTTTTGCTCCTCTAACCTTAAACATCAATCCACCTGCATTTCCCATAACAATTACCTCCTTGCCCCGAGCGAACGTAGTGAGTCGAGGGGCCACACGTTTTTTTCGTACACAAATCTCAAAAATTTCACCTAATCTTTAAATTTGTTATATGTTAAAATAGTAGCATGAAGATCAATATTGAACAGGTTGCAAATCTAGCTCGTCTAAATCTAACCGAAGAAGAAAAAAAACTCTATGGTGAGCAGCTTTCAAATATTCTTGATCATGCTGAGGAGTTGCAAAAACTAAGTACCGACAAAGTTAAACCGACCTCGCATGCTATTCCGATGAAAAATGTTCTGCGGGAAGACAAGGCTGTTCCATGCAAAAATGCCAAGGAAATTCTGAGAAATGCACCCGAGGAAGAAGATAACATGTTCAAAGTCCCGAGGATTATCGAAGAATGAACAAAAAATCAGCACACGAATTATTAAGTCTACTCAAAAACAAAAAGGTCTCGGCTACTGAGATTGTTAACTCAGTTTACGAGCAAATTGATAAATATGAGAAAGATGTTGAAGCCTACGTAACTCTAACCAAAAAACACGCTTTGGCCCAAGCAAAAGAAGTAGATGAAGGAAAAAGAAGAGGACCTCTGGCTGGAATTCCAATCGCGATCAAAGATAACATGTGTACTAAGGGAACATTAACTACCTGTTCCTCAAAAATCTTGAAAAACTATATTCCTCCATATAATGCAACAATTATAGATAAATTAGACCGAGCCGGCGCAATTATGATTGGAAAGACCAATCTGGATGAATTCGCAATGGGATCATCCACTGAGAATTCTGGAATCAAAACTACCAGAAATCCATGGAACCTAGACTGTGTACCGGGAGGATCATCGGGTGGATCGGCTGCAGCAGTTGCTGCTGACGAAACAATTATTGCTGTAGGATCTGATACCGGCGGATCGATCAGACAACCAGCATCATTCTGCGGAATTGTTGGAATGAAACCGACTTATGGAAGAATTTCTCGTTATGGATTAGTCGCTTTTGCTTCTTCCCTTGATCAAATCGGACCGATGACAAAAGATGTACGAGACTGTGCCCTGCTTTTAAACGCAATTTCTGGATATGATGAAAAGGATTCAACTTCTGCAAATTTAGATTCTCCGGACTATACTAAAGCTCTCATTGGAGAGGTCAAGGGACTAACTATTGGGGTGATTGGAGAATTAATGGGCGAAGGAGTAGATAAATTAACTAAAGAAGCAGTCGAAAAAGCCATAAAACTACTGGAATCAAAAGGGGCAAAAATAAAGAAAGTCTCTCTCCCCCATCTAAAATATTCTGTCGCAACTTATTATCTGATAGCACCAGCAGAAGCAAGCTCAAATTTAGGAAGATATGATGGAGTTAAATACGGCCTTCGAAGTAAAGAAGCTAAAGATCTAATCACTATGTATAAAAACACTAGAGCAGAAGGTTTTGGTGCAGAGGTTAAGCGAAGAATTCTACTTGGAACTTATGCATTATCCGCTGGCTATTACGATGCTTATTACTTAAAAGCTCTGAAAGTTAGAACATTAATCAAACAAGATTTTGAAAAAGCCTTTAAAGAATGTGATGTATTAGTCTCTCCAACCTGCCCGTCACCTGCTTTTCGTGTTGGAGAAAAGGCAAATGATCCTTTATCAATGTATTTATCAGATATTTCAACTATTCCGGTAAATCTAGCCGGATTACCGGCAATCTCTGTTCCTTGTGAAATAATTCACAATCTTCCAATCGGTTTACAGTTTATTGGAAAGGCCTTTGATGAAGAAACAATTATAAAAGTCGCATATACTTATGAGCAGAATACTGAATGGCACAAAAAGAAACCGGAGATATTATGAGTAAATACGAAACAGTAGTTGGCCTTGAAATACACGCCCAGCTTTTAACTGAGAGTAAGATGTTCTGCTCTTGCTCAACTAAGTTTGGAGCAGAACCAAATACTAACGTCTGCGAAGTCTGTACCGGACAACCGGGGGCCCTTCCAAAAACAAACAAGAAAGCTATTGAGCTTGCAATCAAAACTGGTCTTGCGCTTAATTGCAAAATTGAGCCTTATAGTGTCTTTGCTAGAAAGAACTATTTCTATCCCGATCTGCCAAAAGCTTATCAAATTTCTCAATTCGATCTTCCAATTATTACCGGAGGTTATCTTGAAATAGAGGTTGAAGGTAAAAAGAAAAAAATAAAACTTACCAGAATTCATCTTGAAGAAGATGCCGGTAAATTAAATCACCGTGGAGCTGAAAGAATCATGGGATCTGAAGAAAGCTTAGTCGACTATAACCGTGGTGGCACCCCCCTTATGGAAATTGTGACCGAACCAGATATACGATCTCCGCTTGAAGCGAAAATATTCATGGAAGATCTAGCCCATCTATTACAATATCTTGGTGTTTGCGACGCCAGAATGGAACAAGGATCACTTCGCTGCGATGCAAACATATCTATTAGACCAGTCGGACAAAAAGAATTCGGGACCAGAAGTGAATTAAAAAATATGAACTCTTTCCGCTTTGTACAGATGGGACTTGAAGCAGAAGTTGCCCGTCACATCGAACAAACAGAGTCTGGTGAAAAAATTATTCAGGAGACCCGCTATTTTGATACAAAAACTCATGAAACAAGAAGCATGCGCTCAAAAGAAGAGGCTCACGACTATAGATATTTTCCAGAACCAGATTTAATAACAGTTGAACCAAGCAAAGAATGGATAGATACGATAAGAACAACTATAACTGAACTTCCAGAAAAGAAAAAAGAACGTTATGTAAAAGATTATGGCTTATCTGATCAAGCTGCAGAAACCTTAATCTCTACAAAAGAGCTTTCAGACTATTTTGAAGCCTGCCTTAAAATAGAAAAGAAGCCAAAGGAAATTGCAAATTGGATTTTGGGCGACATTACTGCATATCTAAAAGCTAAAAGCTTAAATGTTAAAGATATTAGTCTTCCTCCGGGAGAGGTTATTGAATTAATTAAGTTAATCGAAAAAGGGACAATCTCTGGCAAGATTGCAAAAGAAGTTATTGTTAAAGCCTTAGAATCCGGAAAAACCATCAAAGATATTGTCTCCGAATCAGGCGCAACTCAGATTTCAAATGAAGATGAGCTTCAAAAGATTGTTGAAGAAGCAATTAAAAATTCTCCAAAACAGGTTGAACAGTATAAATCTGGCAAAAAGGCTGTAATTGGCTATCTGGTTGGTCAGGTTATGAAGGCATCAAAGGGACGAGCTAATCCTGGGTTGGCGAATAAACTGCTTAAACAACAACTGGACTGAAATTTTTTAAAAAGATTCAAGACAATAAATCATGAGAGCCACAGTTAATTATGCTCAATTAAGACAATACCGAGCAACATATCATCCGGTAGAAGAACTTCGGATTAGAAGAGAGATAAAAAGACTCATGACTCATGACGAGCCATTTGGTGGACATTTACGTTTTGTTTCGCGCAACGGTCAAATTCGAATAATAGAAGATTTAACCAACGATGCCAAATTAACCCATCCCCGCCTTCTAATAACAAAAACCTTTCGCAGAAAGTTACCCGGCTGGAAAAGACAAACAATGGGAATCTATAGATATTATGACAATTTACGAAAGCAAAGGGGTTCATCGCAAAATACTGTTAATTTTATGTTAGATTATTTGGGTGTTGAAAAAATTGCAGATCTGCCTATTGAACTACAGATAAAAATCTTAGCTTTAATAAAAGAAATTGATTGGGATTGTCCAAGCAACTCTGCAATATGTTACTTCATTGGACGTCTGGCAGAAGAAGCAGAAGCCCCCCACCCTCGAGCAGTAGTATGGGACGAATATTGGAAAGTAGTTATACCTGAAATCGGCAGAGCACTTTCTGGACTTTATGCTAATTATGGGCGCAAAAGACCCAATGGAGAAAAAATGCCCGACTTTATGTTAGATAGGGTTGGTGTTCCAAAATTTGATGACTTATCCTGGCAAGAACAATTAGCCTGTCTTAAGAAAAACAAAAAAAGAAAATTATGGGACTGGCTACCTCATTCAACTCACGTAAAAACGCTAGCCTTACTCCAAAAAAGGACGCCAAAACGAAACGGAGTTCGTTGTCCTCACCTGCGTGGTCTTGTTACTCCAGACTTTGACCTTTTTATAAAAGAACTCGACTCCACTCCTCGCGGTTTAATGAATTATTGGAAAAAGAAAAAACCAAAATCCTACCAGGGGCGGGCCATTGATTATATGCTTGACCAATTAGGAATTGCAAAATTTAATGAATTAGACTATGAAATTCAATGCACAATAAAAAGATACAACAGAGAGCTCGCCTGGAATTCTCTACCAAGAGAAACAGTCCAAAATATTATCATGAGTGCCACAGAACAACATGATGTTCATATCCCCGCCACTATCGGCTATAGAACTCTAGAAGCCACTGTTGTCCCAGAATTAGGAAGTAGAATTGGCGGACTGTTAAGAGGAGGACTTGATCAGACATTAATAAGACATGGGCTCCCTTCTCTCGCAAGGATACCGTTTGATGAACAACTAGAATGGTCAAAAAAAAACAGAAGCATCCCAATATGGGGACGTTTATCAGACATGGTAATCAGCCACTATTTGAGCAATCTAGCACTAGCAGTTGGCAAAACTCCAAGTGCAATGGATTTTAGAAAAAACAGGCTTGGACGACAAGCAAGTCTATCAGAGCTTTATAAACATCTTTTGAGGCAAAGACCACAACCATATGGACAACAAAATACAATCGCCTGGGCTATGGATAACTACTCACATATCGTTGCAATTCGAGCCAAGCGCTTTTCCGGAGCAAGGCTTCTCTCGCAACAAGAATCAGATCTTCTAATTCAAGCTGTTCAATCTGGACATAGAGAAGCAGCCAATCATCTTATTTACTTTTACGAACCCCTAATTACTAAATGTGTAGCACAAGTTACATCAAGAATTGGATGTGGTCGAAAAACATTTGATGAATTAATGCAAGTCGGACGATGGCAGTTCTATAAATTAGTTATGAGATACAAACCAGAAGAAAGCCGTCTAACTACCTTTGTTCTGAATTCGCTTCCATGGCACATTAGATCCGAAATCAATCGCGATGCTGGCCAAGTTCACAAACCAGCCTACTTTATCGAGCTAATGCAAAAAATCAAAAGGATAAGAGAAGATTTCATTAATAGATTCCGCCGTTTGCCAACTGAGCAAGAAACCGCTTCAAGGCTTGGAATAACTACTGAAAAACTTCAAGCTCAACTGCGTCAAAATTTTAATGAGTTATCATTAGCTACGCCAGTCGGAAGAGAGGGATCCTCAGAATTAAAAGATTACATACCTGATCAATCGACTTCATCGCCAGAAAAAGCAACAATAGCTAATAATCAAAGAGAAATATTAAGCAAAGCAATTGAAGGGTCTGGATTAAACAAAATGGAAAAAGAGGTTCTGAGAAAGCGTAACTTTGACGACCGAACTCTGAAAGACATTGGCACCGATTATTCTCTTAGCCGAGAAAGGATTCGTCAAATCGAAGCCAAGGCAAAGAAAAAAATTGCAAAAGGCCGTTTTAATCATATCCTAAGAAGTTTAATGTAATAATAGATTTCCATCTACAGCAAGCATTGCTAATAAACTACTTAAACAAAAATTGGATTAGTTTTTCCATCGTGCGGATGATGGATCGCCATTTGAACCCATTCAGTGGATGTCCTATGTGTGCAGAATATTGACTCACCGGTATAGTTGTTGACATAATGTTACCTCCATATTTTTGCTACCTTTATATCCCTATCAAATTCCAAAAATTTCACTTATAATTAATATATGAGCTATGACGTCATTGTAATCGGAGGGGGACCAGGAGGCTATGTTGCTGCAATTCGTGCAGCACAACTTGGAGGAAAGGTTCTTTTAATAGAAAAAGATCAATTAGGCGGAACTTGCCTAAATTATGGCTGTATTCCAACCAAAACTCTAATCACTTCAACCAATCTTCTTGATGACCTTAAGAAATCTAGCCTATTAGGCATTGAAACTGGAGACATAAAAATAGATTTTCAAAAAGTTGTTGCTCGAAAAGAACGAGTAGTCAATAAACTCCGCAAGGGAATAGAGTTTTTACTAAAAAAGAATAATGTAGAAGTAATTTTTGGTGAAGGAAAATTATTAGAAGATGGAAAGGTTGAGATTTCGACAGCCGAAAGCCGTAAGCTGTTAGCCGAAAGCCGTAAGCTAATCTTAGCTATGGGATCATCTCCAACTCCCCTACCAAATATTACAATTGATGGGAAAAGATTTGTTTCTTCTGATTCTTTACTATCATGGAAAGATGAAATTCCAAAGAAATTGAATATTGTCGGAGGAGGAGTTATTGGAATTCACTTTGCTGCAATCTATAGCTCCCTTGGATCAGAAATAACTATATATGAAGCTAAGCCCGATATTCTCCCGGGTTTCGATAATGATATTGTAGAAGCAGTCCGATCTATTCTAAAACGCAAAAAAGTAAAGATTATTACAAATACAACCTTTGATCCTAAAGAGGCTGAAGGAACAACCCTGATCTGTGTTGGAAGAACACCAAACACCAGAGGAATTATTAATTCTAAATTAAAAATCGAACACAAGAATGTCTGCGTAAATAAAAAGATGGAAACCTCAATCCCGGGAGTATATGCAATCGGTGATATCACAGGAGAATCCATGTTGGCCCACGTTGCATCGGCTCAAGGGATAGTTGCCGCAGAAAATGCAATGGGGAAAGACTCTAAAATGAATTACCATGCTATTCCATGTACTATTTATACTCATCCGGAAATTGGAACAATCGGATTAACCGAAGATCAGGCTAAAGAAAAACACGAACTCTCAGTTGGAAAGTTTCCCTTTGCAGCACTTGGTCATGCTAATGCAATTGGTCAGATCGAGGGATTTATTAAAGTTATTGCAAACAAAGAATCAGGAATAATCTTAGGGGTTCACATTGTTGGGGCTTCCGCATCATCTATTTTGGGGGTTGCTTCACTTGCCATGTCTAACAATTTCATTATTGAACAATTTACTAACGTGATTTATGCTCACCCGAGCTTACCAGAAGGGTTATTCGAAGCAGGATTAGATTCTATAAACAAAAGCCTACATCTTTAGGATTTAAAATTTGAAGAATTAATATTTCGAAATTATTTCGGATTTAGGATTTCGAAATTCGGATTTAGTTCTTCACAAGGTTGTAGTTGACTCTTCCCTTTGCAATCTGTTTGCTAATATAGGCTTCGTCAATCTGCAATATGTAAATTTCGTCTTCAGAATAGAGATTCATAGTCTTACACTTTGGACATTTAATCTCTACCTTCTTTGCCTCTGCTACTTTTGCAAGTAATCGATGACAAAATTTACAGCGGAACTCTTTTAGGGCTCCTTTCGTGAGAGCTTCCTTCTCCTCTCCAGTTATTGCTTCTTCCATTAGAATCCCTCCAATTATATATCGTAGGTATTTCTAATAAATTTCAGGTAATTTTGCTACTGAGAAATTGAAAGTCATATTTTTCCTTATAAGATAAGGAAAAATATGGGCAA
>CAYQVW010000005.1:0-85791 GCA_964421245.1 uncultured bacterium | reverse complement strand
AAGCATAAAATAATTGACTTTCCAGTTCTGGAAAGTCAATTATTCGTAGCTCTCACTGTGAGTTATTGATAGATTATTAAACTCACAAATATTAAAAAGGGGGAATAAAAATGGGAACAGAAAATGGGATAAAAACTCAGATTGGGATGATTTGTATACCAAAGCCAAAAGCAAGGGCTTGGCCAAAAGGGAAAATAAGCAAGAAACAGGCAAAAAGATTAAAACCAAGACAGCAGTGTCTTCGTTTTGAGGTCAACCAAAAAACAGGCAAATTCAGTAACCCAAGGTTGATTGAGCCCAAACCAATTATCAAAAAAGTAAAAAAAGTTATACCAATGACAAACAGACAATATTACGTTGATAATAATCTTCCGACTTACAGCAAACATTGGGTTCGCATTGCAACCAAAGGAACTTTTACGGCCTATGCATCAACTCTAATAAGATATCCAGTTTATTATGAAATATCCCCTTTTTCCGATAAAAAAGAGGCATTAGAACCCCAAAAAACTAAAGACAAAACAAAAGGAACAATCAAAAAAGTAAGAACCCGCAACGGCAACTTAATTGGAATAGAACTATTTAAACCTATAAAGGTTGAGGGTAAAGACACTGAAAAAGCTGATCCAAACGACCCAAATAGTAAGGAGGGTTCAAAAATCAGCGCTTTAGAAAACGAAGGAATAGGCCTGGTCACAAAAATGTTTGATCAAGCAGGATCTTCTCAAAAAAATCTAGTCTGGAAAGGAAAGGTCCTAAATTATCTTACACTGGTTGCCGCAAAAGCAATTGATGACAAAACAGAAGCACCGGCCTTAAAATAGGTCAGAGTGGCCGCATGTGAGGAAACAGGAGCACATCGCGAATCGACTCCGCCCCGCATGCAAGCATAACCAGGCGGTCAATACCAATTCCAAGACCACCAGCCGGCGGCATTCCATATTCTAGGGCTAAAAGAAAATCTTTATCTAATGATTCGGCCTCTTTATCACCAGCATCTTTTAGTTGAGATTGTTTTTCTAAGCGTTCTCGCTGATCAATCGGATCATTTAATTCTGAGAAGGCGTTAGCAATTTCCATCCCAGCTACAATTAATTCAAAGCGTTCAACTTTCTTGTCATCATCCCTCTTCTTCTTTGCCAATGGAGTTGTTTCTAATGGATGATCAATTACAAACGTTGGTTGGATAAAATCGGCCTCAACAAATTTATCGTAGAGCACATTGATTAATTTGCCAAAACCTAAATCATCTGCCCCATCAATCCCCTTCTTCTTTGCAATTGCCCTAATTTCTTTTTCGTTTTTACCGGCAATATCTACTTTCCCATGTTCACGAAGCGCATCAATCAAGGTAATCCTTTTCCAAGGACGTTTAAAATTTAATTTCTTACCTTTATACTTAACTTCGAGCGTTCCCAAGGTCTCTTTAATAACAGAAGTAACCAGCTCCTCGGTCATCTCCATAATATCGTTGTAATCAACATAGGCCTGATAGATCTCTAAAATCGTATATTCTGGATTGTGCTTGTAGGACATTCCTTCATTGCGAAAGACTCTCCCCATTTCAAAGACCTTATCAAATCCACCAACTAAGAGACGTTTTAAATAAAGCTCCGGAGCTATGCGTAAAAATAGAGGCAAGTCTAACGCCTCGTGGTGGGTCTTAAATGGAGTCGCTGCCGCCCCACCCTGCAATACATGTAACAATGGAGTCTCAACTTCCATAAAGCCTTTGTTTTCAAGAAACTTTCTAATTGACGAAACAATTTTACTGCGTTTTATGAAAAGATCTTTTACTTCTTGGTTTACCATTAAATCAACATAGCGATGACGATAGCGAAGTTCTTTATCCTGTAATCCATGCCACTTCTCAGGAAGTGGATGAAGTGATTTTGAAAGAAGCTCCCATCCAACTACTCGAACAGTTAATTCTCCGGTCTTTGTTCGGAAAACTTTTCCCCTTACTCCAACAAAGTCCCCAGTATCAAGTTTTTGGAAAAGCGGAAAATTATCTCCTAAATTATCTTTTTTTGCATAGATCTGAACTCTGCCAAAAGAATCTTGAAGATGAGCAAAGCAGGTCTTGCCATGTCCTCTCTTGGTCATTAATCTTCCAGCAACAGAGATCTCTTCTGAACTCTCATCGTGTCCTTCCAACTTCTCGTATTTATCCTTAATTTCTTTTGAATTGCTGGTTACATTATACGTGTAGGGATACGGATTCCCTCCAGCAGCCTTAAACTCATCTAATTTTTGCAATCTAGATTTTATTAAATCATTTATTTCTTCTGACATGCTATCTCCTTTAATCCTTTCAATGTAATATCTTGATCAACTCTATCTATTATATCAGTATGTTTGGCTATTATCGAAGCAAATCCACCTGTCGCAATAACCTTGACCCTTGACCCTTGGAGCTTGACCCTAATCTTACTTACCATTCCTTCAACTAACGAAACATAACCATAAATTAAACCCGACATCATTGCTTCTTTAGTAGTTTTACCAATAATCTTTTTTGAATCAACTATTTTTATTTTAGGAAGTTTAGCGGTCGCTTTATGTAAAACCTCGGCTGAAAGTTGGAGTCCTGGAGCAATTACCCCACCAAGATACTCACCTTTTTTTGAAATCACATCAAAAGTCGTAGCAGTTCCAAAATCAACTACAATTGCAGCTCCCCTATATAATGTATAGGCAGCCAGTGCATTAACTACCCTATCTGCTCCCACTTCTGACTTTTTAGCTTTTACTTTTATCCCCTTAATATTATTCGCAGTTACAAAGTGAGCTTTTGAATATTTCTTCTTAATAATTTTATTGGCTTTTGGTACGACGGAAGAAACAATAACCTTGCCAGTAAATTTGGGCAGACTAGTTTCTAGTTCCAATTTTCCAATTACCCATCTTCTAACAAGCTTTTTACCATCAAACAAACCAAAAACAGTGGTGGAATTACCGATGTCGATTGCGAGTAACATATTATATTAATTCTAACATATCCTGAGGAATTTCCGCTTGAAACTCAAGGCTCTTTCCAGAAATTGGATGTTTAAATTTTATCTTATAAGCATGCAGCAATTGTCCTCTTGATCCTTGCCCCTTGACCCTTGACCCATACACAGGATCATTCAAAATCGGATGCCCAATATGTTTCATATGAACTCGAAGCTGATGAGTCCTCCCGGTCTTTGGCTTCAACTCAACTAAAGTACAATCATCAAATCTTTTTAAAACTTTGAAATTTGTCGTAGCATCCCGACTTTTCAACTCCCTTCTCCTCTTGGGAGAAGGGCTAGGGATGAGGGTGGACATTTTTTTGCGATTCACCGGGTGCCTCCCAATCGCCTCATCAATTGTTCCATTATCTTTCTTAACTAAACCGGAAACTATTGCTAAATAAACCTTCTCAACTTTTCTATTTTTAAATTGCTTGGATAAATTCTGATGGGCCCTATCATTCTTGGCTACAATTAAAACCCCGGACGTATCTTTATCTAATCGATGAACTATTCCCGGTCGCTCTACCCCACCAATCCCAGATAGATCCTTGCAATGGTGCAGCAAGGCATTAACCAGCGTACCAGAATGATTTCCGGCACCAGGATGAACAGTTAGTCTCCTCTGTTTATTAATAACAATAATATCGGAATCTTCATAAATAATATTAAGTGGAATATCTTCTGCCCCAAGCTTCATCTTTTTAGGCTTAGGAATTACAACAACTATTTTGTCCCCAAGCCTAAGTTTATAACTCGGCTTTGAAGAATTACTATTTACCGTAATATCAGAAGACTCAATTAGTTTTTTAATTAAAGAGCGGGACAACTCCGTTTTTTCTGATAAAAAGAGATCAAGACGCTGATTTTGATTTATTTCTTCTATACAAAATTGCATACATTATTACCCCGATAATAAATAATAAAACAGAAATTAGCTGGGCCTCGCTTAACCCAAATAGATATCGAGGATTAATGCGTAAAAATTCATTTAAAAAACGATAAGTGGAGTAAAGGATTATACCAACAGAAAAGAGCTCACCATCAAACCTCTTATGCCTGATAAGAACATACAATATGATAAAAATAATAATGCCGACTATTGATGAATAGAGCTGGGTCGGATGACGAGGAACATGCAGGTGCGGAAATTTTACTGCCCAAGGAATATTTGCACCAACCCCATAACAACAACCGTTAAAAAAACAACCAAGCCTGCCAATTGCGTATGCTGGAGCTGTTGCACAAGCTGCAATATCTAAAACTTTAAAAACGGAAATCTTCTTAAAAATTGCAAAAATAATTAACCCAATTACCGAAAAGACTAATCCTCCAAAAAAGACTAATCCACCCTGCCATATTTTAAAAACATCCCAAATAGTTGCATATTCTCTAGAAAACTCAATAACGTAAAATACTCGCGCTCCAAAAACAGCCATAAGCATCACAATAAAAACACCATCTAAAACAATTTCTGGAGTTACATCAAGCTTTCGTCCAATCCACAAGGCAATTAGCATTCCAAGAATAAAAGCCAAGGAGACCAAAAAACCGTAGGAATAAATGGTAAAAGTTCCGATTGTAAATAGCTCTGGATGCATTATTCGTCAAAGAGCTCTTTTTTGAGCTCCTGCTTCTCTTCTTTGTTAAATAAAATCTGATAAATCAAGATGAGAAATCCAATATTAATCATAATATCCGCCAAGTTAAAAACCGGCCAAACCCTAAAATCGATATAATCAATAACATAACTTCTAAAAATTCTATCTAATAGGTTGCCAATACTACCACCTAATATTATAGCCAGAGGAAGATGAAGATGATCCTTCTTAGTCAAGTGAGCATTTATATATAAAATCGCAATAATAACAACAAAACCTATAACCAATAAAAAAGCCCGCCAGCCACCAAGCAAACCAAAGGCGGCTCCGGTATTTTGAACATAAGTTAAATGAAGCATATTGGAAATTAATGGAATAGACTGATGTAAATACATGTATTTGTGAATAAAGTACTTAACAAGCTGATCAAATATGATGATTAGAAAAGAGACAATTGTAAACACAATTTACCTTATTTTAACTCCTGATTTTAAATAAATCTGCATAACGTCAAGCAGCTCTTGAACATATGATCCAATTAAAGGAAAATTAACCATAGTAGACAAAAGCTTTGTAACTATAAAGACTAATAGGGCCAATATAATAGTCATTCCAAGAGCAAATCCAATTCCACGTGCAATCCCGGCTAAAAAGATGAAGAACATATAACGCATTGGATGATACTCATCAATTCGAACCCGGCCTAATGCTTCTGCTAACCTCTCATTTACCTCATCCGGTTGATCAACCATATTAGGTTCCCTCCTGCCATGAAGATAAATATTTTTTCTGCTCTGGCGTTAACTTATCAATCTTAATTCCCATTGATTTTAATTTATAGGTTGCTACATGGTTCTCAATTTCTTGTGGAACATAATAAACTTTATTCCCAAGTTTTCCCTTTTCATCAACGCAATATTCTGAAGCTAGGGCCTGGGTCGCAAAGCTCATATCCATAACACAGGCAGGATGTCCCTCTGCTGCTGCAAGGTTAATTAAGCGTCCATCTGCCAACACACGAACCCTGTTTCCATTGGCAAGAACATACTCATTAACAAAATTGCGAACATCTTTATTTACCTTCTTTGATATCTTCTTTAGTCCCGGAATATCGAGCTCAACATTAAAGTGCCCAGAATTACAAACAATTGCCCCATCCTTCATCTTTCTAAAGTGCTCGGCTCGTATTACATTAATGTCACCGGTTAGAGTACAAAAGACATCTCCTATTTTCGCAGCATCTGCAATCGGCATAACTCGGAATCCATCCATAACCGCTTCAATTGCCTTAACCGGATCAACCTCAGTTACTATAACACTTGCCCCCATCCCCTTTGCACGCATTGCAAACCCCTTACCGCACCAACCATATCCACAGGTAACAACATTCTTACCAGCTAACAGAACATCGGTTGCTCGAATAATTCCATCAATAGTCGATTGACCAGTTCCATAACGATTATCAAAAAGATTTTTGGTGGCAGCATCATTTACCGCAATAACTGGAAGCTTTAGCGCCCCATCCTTCTCCATAGCCTTAAGACGAATAACTCCAGTGGTGGTCTCTTCCATGCTTCCGACAATTTGAGGAATTAAATGAGTATATTCTTTGTGAATTGTGGACAAAAGATCTGCTCCATCATCCATTGTAATGTGTGGTGAATGCGCTAAGGCTGCATGCATATGTTTGTAATAGGTCTTATTGTCCTCTCCTTTTATAGCAAAGACCCTAATGCCATAATCTTTCACTAAAGAAGCAGCTACATCATCCTGGGTCGATAATGGGTTTGAGGCACACAATACCACATCTGCTCCCCCAGCTTTAAGTGCCCTAACCAAATTAGCAGTTTCTGCAGTAACATGTAAACAAGCCGACATTCTTAAACCCTTTAATGGTTTATTTTTAGAAAATTTCTCTCTTACTTGTTGAAGAACAGGCATATCTTCGTTTGCCCATTCAATCCGTTTTTTACCTATTTTACTCAATTTCAAATCTCTAACATGATATTTCACTATAGAACCCCCCTTAAAAATTATTTTAAAATTATAACATATTAAACGAAGAAGAACTACTCAGGAACTTTAAGCTTCCTCTCTTTTTGTAGAAGGGTATTTCGATGTAGCCCCATTAGTTTTGCAGCTCTTGATTTGCTCCCACCAGCCTTCTCAAGTGCCTTTTTAATAAAAGCAGACTCAAATCTGCGAGCAGCTTCTCTAAAGTTATAGTCATCAACTGCATTCTCTGAAATTTCCTCCCCTAACATCTCTTTAGGTAGCTTTTCCATTTTTATGTATTCGCCCTTACTCAAAACAACTAGGCGCTCAATCAAATTCTGCAATTCACGAACATTACCCGGCCAATCATACGCCATTAAGAACTGAGTCGCCTCCGGCGTAAGATCTACTACATTTTTGGCAAATTCCAAATTGTAAACATTTATAAAATAATTAATTAGAATAGGAATATCTTCTTTTCTCTCTCTAAGTGGTGGAATATGAATCGGAACCACATTTAAGCGGTAAAATAAATCTTGTCTAAAGTCACCCTTCTCAATCTCTTTTCTTAAGTCGCGATTTGTTGCAGCAATGATCCTAACATCAACCGGAATTAGTTTGTTGCCCCCCAGTCGCTCGATCTCTTTTTCTTGCAGGGTTCTAAGCAGCTTACCCTGGAGCTTTAAAGGCAAACTTCCAATCTCATCTAAAAAGAGCGTTCCTGAATCTGCTATCTCAAATTTACCAACTCTTCTCTCAATTGCTCCAGTAAAAGATCCCCTTTCATGCCCAAACAATTCCGATTCAATCAGATTTTCTGGAATAGCGGCACAGTTAACAGGGACAAATAGCCTTTGTCTGCGCGAACTTAAGTTGTGAATAGCACGAGCTACTAGCTCTTTTCCTGTTCCAGATTCACCAGAAACCAATACCGTAACATCTTCGCGAGCAACTTGCGAAATTAAAGCAAAAACTTCTTTCATTGAAGAAGTTCTACCTATGATTTTCTCAAATTGGTTTTTCTTCTCAATTTCACCCTTTAAATATGAATTTTCTCTCTCTAGCACCCTCTTCTCTAAAACCTTAGAAATAACTTCTTGAATTGCCTCAATATCAAATGGCTTAGTTACATAATCATAAGCCCCAAGCTTAATTGCCTCAACCGCACGACTAACGGTATTAACTGCTGTCACCATAATTACTTCAATTGACGGATCAGTTTCTTTGATTTGTTTTAAAATATCCATACCAGAGATATCCGGCAATCTCATATCAAGCAGAACTAAATCCGGAACGACTTTGGCGGAAAGCTCCAATGCTTCTTTTCCATGACTCGCAAAAAAGAGTTCGTATTTTGAGGAAAGCAGAAAACGCAATGAATCACGAAGCGCCGCTTCGTCATCAACAATTAAAACTCTTGCTTTTGCTTCTCCCACTACTTTTTCCTCTCTTTATATGATTTGATTCCCAATTCTTTTCTGAAACTAGATACTGTACGCTTACTAATATTCATTCCAACCGATTTCAATAGGGCCAATATTTTAGCATCAGTAAAAGGATTTTTAAGATCCTCTTTCTCAATTATATTCTTTATTTTACTCTTTATTTCAAAAGATGAAAAGCCCTTTATCTCCCTTGGGCATAAATATTTAAGAGAGAATAAACCTCGCGGGGTTTGAACATATTTCTCAGCAATTGCTCGCGATATAGTAGACGGATGAAGCCCTAATTCTTGTGCAATATCCTTTTGCAACAAAGGCCTGAAATATTCCACACCCTCTTTAAAGAAATCTTCCTGCTTCTTTACAATAAGCTCCATAATTTGACTCCCCGTCTTTTGGCGCTTCAAAAGATGCTCGATTATCTCCTTACTTTTTTCGTCATGTTCTCTCAAAAATTTCACTGTATTTTCATCAGTTCTCGGATCACGCAGCATCTTCTGATACTGGGCCGAAATGCGTATTTTGGGCCCATAACGCTCTTCTAGATTAACAAAGGTCACCTTCCCGCCGCTAGCTTCAATTGCAAAAGATGGAACCACTGTTTTCTCTGCCTCAGAAAAAGAAGCCGCAGGATACGGGGTCAAATTCTCCTTAATATAATTAGCTACTTCTATGATATCCTCTTCTACTACCCCCAAGGAATCAGCAATCTTTTTAAATTCCTTTTTACTCAAATCGTCCAAGTGCTTTTCAACCACTGCCACCAAAATATCCTCGAGCTCTGGATCTTCAAACACATACTCCCTAATCTGGATAAGCAAACACTCGCAAAGATTACGCGCTCCAACACCCTCCGGCTCAAAGGTTTGTATAGTCTTTAAAACCGGCTCAATATCCTTATTATCGTAGTTAATTAAGTACCCCCTTGAGTCGATATGGTTAATAATATCTTCAGCAATCTCAAAATCTGATCCTTTTAATTCAGTAAGTTTTAATTGTTCCAAAAGATGATCCCTGAGGCTTCTTGGTGCAGCTTTCAAATTCTTTAGGCCTTCATACTCTCGATAGTCAACTTCCTTTCTCTCTTTTTTGTGTGAATCAAGATATTTTAGATATTCGAACAAAGTTTCTGGCTTCTCAATTTCTAGCATCGGATTCTCTTCCGCTTCTTTATCTATTTTTTCAACTAATTCATGAAATGGGAGGTTCAACAATTTCAACATGCGAAGAAGCTTGGGCGAGAGCATCATCTGAAGTTTATGACTAACATCTACACTGTGATTGATATCTACCATATTTATCCTTTATAACTGAGTTTCAAGAAGTTTTTAAAAGCTGCTTTGGCCAAAGGCTGATATTGTTTAGCCTGCGCAGCCTGATCTTTTGCCAAATAATAAACACTAAGCATGGTATAGGTTCTTCCTAAATAGTAATAACTTATTGCCAGTTCGGGATTTTTAGCAATTGCTGTATTATAAACATCTACTGCTTTTAAAAAGTCATTAGGATCATATTTTCTAACAATCATTTCATTGCCAGATCCCATTGTTTCTTTCATCTCCCGCTCCATTTTCTCCCCTTCCTGATCTACCCATTTATCAAAATCTTGCGTTGTATACTTATCCTCGTCCACTCTTCCAGCTTCTGAAAGAAAAGAGGCCGTAAACATAAATCCCCTAACCCCCATACTTAGACTCTCTCCAATTAAAGAAAGAGCATCGCCAACGGATAGTGCCGTACCCCGTCTATACAACATATATCCCTCAGATACATAGATATATGGATTATCCGGATCGATTGATCTGGCTTGCTGTAACTTTGCAATACACTCACCATAACGTTCTTTTGTTTTACCGCCACTTTCTCTCATCTTTGCCATAACCCAGGCTAAATAATCCTCTCCGAGCAGCGTAGCTCCCAACTGTTTCAAATTTGATTCCACTGGAATTTTTTGATAAGCGGCAACCGCTCCACTGTAAGCATTGTTTTTTAACTCGTCTGAAAAACTAATATACTTTTCTTCATTCGACGCCCTACTAACAAGATAATTGGCATATTCTAATGCAAATAGTCCCTTATCATCTGTAGTTTTACCAAGGTAAGTAAGCGCTCTATCAGCATTAGCCGGGTTAAAGGAGATAAGACCCAGGTAATAAATTCCCAGTGCACGATTCCCAAGTTCAGGTGACAATTTTTCTACGGCCTTATATTCATAAAGTGCCTTATTTAATAAGCCACGAACAGTGGAAAGATCAATTGCGGCATTCTCATCCTTTGGTTTATACTTCCATTCCGGCTGATTCATCCAGTTTAAACCAGCATGATATACATTAGCCTGTTTTAGGTCATCGGCTAATTTTCTAAGTGCCTGAATCCGATATATATTACCCAACCTAAGACGATAATGTGGATTGCCACTGTCGTAATCAGCTGCCTGTTTAAACACATCAAGGGTGGCACTGTCTATCTTTAAAAGTCCAAAATTATAAATTTCACTTACCAGTTTTTCAAAAGTATCAAAGGCAGATTCTCTCTCTCTTTTAACTAGATCCCCATTTTTCCTCAATCTGTCCCTCACATTCGAACTGGCATAAGAATCAGCCGGATTAAAATCTTTTACAAACTTTTCTTCAAACTCTTTAAGCAAGGGGATTTTTGCTATTTCAATATATTCTTTCGCCTTATCTCTTAAATACTTAGTCTTTTTTAAGTCCATCTCTTCAGGAATTGATGCTGCCTTTTTCACTCCAGTAATTTTTGATCTAAAGATCATCAATCGGGTATAGGTTGGAGTATAGGTAATTTTGGGAACCAGCGCCCGGGCTTGTTGGTAGTAATAAAGACAGTCGCTTAAACGTTTATAAAAGGCCTTTAAGAGGTAGGCCTCTCCTAACCTATAAAGATTCTCCGGATTATTTGAATCTTTACTTTCGAGCTTGGTAATCTTGTCGCCAATTTCTACCAGTTCAGAAGTAATAAAATCCGTCTGCCAATTAACCGAACTAATCATCTTATAGTAATTTGCCTTGCCAAATGATTTATCAGAAAAAACAGAGGTTCTAACCAAAGCAGTGGCGGTTGTCACCTCGGGAGCAGAAACGCTTAAGTCACCCACTGCCGATCCGTATTTTTGCCAGTTTCTTTCAGGCAAAAGGATAAGCGGCGGTAAAAACAGGTCATTGTTTTTGGTTATATCATAAAAAGTAACCGCTGCACTGCGATACAAGACCTGCGGCAGAATAGTAATTTCTGTCGATATCATCTCTTCTAAAAAATCGCTCTGCATCAGAAGTAGTCCGGTTAACATATCATCCAATTCGGAAGCCGCAATTCTTCTCACCGCCGATTCATTGCGTAATTCCTTTATAATCTTTCTATATTTTGCCTTTGCAGAATCATATTCCTTTTCATAAGGGGCTGCTCGCAAAAATCCACCCTCCCCTTTTTCCTTCTGGATTTTTAGGGCCTGCTCATACAGTGAATTTGCATCTTTCCAATCTTGTTCATAGGTACTAACATCGAGAGCAAAAACTGGAGTAATAAATAGAAGAATTACGAACAAACTTAATAGTTTTCTAAACACAAAACCCTCCTCTAATAAGACTAATTTTTACTATTATAATAGTATAAATTAAAAAGTCAATGTACATTTCAATGTGCTTTGGTATAATATGGTCACCATGAGAAAAGTATTATTATTGGGATTGGTTTTAAGTTTTCTTTTCACTTCACCCGGCTGGACCGAGATGCCAAAAAGCGTTTCAACTCCGTCGGCCATAAAAAGTGTCGCTCCTGATTCAATTCTAGACTTTAAAAACCAAAGCAGAAGAGAATGTGAATATCCGGTCAGAGCAGCACTACTAAACAGAAAAAAAGGATACAGCTATTCGGTATTTATTTCAAAGAATCCAGCTAAATCAAATTTAAAAATTGACGGACCCTACTTAACACTGCACGTTGATTACTCCAAAGAAATAACCCCTATCACAAAGTCGGAATGGCTTAAAAAAGCAGGAGGAAATACGATCCAGGTTTCCAACTATCCAGTTGAAGTAGTTGGGGGAGACTCTCTGCGTTGCGCCAAAGGACAATATTCGTTATATGTTTCTTCACACTATTTCTCAAGCAAGAGTGAAGGATTAAAGTATGCCAAATCTGCAATGTCACACATGCTCTCACGCATTGCGAATGTTGCTGACACAGCAACAGCACAACCAAAACAACCTTCTGTCCCGTCAAGCCCAGCAGCAACGCCCAGCACACAACCCGCAAAAAAACCAGCCCAACCCAAAAAAACAATACAAATATTGCCAAGCAGAAAAAAAGACCCTGAAAGGATAAAAAGACAAGAAGCAATGAAAAAAAGATCAAAAGCCCTGGAAAAACAATTTGATTACAAATATTCAGATGAGTATAAACAGGAACAGGCAGAAAAAGAGACCAAACGGGCAAAACAGGAAGCAAAAGAAGAGGCGCATATTACACAACGGCAGCAGACCGAAGGAATGTTTGCCTCAATGCTAGCCGGGGAAAGCCAGCTCATCCCTGAAGAGGAAAAAAAGACAGTTATTTGCGGCGGTGTATTATTCACTTATTATCCCAGTCATTTAAAAAAACTTGCTAAAAGCAGTGAAACCTACGAGGTAGGTAAATGGAAATATAAAACTTTTGTTGGGGACGAGTCGTATAAGTGGCCCATTAGCTATGACGGAAAATATTATGTCCCTGTCGCCTATCTAAGTGGAGAAAGAGTCACCGGTTACGTTTGGATTGATCAAGTAGGAAACGTTGTTTCAAGCGCAAAAGCTAATCGAGCATTGTTCACTTACATGTATGTCTTTGGTTTTGGGGGCGAATCAGTCATGAAAAAAGAGATCAAAGCATATGAAGAGGCCGCAAAAAGGAATGATGAAGAAATAAATGACTACAGCAACTATAAAGATGCCGCAAAAATTTTAAAGGTAGCTTCCAGTGCGATGGGAGCTTATTTATCCGGCGGACTGGGTGTCGGTTTGGCCGCAGCTGATGTTGGTATTTTCTTAACAAAGATGGATATGCTAGAAGATTCTGGTGCTACTTCTCCTGACCTGTCAAGCTATGAAGATTTATCAGATACCGCCCAAACCCTGGATAGTCTGAAAGATTTATCAGATGCAGTAACTGCCGCAAAGAATATGCAAAGACTGCAAACACAAGTACAGACCCTAAAAACCATGCAGGAAGTAAAAAACAATAAGGTAGCAATGGAGGCTGCCAGAGTGAAGATGCTCGATGCGGTTAAAAGTTTAGGCTGGGCTATTTTTGACAAAGCAGAGTCCACTGGAGAAATTGCAGAACAGGCTGCCGTGATTGCAATTAAGTTTAAGGGATTAAAACTACTGAACACAGTAATAGCAAAGACTTATAAAGAGGCCCTAAATGGTATTGATAACGACAAAGAAGCCAAAAACATATTTTTACTTCATAAGATGAGAGCAAAGGCCTACAAATTAAAGGGAGATTTAGCACAATTGCTCCTAACTTCATATCGCCAAAGAAAGACCAGGCTTTCCGGTTATATCGGACGCTTTACTCTTTATGTTCAAGGTAAATCGGTTGATGAAGATAAGGCTGAGCAAACAATTATAAATCTACAAATGTCGGTTGAAAAAGAGCTTGATTATTACTTTGATATGAAGGTTAATACAGATGTAAGTACTGGATTAGCTGTGCAGAGGGCTGGGTTTTAAAATGCTAAAAATAGGACTCCTTTTAGTATTAATTGTATTAATTATGACAAACACTAGTAAAGGGTTTGTAAAAGCACAAAGAGGTCGTCTATTACTAAACGATGCTCCTTTTTATATCAGAGGAGCCGCCCTCTTAGATGACTCTACTGTATGGAAAAAGAGTCATAAAAATCCGAACTTGGATCACATAAAAGAAAAAGATTATGCCTTAACCGCACTTGGTGGAATCAATACAGTCCGATTAGTCCTTAAAATGGATTATTTCATTGACCAAAATGGAGATATCAATCAAGAGGGTTTTCGTTTTGTAGATAAACAACTAAGCTTTGCAAAAAAACACAATCTATTAATTTTACTTGATATGCATAACCTACCGGGCGGAGCCATTCAAGACTTTTTAGCAACAGCGGACAATAAAGCCTTTTGGAACAGTCGCAATTTACAGAATTTATTTGTTTTGGGATGGCAAGCAATAGCTAAAAGATATAAGGATAACGAGACCATCTTAGGTTATGAATTAATGAACGAGTCGATTGAGTCGGGAAGCAAATACTGGCGATTAATGGAAAGAACGGTCACTGCAATAAGAAAAGTGGACACCAATCACTTAATTGCTATTCAACCCCCCCAAAACCAAAGATTAGAAAGGATTGATGACCAAAATTTGGCCTACGTTTTTCATTTCTACACTCCACTCTACTTTACTCATCAAAATGTTAACTGGACCTCAACCTATAAGACAGACAACAAAATCGAATATCCAGGAAAAGCTAAAAACTATAAAGGATTTACACTGTACTTTGATAAAGATGTATTAAATAATACCATGCAACAAATTGTAAGTTACAAGGAAAGATTTAATATTCCAATTATTTTGGGAGAGTTTTGCGTCTCAACTTTTGCTAGCGAAGACAGCAAAAGACGCTGGATCACTGACGTTGTTAATTTAGTACAAGAAAACAATCTAAATGGCTATATTTACTGGCGACAGATCGATCCTACCAGCTCTGATTTATCAAGAAGAGAAAATGCAACCACAGCTGTGATTAATGATAGATACTTCTCCCCTGCTCAATTTTTCTCTATTAGACCAAATATGGATACGGGCTTTGATGTTGAGGAGTTCTACAAAAACAAGTAAAAAGTAATGAGTAATGAGTAATGAGTAATGAGCAATGAGTTGCCTTACGTAAGCCTTACGTAAGTGTTACGTAAGGTGATTATAGCATTTATAAGGCAGGATTATTGAGGACTTCCTTATTCTTATTCTTGTTCTTATTCTACAAAAATCCAATCTTTGAGGAAAAAAGTAAGAAGGGCATTAAGAACAAGAACGAGAACAAGGGACAAAAATCTTTTAGATTTTTGTCTAGCGGGGGTGGGATTTGAACCCACGACCTTCAGGTTATGAGCCTGACGAGCTACCGGGCTGCTCTACCCCGCGATAATATGCTATTATACTACAGATATGCAAATTGCGCTAATTCTGGGTATAAGTTACGTATTAGGATCGATCCCCTTTGGCTATGTAATCGGTAAATTATACGGAAAAGATATAACCAAAGCAGGGAGCGGAAATATCGGTGCAACCAATACCTTTCGCCTGCTTGGTCCAATTCCTGGAATTATCGCTTTTTTATTTGATCTATTTAAAGGAACTCTTTCCATCCTACTCGCAACCAAAATCTACCCCGATCCAATAGTAATCATCCTTGCTGGAGCTGGAGCAATTATCGGACATACTTTTTCAATCTTTATGAAATTTAAGGGAGGAAAAGGGGTTGCCGTTGGTCTTGGGGTGCTCCTTGGCCTAGCACCGGATGTTTTTGTAATTTGCGCCATTTGGGCTGCAATAGTAATTATAGTAAGCCGTTATGTTTCTCTTGCCTCAATTACCGGATCAACCCTAGCCACAATATTAATGTTTGCATTTGGCAAACCTCTCCCTTTTGCGATTTTTGTTGCAGTTGCAAACATTTTAATTGTCATTAAACATAAATCAAATATTAAAAGATTACTAAACGGATCAGAAAACAAGGTAGGGACAAGTGCCAAATAATATAACAATTATCGGTGCAGGTGCCTGGGGAACCACCCTATCCATACTCTTTGCAGAAAACAAACACAATGTAGTGCTTTGGGCACATGAAAAAGGGGTCGTAAAAGAGATAAATGATTTTGGTGAAAATAAAAAATTCTTAAAAGGGATTCAACTTCCAAAAATAATAACAGCCACCAACAATCTTGATCAGGCTACAGAAAAAGCTGATTTAATTGTCTTTGTTGTGCCAACACAACATTTAAGAGAAGTTATTAAAAATACAAAAACAAAAGTCCCTATCTTATCTGCTGCCAAAGGAATAGAGATAAAAACTGGTAAAAGACCTTCAGAAATCCTTAAAGAACATTTTAAAAAAGATATCGCTGTAATTTCTGGACCAAATTTAGCTCACGAAATTGCAAAGGGACTACCCGCTGCATCTGTTGTTGCGGCAATTGACGAAGGCCAAGCAAAACAAATCCAAAAATTACTTATGTCACAAAGATTTCGAGTCTATACTCAAAACGATACAATTGGAGTTGAAATAGGCGGAGCGTTAAAAAATATCATTGCAATCGCTTCCGGTATTGTTGATGGCCTTGCTTTGGGTGAAAATGCCCGTTCTGGTCTTATAGTTCGCGGAATAAGAGAAATTGCAAGTTTGGGCCAAGCCCTTGGTGCAAAAGAGCAAACATTTTATGGGTTATCTGGAATCGGAGACCTAATATTAACTTGCGGAAGTACCATGTCTCGCAATCATTCTGTTGGAGTTAAACTAGCAGAAGGCCTTAATATAAATCAAATTACCTCTAACATGCAAGAAATCGCCGAAGGCATAACAACCACAAAAGCAGTTGACCAATTAGCGAAAAAACTAAAAATTGAGATGCCAATAACCAGCCAAATTTTTGAGGTTTTATTTAAAAAGAAAGATCCGTATCTTGCAGCACAAAATTTATTATCTAGAGAAGCCAAAACAGAAAACTAACCCTTTTGGGATTTTAAACGTTTTATTTCTTCCTTGAGTTTTGCCATTTCAAGCTCACGACCTACAAAAAGCTGGTTCAATCGCTCTATGTCTGCATATTTATTACGCAATTCCTGGTTAAATTGTTCTATTGTGTGGATCTTTTTCTGCAACTCTCTAGCATATTCATCGGCTTCTTCTCTTCTTTTTTTATGATCATGCCCGGCAGAGACCGATACAATCGCCGCCCCAATATACAATACAAACATTGCCGAAATATAATCAATAAGATACGGTAGATTCTTCCAAATATCCATCCCATAGGCATTAACATGTGGAATTATTTCCATGTATTCTAGCCAAACCATCCCGCCAAAAGCACAGATTGCAAAAAAAGCGATAAAAAGTGCAGTTGCTAATGAAAAATACAAGCCAGAAATAACGATTACAATTGAAAGAAGAAATCCCCAACTATTTTCAATACCACCACTAAAATATAGGGCCAAAAGAATAACAAAAAGATCCAAAACAAACTGAAGCTTTGCAAAAACTATCAATATCTTTTCGTTTTTTATTAACAAATACCCGAAAAAATTCAATAAAAAAGCTAAGCTTAGAATCATATAGGCTGGAAATAATACTTCAGCAGACGAAAAACCAAAAAGCGTTTTAAATACTAAAAAGAATATAACACCCAGCAGAACTACATTTCTTAGTCGAAGAGCCGAATAAATATTCCGTATATCGCTTTTGTTCGACATACAATTAGTTTATTATATTGCTCTTTTGGTTTTTCTCTTTCTTCAAGAAAGTCTGAATATCCTCTTGCATAGTTTGGAGAGATTCAGGGCTTAAAATAGTAGGCTTAATAAATACAATCAACTCACGATTTTCGTTAGAAACTACATTTCGTTTAAAAGCCATTCCAATAAATGGGATATGCATTAAGATCGGGATTCCGGTTTCTGTTAACAATTCTTTCTTCTTAATCAATCCGCCAATTACAATAGTCTGCCCATCCTTAACCAAAACTTCATTTTTAGTCTCGGTTGTACTTTCGTTTGGAACTCCGGTCGTTCTGTCCACAGTACCTTCACTTACCTTTGGAGCAATTTCCATTCTAATATAACCATTATCACTGACGTGTGGGGTCAGAACCAATTTTGTTCCTGTCTCCAAAAATTTAATTTCTGTGGTAGTACCAGTAGTTGTGGTTGTTGAAGTCTGGTAACCTAATTTTTCACCAATTAAAATTGTTGCTTCTTTATGATTTATCGTTGTAATTCGAGGAGAAGCAACAATATTATAAGTTGTAGCTATCATTAAGGAAGATAGATATCCCTGGTAATTTCCAGAAATAATTTGAGCATATAATCCTAGTGCATTTTGATCTGTGTTGCGCCCAGCAAAGTTTAGCGTTTGAACATTATCGTTTGGATCTGCCCTTCTTTGTCCATATAAATCTACCCCAATACCCCCATCATCCCCTTTTTTTATCTCTACAATATGCGCCTCAACTACAACTTGTTTTTGTGGCACATCCATTTTCTTTATGGTGTTTTCAATCATTCTCATTCTTCTACTGCCAGCTTTAACAATTACTTGGTTATAAGATTTATTGACCGAACTACTATCTCCTTGTGACAATATTGGCTTAATAGTAGTGTTCAACTCTTCTGCGTTAGCAAATTGCAAGGTAAAAGTTTTTACCTGCTTGTCTGACGAAACAATAATAGTATCCCCTTCTCGGCTCCAATCTAATCCCTTAACCCGCAACACTGCGTCTAGGCCTTCTAATGGTGTAACATTTGAAAAAGCAACTGTTGCCTCACCAGAAACGCCATCTCCTGCCACAATGTTAACTTTTAATTGCTTAGCAAAAATATGCAGAACACTTTTTATGTCCGCATTTTTTAATCGGAATGATATTTTCCCGCTCTTGCTCTTTTGTATGCTAATACCTTTTTGCGAAGCAGCCATCCCCAAACTCGCACACAATACCAAAATCACAAGAACAGCAACTATTCTTTTTACCATTATTATTATCCTCCCCAATCTAATTTAAGTCTTTTAATTTTCTTCCATCTCTTAAGTCCGACAACATCTTTCTTTATCCCTACAACTTTCCAACCATGAATGTAATCACCTATTCCCAGAATCTCATCATCAATTAAAGCCAAGCTCTTTTTACCAGCAACAAAAGATCCCTGCAAAACAAAATATTTTTTAGGGGTGGTTGTTACACCTGACTCATCCTTCTTACTCACAGAAAAGTCTACTTGAAAAGGATCAGATACTTTTCCTAATAATACAACCTCATCTTTTTTCTTCTTCTCTTCTTTTTTCTTATCCTTCTTCTTATCTAGTTTTGATTTTATAATAATTTTTGCTTTTGCTTCGGGAGTGCTTTTTGCTTCTTGGGTTATGGTGTCAGTTATAACTGGTTTAGCTAAAAGAGGTGGTTTTTTCTTTGCCTTCATGACACAGGCACTCTGTAACCCGAGCCAAAAAGCACCAATACAAATCGCCAAAATTAAAATGGTCCATTTTAAATTATTTATTTGTTTGATCATATCTATTAATAATAAGACGAGAACGAAATCGACGCCTTAATCTCCCGATCATCTTTCCTAACCAATTTAAATGTATCTATTACTAACAAACTTGGTGCCATCTCTATTGCATTTACAAATTTATACAACTGATTATACGTGCCCTCTACTATAATGTCAAAGGTCATCTTTTTGGCCTGTTGCAGGGCTGGAGTATCGTAAAAAGGCTTCAATGAAATCAGATTAATCTTTAGGTCTGTAATATTATCAGCTAAAAAAGTTATTACCTCAAGTGCATTTTCATCTTTGCTTTTTGCAACAATTTTTTCCGGAGATTTTATCTTGACAATACCTTGCAAAACCCGCAGCTTTTCTTGAGCAAGCTTAAGATCCATTTCCTGTTTTTTTATCTCTCGCCTCAATTTACCCAAGGTGTTAAGCTGGGGAGAATAAAGATATTGATAAAAAACATATGTAGCTAAAACGGCCAAAACTCCAAAAACAAGCCACAATTCACGTTTACTTACTTTCATTTTTTTATCTCCATATTTACATTGAATTTAAAGTTTTTAGGTGAGTAATCCAATCCCAGTCCAGCATTATCTAATTGAACATTTTCAAAAAGCGGTGAATCTGACAAATTATTAACAAATTGGGAAAGGTTTTTTTCCGCAGTCTTCCCTCTTAAAAATGAATTACCAGATACCATGATCGCCTCACTCGTTGGAGTAAAGGAGACTGTATCAAGCATAACTGAATTGGGGGTAGCTTCACCCAACTCAACTAAAATATGAGAGACCTTAATCCTTGCAGCAGCTAATGACGAGAAAACTCCACTCCTACCACGCTCATCAGCCACCGATTTTGCAAGAGCATCTAATCTCTTGATCTTTGGCTCAATTATGGATAATTCCTTATTAAGTTCTGCTTTTTTATTTTCTAGGAAATAGATATTGGCATAAAGAAGACCATAAAAGAGGAATAATACAAACAGTAAAGCCCCCATCATATATTGTGGAGTTAGATATCTTTTTAATAATACCTTCCAACGATCTCTATATTCTTCCGGAATCAAATTGATCCTACTCTTTGCAGCAGAAACAGCCCCAACAACAGCACACAAACGCGCACGATCTTTAATTAAACCCTCTTTATCCTCTATACTTTGGTCAATCTTTACATTGGCAAACGGATCAGCCGTTTCACAGCTAATCCCTATTGATTGTGATAGAATCTGGGCTAAATTAGGGGTCTCCGAAGCCGACCCAGTAAAGACAATTCTCTTAATTGCATTATCACTTACCTTATTGCGGAAGTATTCAATAGTTCTAATTATCTCTTCTTCAATTCGCTCCAAGGCGGGACGAATTACTGCTTGAAGGTGAGCGATTGGAATGTGTTCTAGTTTAGGAAATTTTTCAAGATCAACTGGAATTCCATATTTTATTCTAATCTTCTCTGCTTCATCATAATCAAGCTCAAGCCTACCTTCTTCCGAAACTAAAATTGAGGTCATTGCTTTTGTAATATCGTCGGAACCGATCGGAACATCGCGAGATAATTGAAGAAGCCCATTTTCAAAGAAACTAATATTGGTTAAGAATTGTCCCATATGAAGGAGACAAACAACTCCTTCTTGTTTTATCTCTTTTTCAAAGGTGTAGAAAAGTGCTTCTGAAGCCGGAATAATAGTTAGAGGCTTGACTCCCGCTAACCCCATTGTTTGTAGTGATTTGAGCACTACCTCTTCTTTTGCAACTACTACTAAATAGTTGACCTTATTCTTATCTAAATCACCTAATTTAAAATAGCTAAAGATCCCTTCTTCTACCTTAAACGGGATCTCATCCTTCATCTGCCATTTAACTGCTTCGGCAACCTCAGCATCCCCAAGATGCGGCAGAGCAATTATTTTTGAAACAACATTGAGACCTCCAACAACCACTACTGCATCTTTTGAGCTGGTGTGTACTAAGAATTTTTTAATAGATTCCGATTGAAAAACTTCTCTTTCTGGATGCTTATTGCGCAAATCAAGGGGAATATCAACTATTGACCAATGGGTAATTACTGACTGGTTTTCCTTTTTATTGACTTCCAGCAGTTTTATCGAATTATCACCAATTTCAATTCCTAATAGTGCCATTTTATTACCTCTTTAATTAGAATGCATCAAACTTTCATTAAAAGCCAATTTACGTAATTCATTATTAACAGTACCATAGCTGTTAAATTGATTCATATTAGTCGGTTCCGTATCTCTAACCCCATAAGTTAGTCGAACTGCAGGAAGATAATTAAGATTTATTACACTAGTATCAAGCTTAATCTCCTTTTCACAATAAACCATACCATTTACGGTAATAGTCCCTCTATAATCGAATCTATTAACATTTGTATTATTCCAATTTTTTAGATCAATTTTATCTCCACCTGCATATACTAGCCCAGTAACTTCCAACGTCTCTATTCCCAGCCCATCACTATAAATATTGTTTTCTGCAACCATTGCGGGTAAATAGGCATCTGGTAAAAAAGAATCGGGGTTAGCATTGATTTGTACTTGAACCTGATCGTGAATAATTATATCCCCCTCGGCTATGATTGAACCATCTATTACAGTTCTCCAAGCCTTAATCGGTGCAGTATTGCTACCAATGTGCAAAGTTCCTTCACAATAAATAAGGCCTTCATAATAAGGAGCTATTAATTCTGTGTCATGAGGAACTACCATTTTAGCAAACTTTTTGTAATCACTTGGTTCAAGTTTAAGAGGGTACCACTGTGGACCAACACTTGGAAAATCGTTAGGATAATCTACTTTAACTCCGCCTACTACTCCACCATAGCTAATAGTAGTACCAGATATTACTTTTGCAGTGCTCGGGTGTGAATAGTTTATTGCCATAACACCCCCCCCAGTAAACATTAAATTAATCGGACCCATTGGTGTCGCCATAGAATAATTTAGGGTTGGACAAAGGTATCGTTCTACCCTTTGGGTTAAAGAGGCATGCGCATTTAAAGAAGCTTTCCCATTTGATTGTAATATGCATTCTGACCAAAGCCAGGTCATAGGCCAATGAGTATCCTTGATTCCAGATCTTCCTTCGTGAGCATTAGTAACACGAGTGGTAAAATCGGCTCCATCTATATCTCGGCTGACCATATTGATTCTTGCGCTACCAGTATAGGAAGGATATGGAGGAGTGGTACTTGGTGGATAGCCTTTATCGGTATCAGCAAAAGGCATACCCATTCCAGTAAAATTATTATCCGCCCAATCATAATCATTTCTCAAAAGACGACTCATGGTATACTCTATCCCTGCCTCAGCAGCATAAAAAGCCTTTGTATGATAGAGTTGCTTTCCAGCGGAAATAACATCCCCGGATAATATTGAAATTAAAGTAGTCCCCAACAACAGAAAAATCACCATTACAAAAATGGCTGCTATCAAAGACATTCCTTTTGTCTTATTAATCAATATAAATTATTCCTCCTTATCCTAACTACACTTCCTAAAGTAAAAGTCTCATCTCCTTCTTCTACATCCATTACAATCCTAACTAATCTTGCAGAATTCTGGCCGGGATGATTAGGATCTTGAAAATCAGATACATTACCAGGCATTATTTCTGCTGCATTGGCAGGATTATTTCTACTAACCCCTAAAAACTGAAAAATATTTGGATATTTAATATTGGCAAGTTTAAATTTAACAAAAGTGTTAGAACCATCAAAATACAAATTAGCAGGATCACTTAAGAAACTCGCACCATATGGAGTCCCGGGAGAAGGGACCTTCCCCGTAGCATGCCAATCATAGAAAAACAAAGCAAAGTTTTGAGGTTTCGGAATAACAAAAAAACCAACCATATTTTGGAGAACTTCCATCAGCCCCCCCGCTCCCTCAGGTTCATCAACCCTAAATTGCATACTGTCTGGATTAATAAGATACACTGTATCAATTCGTTTAGCTTTTCTAATTTGGGTTGAAATTTTATTCATAGTCCTTACCGCTTTCATCTGAGCGGCATTGTAATCCTTGTAAAGAACAAATATATCAATGGACTTTGTAATGAGGGCCATAAAGATACCAGCCCCAATTGCAACGATGGTAATAACAATAACCATTTCTATTAGAGTTATAGCTCTTTTTCTCATTCCAATAACCTCGATGGATATATACAAGAGAACGTATTAATGGGAACAATAACCCCTGCTACATCAATTTTTTGAACGGTCACCGTTAGCAGTCTCATCTCATGCAAAGTTTCAGGATAAAGGTCCGGAGTCCCAGGAGAAAGAGGATTGCTGAACTTGTCCAAAAAACTGACCTCCACTTTGTATTGAAAACTTTCAACAATATTACCAAACTGTCCACCATAATCAAAAACTGGATCAGAAGGCGGACCATTATTACGACTAAAGGATGGCCAAGGATTGGGCCAAGGATTAGGAATTGTGTTAATTGAGTTAATTCCTTTAGCAAGATATTCTTCCATTTTACCTTGGGCAAGAAAGGCGGCCAGAACCGCATCATCTTGTTCAATAGTCTTTGATGCCACAAAGGAAAACACATTAATCAATGTTAGTACGGAAATACTAATCACCAACATTGCTATAACTAATTCAATTAATGTTACCCCTTTCCTGTTGTTATGGTGCATAATCTCTAACTCTCACCTCTCCTGTATTTGGTTTTATCCTGACCTGTTTATAACTGCTACCCTTATTAAACACGATCGAATAAACATCTGGCAAAGGAACTAAGTTAATTATCTTAAAACCCGAATTTTGACCAACCATCGGCTTTCCTTCATGATCAAAAACGATAAAGTAGTACATGGTGCCATCTACTGCATTAGGACCAAAGGCTACACCGCCTAAATCGCTAGATGTTAGAAGACAGATGCCAGAGTTACCGGTATTATGGGTTGGATCGGTATAATAAGCTAGATTGCCACTGTCATCTATGTAGACCAGAAAAGAAGCAATCCCACCTGGGCCAGCATAGTATGAAAACTGCACACCAAAATATCTACTCTCGCTTATGGCTAAAGATCGCATATAACGTATGTCTGCAGCTACTCTTTCTGCAGCATTAAAAACCTTTATTCCATCATTATCTTGGTGGCGAAGAAAAAAAGTTGTAGCTATAACAGCAAGCACTACAATAGTTATAACTAATTCTATTAATGTAAATCCTTTTTTTTGCATTTGCATTATTCTAGACTGATAGCCCCCCCTTGTCAACTAAATATTTGTCCATTTCGTTATCGAAATATCAGAGCCAGATCCAATAAAAGCAGTCTGCCTAACAAGTGGATCGTATAGCAGAGTAATGCTACTTGCATTAACCTCACTAACACGTCCACCAGACAACAACGCCCCAACAATTGTCATTTGATTACAGTTATTCATGGTTATATTTCCACCAGTATAAACCAGACCGGTAATATAACCATCATCAATCTGCGTGGCATTTATATTTCCACCGACTATCATAGCCGGATGACCAGATACCTCTGGAGTAATATAAAGCCCCGTAACCTGGTTCATGTTTACATTCCCCCCCACAATTAGAGACCCATTGATGGTTACATAGTTATCCATTGAAACATTCCCCTCAACATAATAAACCCCACTCATAGTTTGAGATTGAGATATATCCAGGTCACCCCCATAATAATTACCCTGTGACACGGCCAAGCTCTTATATGCATTCCAATCGACAGTTGGCATAACAATGGATTCATATTCCACAATCCCGCCATCAACAACCACCTCTCCTGTGACAATATCCGATCCAGATACTAACGGAGCTCCACTAGCAAGACCTGTTGCATGATTCATATTAATCCTGCCACTGATATACATTAGGTTATTTAACACAGGTTCATAGAACCTTTGTATCTCAACCACCGCTTGCCTTCTAACCTCTGAAAAAAGATTACCACGATTAACATATCCAGTTGAACTAATGGAGGCACTCTCCGGGCTTGAACTTGCAATCCAAACATCAAATTCCCCCTCCCCCAAATCAACCCCCAAGTGGCTATCTCCATCGTTATCTGACCAGTCAAAATCATTAGCCAAATCAGTAAGAATTGCGTACTCAGCTCCCCCCTCTGTAACATGTAAAGCCTTAAGACCATTTACAAATAAAGAATTACCAGTCGCTTCTCCTGAAATAAAAGCCGAAAGAGTTATCCCCAATACGGCAAAAATGACCATTACATAGATAGAAACGACTAATACAAAACCCTTTTTATTTATTCTTCTCATTATAAAATCCTTAACCGACATGCCGTCTCAATGCTAAAGGGATCTTCCCCATAGCGCAATAATAATCTAAAACGAATTGCCTCAACAGCACTGGCAGAAAAAACCTGATTACCATCGTGATCTAAATATACAAATTGTAAGCCAGCGGGTGCTAAATAGCTCGTAAGAAAAACACCATTATAATTTAGGAGATAATCCGACCCTGATTGAGCAATCTGATAATTATGCGTTACTCCATCTCCATCAAAAAACTCAACTTCAGAAGTTGTCATAACTGTAATACTCGCTCTCCCCTGCATTCCTCTCATGTTTTCAAGTATATGTGACGCAGCCGTTCTTCCTTCTGCTTGCAACATGTTTTCTGCACGCAATCTTAACCAAACATCTATGCCGGTTCTAATATATGCAGCAAAAAGAGTACTGATAATAGATAAAACCACAATTGTTATAATTATCTCAATTAAGGTAAATCCCCTTCTTTTTCTCATATATTTGCCTTGATAGTAATAAGCTTAATTGGGAAACCAGCACTGTCCCCAGTTACAGTAACTTCGATTCGTTTATAATCCGTTGCTTCGGAAGTCGATAGATTTAAATCATACGGATTAACATATTCAACATCAACAACATAAGAATAACCAGAAAAAGGAGAAGAGAAGTTTTGGGACGAAACATCCACAATATCAGTATCAAAATCTTTCCCCTTCACCAAGATCTTTTCCATAACTTCTTCGGCTAAAAATCCGGCTTTCAATATCTCCTGACCAGAAGTATTTTTTATAGTAATATCACTCAAAACACTCATTAATCCATAGAAGGCAATACCAATCACAATCATGCTAACTACTAGCTCAATTAATGTAAAACCTTTTTTTGTTTTCATATTAGTTATATACAAAATACACCTTTCCGCTATATGGTGCAACACGCACCTCTCTATCAAGAGGAGAACAACCAGAACCACAACCAGCCGGAGCAAATGTTAAGGTTATTATACTGTCGTTTGTATATTGATAAGGGATACCAGCAATAGAGCCATAAGGCTCTCCTCTTGGATTAAAGATTAACTTGTAGTTAAAGAAAGAATCATTACAACGAATATCGGTTATTGCAACTCCATCATATATTTCATCAATCTCAATTTGCAATGGATTTGGAGGATTGGCCGGATTGATTACAACATCTTCACTCCACCACTGACTAGAATCAAACTCATAAACATAATAAAAGTTAAAAAAGCTAGAAAAGCGGACCCCATACCACCCACGTCTTGCAATTGCTAGATTCTGAGCATATCTAATATCCGCTGCCATACGGGTAGCTGCTAAATCTAGTATTTGACTATTCGTATTTCCTATTGAGAGGTAGACCGAAACAGAAATCACGGAGAGCAACACAACAACAATGGTAAGCTCTATTATTGAAAAGGCTTTTTTCATTATATTGAGAGTATTTTAGTTTTTATAGCAAGATTTGTCAACTAAATATTTAAGACAAACTTTAAGTGTTTCTAATCCATAAATCGTGCTGTTTAAAAAATTTACCGAGGACGCTTCTTTAAAATAGCGGCATGGGATTGGAATCTCTCCTACAGAGAATTGAGACGCTGCAATTTCTGCCAAAACCTCTGTGTCAAAAACAAAATTATCCGAGTTTTTATTGTAGGGAATGGTCTCTAAAACCTTTCTACTATAAGCCCTCATTCCAGTATGATACTCAGAAAGCTTCAAACGCAAAGTCAAATTCTCACAAAGGGTAAGAAATCTATTTGAAATATACTTATATAATGGCATTCCCCCAGCCAGCGTACCCCTCTTCCCCCCTAAGACCCGAGAACCAAGCATTACATCTTTTTCCCCTTTTATAATTGGATCTATCAAATCTGGAATTTTAGTAGCATCATATTGCCAATCAGGGTGGATCATAATAACAATATCTGCTCCATCACTTAAGGCTTCGTTATAGAGCATTTTTTGGTTTCCCCCATAACCAAGATTTAGGGGAGTTTTTAAAACTTTGATACCAAGTGATCTTGCAATCTCGATAGTATTGTCCTGCGAACAATCATCACCCAATATAATAGAAGAAACTAGGTTTTGAGGAATATCCTCATATGTCCGCCTTAAAGTGCGTTCGGCGTTATAAGCCGGCATAATTACAGTAATTTTTTTACTCATTTTATTCTCTTTGCTATATATATATTACCATAACCAAGAGGAAACCATCTTTTAAATTGAAAAGTCTTCATTTTTGTGTAACCAGGTAATGGTCCAAAGGTAATAACATATTTGTCATCATAAACCCACCACCAACTCTTATCTTTTGGTGGCTTATAGTGTGGATCAAAACCATGCCAACCATTAAACTCAAAACCACCATCAATCTCCTTGTAAGAGATATTTAAATCTTCTGTTAAATAATTAAGTGCTTTCCAGCGAGCACGGTTCCAGGATAGGTAATCATGAGTACCCACCACGGACAAAAAAGCAAAGCATATCAACAACAAAAAAGAAAAAAATAGTGGAAAAGAAAAAGATTTTATTTTGTCCTTAAAGCTCTCGTACACAACAATCATCACAAAAGGGATTAAAAATATCAGATAACGATCAAAAAGCCAGCTTAATCCTAAAGGCAAAAAATAAGCAAAAACAATAAAAATCGCCATTAAGGCTAACCAATTTTTTTTCTTTATAGCATAAATAAAAAGAGAAGCTATAATTCCACCACCAATAATCCCATTCAATAAAGTATAAGTTCCTAAAAAATCCGGAAAATTATAATAAGAAGAGACCCCTGAAAAAAAATAACTATCCCTGAGAGTCAACGGACCAAGAATAAAATTGTAATAAACATTTCCTAGCAAAGGCATTGATTGAGGAAATTTCGGAATAAGGTAGTACCAGGATAAGATTATTATCCCTCCCATACACCAAAAAAATCTTTTTATTTTTTTCCAAACAAAAACAAAGGATAACAACAAAACTGGAAAAAGAAAAAAACCCAAATATATAAACATTGCAATTAGGTTTTTAATGAATCCCATCAAAACAATCAGATAAGACTTTTTTGCATTAGTAAATAGTACTTTCACATTATAACTATAGATGGAGGGCAAACCAATTGTTGAATTTATTATCGTTTCATATAATAATAATAGCCCAAGCCCAAGAACAGGCAAAAATATTGCACTAATAATATTTTTTCTATTAACCCCTCTCTTTAATAACAAGGCTACGCCAAAGCCTGCCAAAAGAACAACCCCAATCTGACGTATAAAGATAGAAACCAGCGCCAAAAAGAGACAAAAGATTAATTCAAACCTCCCACCTTTCTCTATCCATTTTAGAAAGAATAATAGAGAGAGCATGGAAACTGCAAAAAAAGGAACATCAGTCATAAAAGTGTTTGAGAGCTCAAAATAAATAGGGTTAAACATTACGACACAAGCTGCCAAAAAGGAAAATATAGTGCTTGCCTTTATCTCCCTAAAAACAAAATAGGTTGCCAATACTCCAACTAACCCCAAAACTAAGGTTGAAAACCTAAGAGCGGTAAAAGAAAAACCAAACGGAAGACAGAATAAGGCTCCCCACAATATCTGGGCAATAAGTGTCATACCCTCCCAACCAGTAAAACTAATCCTTCCTTCATTTAAAAAATTATATACATCCCTCCCCCAGGCCCAGTCGTCATTAAGCGGAAAATCACCAATCGGATTAACCAGAATCAGCATGATTATCCAAATAACAGTAAGAACAACAACGGCAATTAAATTTTTATTTAACTTATTAAACATGTTTTCTATTCCTCAATCTCCTGACAAAATCAATAATACCCCAAGATGCTAGTATTATGAGTAACGGGGTTATAATTAGGCGATACCTCCAATTAAACATTACAACAGTAAGAGCAAAGAATAAAGAGTAAACAATAAAAATCATATAAAACAAGTTAAACACTGGATTAACAAGCCTTTCTCTTATCATGGCATATAGGGCAAAAACCAAAACAATTGAATACTCTACCATATAAAACGGATTCGGATCGGGGTTAAAATTATGACGCCACCAAAAATAATAGAATTTTATAAAAAATAATTTAATGAATTGAAGCGGATGGTTAAATAAGAAAAATAAAAATTCTCTAAACAAATATTTGTCTTCTTCATACTCACTATATCCCTTTGGTTTCCATTCTCTCAATATGACCCCCATAAAATGGTGCCTAGTACCCAGATTAAAGTCTTTTGGAACAACCCCATTTATTTTTAAATATCTGGTTCCGGTTGCAACCGGATTATTGCCCAAATAAAGATTTATCCCAAGCCCAGTTCTAATAAAGACAAAATTCTTGTGGACCAAATAATTTCTAATCATCCACGGCAAAACAATTAGCAAGGGAATAATAATAAAAACTAAAAACGACTTTTTAGAAAAGCCTCTCTTCCTGTATATGTACATGTGCAGTAGAAAACAAAAAGCAAAGAAGGCAATGATCGGGTTTACCAACAAAGCAATACCAATGACTATTGCAGTATAAATTAAAATCTTAGGATTTAAAGTTTTAAAATAAACTATATACAAGTAAATACTAAGCAAAGAAAACGAAATAAATAAATTAATATCCCATATATCATAAATAAAGTTGTAAAAAGGTAAATATGCTAAATATATCAATGGGGATATCCAATAAAACCTTTTAAACAATTGCATTGAAATCAAACAAATTAACACCGCACTAAAAGAAAAACTGAAAATCTGCAATAGGTGCACAAGAAGATAGCTTGTATTATTATTTAGAAGAAAATAATTTAGGGCAATCACAAAGACATAGGCCGGATTCATGAGTGAGGTCGGACGAAGTGCATACTTAAAAAATCCAAGACCAACAAACCCCTTGCCCTGCACCAAGTTTATAGCAATATCTGAGTATTCATATACCATCTGTACTGGATGGAAAAATAAAAAAACAAAAACTGAAGCTACTGCAATCGAAGCAAAAAAAATAAAATATAAGAGGAGATTAACCTTCTTCATACATTATAGATGAGGCTTCCCCAAGCGGAGCAAGAAATTGGCAGCAAATATTCCGGCAAAAACAAGAAGGGTTGAGATAGTAATAACCATTCCAACCTTAAACCAAAAAGGCTCGTAGGAAAAAGAAACTTCGTGATTACCAGCTGGCACAAGCACTGCTCTAAATCGATAATTCGCCTTTAAGATCGTTGTCTCTTTGCCATCAACATAGGCCTTCCAACCAGGATAATAGGAATCACTTAAAAATAGAATAGAGGCTCTGTTAGCATTTGTTTTTATTTTAGGCCCATTATAATCATAGGTAACAATATTTGCTTGACCCCGAAAATCAAATCTAGAATTAATAAAATCAGAAGGAAGCCCTTCTTCTAAAATAACCTCTTGCCTCGGGTTAAAAGTCCGGTCCTTTAATATTTTTACATAAGCCTTGCTGTCTTGAGCAATTCTGTAGGAAGAGACCAAATAAGCTCTTGGTAACCAATATTTGTTTTCATATATAAATATTTCACCATAAAAATAATTATCGCTATGTTTTACTAGCCTCAAATAACTAGACGGTAATCTCATAATACTGGCAACATATTTAACATTTAAAGCCCCCAGAATTTTAAGCCTCTCATTTAATTCTAATCTAGAATATATTTGATTTAATTTCTCATGGCTCTCAAAAATCATAGAATTATAACCATCATAATTAAACAACTTGTATACCAATGGACGATTGGCTGAAAACTTATCAACAGACTCAAATAGTGAGCGATCAAAATCTATTCCATAAACCCGCTTATTATGTTCTTCAAGACTCTTTGTTGAGGCATATCTAAACAGATCCTTGTCTTTTAACAAAAATGCCATATTGGGAGGAGTTTCTTCAAAAACTTTTCTATTGCTTGCTGTATTAATACTTATATTAGTTGCTGCAAGATCAAAAACAGCAACAGAAATAATAATAAAAAATAAAACATTTTTCTTAATAAGGGAATTTCTAAAAAGATACAGGGCAAAGCCAAAAACAAATAAAATAATGGAAATATAAAGAAATGAATACAAATTAATATCAATTGTTTTCCACAAACCTTCTAATATAATCTCATTGGCATTTTTACCTATTCTTAAAACCATAACTCGGAACAAGTTTGACTTAAAAAGGCTAAGCAAAATACGAAGAAAGGAAAAACAAAAGGATAAAACAAAAATAGTAATAATAATTTTATAACTATTTTTCTTGAAATCCTTAAAAAAAGTGTCAAACCCAAAACCAGCCAATAACGAAATCGAAAAAACTGTTATAAAAATATATTTTACTGGAAATCGAATATAAGAAACTCCCGGGAAAAATACATAAAAAAGGTAATGAATGGGAGTATATCGACCATAAGCTAAAAACAGACCAAGTAGACCAATTAAGGCCCAAAAAATTGTCCTCCTATTTGGTTTATAAATCGAGTAAAAGACAAAAAAGAGTGGAATTACCCCAACATAAGGAGAAATAACCCAATCCTGTATTTGTTTTCCCAATATCTGTGTCGTATAACTTCCAGCCCTTAAGACGGTTCCATAAAAATAAGGAAAAAGAAAAGTAAGTGTCTCACGTATCGGGAAAGAACGAAAAGATATTAACTCATACCCGGTTAAAACCGCTCGATCAGAAAATCTTGCAAACTCAAGAAACGGTAATAATTGAACAGCTGCAATAAGCAAAAAAACAACCACACCTAAAACCAAAAAACAAACGTTAAGCAACCGCTGTCTGGCACTCTCCCCCTTGTGCAAACCATAAGCAAAAAGAATTAAGAGGGAAAAATAGACAACTGTCGGTTCCCCTCCCAAAAAGGTAAAAACCAAAAAGAGAGAAAACAAAAAAAGCCGCATAAGACTAAAACGGTTAATTAACTTATCATAAAACATAATTACCAAAGGAAGCCAAACGACCGCACAAAGGGTGGTATTCATATTTGATACAGAGAGCAAGTATCCGGAAAAAGCAAACACAACTGACGAGATAAAGGCAGCCGCAGAAGAGGCCTTAAAATGGCGCATCATAGAATAGAAAAACAATGCTGCCAAATAATAGTGCACTATAATGTATAAATTAAAAGCAAAGTCAAAAGACAAAAAATAATAAATAATTGTAAGCGGATAAAAGAACCCTATCTGTAAAGTTGCCAAAAATGGATAACCACAGTATAGGAAAGGATTCCACAGCGGCATGACACCCACCCTAACTTGCTCAGCCATAAGATAACGTAAGGGGTAAAAGTAACGAGAAAGATCTTTATATGCAAAAATATAATTTCCAACAATAAATTTGTGAAAAAAAGCAAATACAATCAAGAGAAAAACAAAAAAACAGATAAAATCCTTGATCTTCTCATTAAACACAACTGCTCCCCCCAAACAAAAAACAAGGGTAACCTTCCGATTACCCTTGCCTTTATTTAATAAAAACTAAAAACCAATTTACCAAGCGCTATTCTGTGTAGTGAAGAAACCACCACTAGCATTCGCCCAAACACGTCCATTGGCATTGTTGTAGGCCCAAGCCTGGTTATTAAAATTAACCGCACCAAAAGTAGTTGCGGCAGTAGGCTCAACACCACGCTCATCACCATAAGCTGGATTAGCAGGAACCTGTCCATCCTGGAAAATATCTCCAGTTATTGTTGCAGGATAGGTAGCATTACCAGACACCGCCATTGAAGAATATTCAATAGCAACTGCGGCTCTCATTGCACCCAATCCACCTTTTGCTGCTGCTGTCCTAGCTTCATCACTTAAACTAATAAACCTCGGAATAGCAACCGCTGCCAATACACCAAGAATAACGATAACCATAACTAACTCGATCAATGTAAAACCTTTTCTCATCTTTCACCCCCTCTTTAAATATTTTATTTAGCCAATAAAACTCACTTGGCAATTTAATATGTAATTATATCATATAAATATTTTTGTCAAGCTTTTATTTTACTTTTTATAAACCTTCATCAAATCCCACATCGGCATAAAGATTCCAAGAGCCAAAATCGCAACAAAGATTGCAAGGATTGCAATCATAAAAGGCTCAATTAATGGAGTCAAATTTTTAATAGTATAGTCAGCGTCACGATCAAAATAGTCCGCAACTTTTGAAAGCATGCCTTCAAGATTACCCGATTTCTCACCAATTGAAACCATCTGAACAACTAACGGAGGAATTAACTTGGGGTTTTCCCGCATTGGATCGGCCAAGGCACGTCCACGAGCCACATCCTCCCTTATGAGTCCAATAACATCAGAAATGACTCTATTGTCCAGTGTATCTTTAATAATGAGTAAAGAATCAAGAATAGGAACACCGGCCTTAAGCATAGAAGAGAGCATTCTAGCAAAACGCGATAAAGTGAGCTTCTTAAAAAGGGGGCCAAAAACCGGCAGCTTCAAAGTAAATCCATCCCACCAGAGCTTACCCTTTGGAGTACCAACCATGTAACGAAATGCCCAAACAAGAAGTATAATAACCGGAATAATGATATAAAAATAATGCCTCACTATATAGTTGGTCCCTATCAACATCCTGGTCGGTAAAGGTAAACTAGTTCCACTTTTTTCAAATATTGCAGAGAATCTAGGAACAACCCAAGTTATAACAAAAAAGAATGCGAAAGTTAATGAAACAAAAACCAAAACAGGATAACGAGTGGCTGATTTGATCTTTTGTACATTTTCATAATCACGCTCCATCAAATCAGCTAAACGATCTAATACTTCACCCAAAATTCCAGCCCGCTCACCAACCCTAATCATTGCTACAAAAGGCAAATTGAAAACTTTTGGAAATTTCGAAAGAGCCTCTGAGAAAGAGGTTCCACTCTGTATGTCTTTCTTTAAATCAGCAATTATTTCTTTAAATTGAGGCGTTGTCATTTGATCATAAAGAGCTTCTAGGGATTCGAGCAACGGAACACCTGCATCAAGAATTGAAGAGAGCTGACGTACAAATATGATTAATTCTTCACTCTTAATCTTATTAAAACGACTTAGAAATTTATCAATATTAACGGAGGTACCTTGAGTTTTCTCAGAGATTGAGATGGGAATAAAACCAAGCTCTACCAAACGACTTGCAACAGAAGAAGAATCCTGGGCCTCCATTGTGCCACCAACAGTAACCCCCGTTTTATCCTTAGCTTTGTAGCTATAGAGCGCCATAAATACCCCCTCTTAATCCCTATATATAGGTATAGTAAAGCAGAATCTCGAGCCTTTGCCAAGCTCTGATTCTGCCCAGATCCTACCATCCTGAGCCTCAACTAAATTCTTCGCGATATAAAGACCGAGTCCTGTCCCCTTTTCAGGAGGCTTAATATTATCTTTTCTTTTCAACTGTTTATACTTTAAGAAAATTCTTTCAAGATTATCTTTGGATATTCCAACCCCACTGTCATTTACACAAATACTAATAACATCACCGTCTCTTTTGGCTGTAATTTCTATTGTTCCCTCTCTTGTATACTTATAGGCATTATTGAGCAAATTTGCAATAACCTGTGCCAAGCGATCCTCATCTGCTGCAATTGGCGGCAAGTCCTTATCTATATTAGAAATTAATTTTAGTTCTTTTTTGACAAAAATAGGCTCAAATGATTTAACCAATGTTCCAATAAGAGGATCCAAAAATACCTTTTCTATTTCTACTTTCAAATGACCTGTCTCTAATCTTACTATATCTAAAACGTTATCAACCAACTTAGCTAAACGTTTTTGGTTTTTCTCTGCTAAGTCTACACACTCTATCTGATTTGAGTTCAATTCTCCAACAGAGTTCTTTTTTAATAAGTTTATTGTTTCTGCAATAACTGTTAGAGGTGTGCGTAACTCATGAGATATTGTCGCGATAAAATCGTATTTTAACCGGTCGAGTTTTCTGATCTCCGAGACATCATGAAAAACACCAACCACCCCTTCAATCCCTCCACCTGGAAACCGAAGTGGCGCCATAATTGCCCGAAGATACTTCTCATTTTCTTTACCTGGATACAAAACCAACTCTGTTTCAAATGTTATCCCTTTTGTAACTACTTCATTTAAACGAGAAGCAATATCAATGTTGGGATTTATTTCGTTTATAAATAGTGAGAAGTTGGTCTTTTTCATAAGTTTTCTTTCTTTGAAAAGCTTATCCATCAATGGATTAAAATATACGATAGCACTCTTTGAATCCAAAACCACAACCGCATCCCCTAGATTCTCCAAAACTAAACCGAACTTAAATCTCTCAGACTCTAGTTCCTTTTTAACTGACTCAACATCATCCAAAACATTTAATATAGCTTTGTGCGTGCTGTCATCCACAAACACCTTGGAAGCCGGTTTTTTGGAAGAAGAGCGCTCTTTTAAAGAAGCAATCATAAAGTTAAAGGGTCTTCGAAGAAAAACCAACCGGTCGTTATAAAAAAAATCCCCCCTCGCAATCTTAATAAGGGATTTTTTGATCATATAAAGTTCCCATAAGAGCAAAGAGAACCCCAGAGACAAAGCAACCAGAAACAAAGCCAAGATAAAAATCAAGAGTTCTCTAGTCAACCTGTGTCACCCGCAATACTTCATCAAGGGTAGTTTTCCCTTCTGCAGCCCTAGCTATTCCATCCTCTCTTAAAGTTCTCATTCCCGCTTTAATCGCTTCTTGTTTTATAACATGTGCAGGTGAACGCTCAAGAATTAACTCTTTAATCTTATTATTAACAATCAACTGCTCAAAAATTGCAAGACGACCACGGTAACCACGATCACGACATTTTCTACAACCTTTTCCTCGATAAAGTTCTTTGATATTGTTCTTTTTAAAATACGGGTATTCGTCTAAGAGGTGTGGATCAATCGGATAAGACTGTTTGCAATGAGCACAAATTGTTCGAACCAAACGTTGAGCAATAATTCCGGCACATGAAGAAGAGACCAAGAAAGGCTCAACCCCCATCTCAATCAATCGAGTAAGTGCTCCGGCAGCATCATTGGTATGCAAAGTTGAAAAAACTAAGTGACCAGTAAGTGATGCCTCGATTGCTATTTGACCGGTCTCCAAGTCACGGATTTCTCCAACTAGAATAATGTCCGGATCTTGACGAAGCATGGATCGCAGAGCGGTTGAAAAAAGTAATCCGGCTTTGACATTTACATGCGCCTGACGAATTCCAGCCAGTTCGTACTCAACCGGATCTTCTATTGTTATAATGTTCGATTCCTCTGATTTAATATGATTTAGAGTAGCATAGAGAGTAGTTGTTTTACCCGATCCAGTCGGACCGGTAACCAAAATAATCCCATATGGTTTTTTGATTGTTTCTTTAAAATCAGTTAAATTCCGTTTATCAAAACCTAAATCGGATAAACTAATAATCATATTTTGTTTATCGAGCAATCTCATAACAACCGCTTCTCCATGTACTGTCGGATAGGTCGAAACACGAACATCAATTGACCTGTTCTCAAAATTAAACTCCAACCTTCCGTCTTGCGGCAAACGTGACTCGGCAATATCCAGGTTTGATAATATTTTTATACGGGTCACCATTGGGGCATGTAAATGCATCGGGGAAGTAGATGCTTCATGCATTAACCCATCAACTCGATAACGAACAACCACACAATCTTCGTGAGGATCGATGTGAACGTCCGAAGCCTTCTCCTCAAGGGCTTGGACAATAATAAGATTAACCAATTTTACAACCGGCGCATCTTCTGCTACTTCGATTATTTGTTTTTTGACAACCTCTTTTTCCGGAGCCTTCAATCCCTCTAACACTTCCTCAAGCGCTCCAGAGATACCATAGTATTGTGTTAAGGCCTGGCCAATATCAGACGGTGCAGCGGCCATAACCTCAACCTGCATCCTGGTCCTACTTCTAAGCTCATCTGTTGCATTAATATCAAACGGATCAATTGTTGCTATTGATAAAGTATTACCGGTTTTAAAAAGAGGAATAATTCCGTATTTTTTTGCTATGTTAGAGGGAACAATCTCAACAACATTTGGATCAATTAAATAACTACCTAAATCGACACGGGGAATATCCATTTTGGTCTCAAAAAATTCCAGTAATTGTTTTTCGGTAAGATATTTTTTAACCAAGATAACTCGGACAATACTTTTACCACTCTCTTTCGATTCTTTTACTACCTCAGCTATTCTTTCCGGAGTGATCAGCTTTGAGTCGAGAAGGGCTTGTTTTAGATCTAGTCTTTTCACTTATGTCCCCCTTTTTAAGTATTTTTTTACAATTTCGGTCAATTCTTCAGGATCAAATGGTTTAGTCAAATACTCATCTGCCCCAACATCTTGACCGGTTATCTTATCTACCTCCGTTACTTTTGCAGTTAAAACAACGATTGGAATGTTTTTTAGGTTTTCATCATATTTAACCATGCGGCAAACCTTAAAACCATCCAATTTAGGAAGCATAATATCCAAAAGCACCAGATCGGGCTTCTCGTTGCGAATCATCTCAAGGCCTGATAAACCATCTTGAGCACTAACAACAGAATAACCCATAGTATGAAAACGAATCTTTAGTGCTTTTACAATATCCTCTTCATCATCGACAATTAGTATCTTAGGAGTCTTTGCCATATTGAAAAAAATTATATGCTATAATGGTAAAATAATCAACCCCATGTTAAAAGAAAAAGCAGTATTAGTAGGCATAAAATTTAGTAACGAGTCGCTTCCACTTCACGAATCTCTGGAAGAGCTAAGGCAACTTGCATATTCTGCTGGCGCTGAGACCATTGCAACACTAACCCAAACAAGAGAAAAACCAGATTTAAAATACTTTATCGGATCCGGAAAAGTCCAAGAGCTGCTCAATTTATGCATTAGTTCCGAAGCAGATTTGGTTATTTTTGACCATTCTATCTCCCCCTCTCAAAACAGGAATCTTGAAGAAGCGTTGGGAATAAAAGTGGTCGATAGAACGGAAATTATTTTAGACATTTTCTCCCAACATGCCCATTCTAGAGAAGGAAAACTGCAGGTAGAACTAGCACAATCCAATTTCCGACTAACCCGTTTAGGTGGTTATGGAATATCGCTTTCAAGACAGGGTGGCGGAATTGGAACACGGGGACCGGGAGAAAAAAAATTAGAAAAAGACCGCAGAAAAGTTAAAAGTAGAATATCAGGTTTAAAAAAAGAGATAGAAAAAGTAAGACAAAAACGACAACTACTGCGCCAAAAGAGAAAATTAAACCGAATGAGGGTGGCAGCCTTAATAGGTTATACCAATTCTGGAAAATCAACCCTACTTAACAGTCTAACCAAAGCAGGTGTATTATCAGAAGATAAGCTATTTGCAACCCTTGATCCAGTTACCAGAAGATTGTACTTACAAAACAAAGGAATAATCTTAGTAACTGATACAGTTGGATTTATCCAGAAGCTTCCTCACCAACTGATCAATGCCTTCCATGCAACTCTTGAAGAAACTATTGAGTCAAACTTATTACTACATGTAATTGATGTCTCTTCAAAATTTGCCGAGCACCAAATTGAAGCAGTAAACAAAACTTTAGAAGAGCTCAATGTAGTAAAAACCCCAATTCTGCATATTTTCAATAAAATAGATAAACAAATGGATAAAAGAAAAATAAAAGAGCTGGTTCAAAAATATAAACCAGCTGTAGAAATATCTGCACTAACAAAAAAGGGATTAGAAAACCTACGAAAAGAAATAATTAAACTAATCTAGTACCATCACGTGGCCAGATCCAATCACCTTATTCTGAGAAATAACCTTAACCATATATAAGCCATTTGGTATGGTCGATCGGCTGGTATCTGAGGTTCCATTAAACTCTACTTCGTTATATCCGGCCTTTCCACCCTCGGCTGCTGCAGCTGCTCTATGGGTCCAGTGAATTACTCCATATTTACTAATTAAATATATATTTACCTGTGCATCGGTCGATAATTGATAGCCAACCTTTAACACCCCACCACCAAGTGGTGCATATTGCGTTGGATGGGTTAAGACTCCCCCGGTTATTTTTGCTGTTCCGTCAGAAACCTTTAGATTTAACACCTCTTTTGTTGCTACGTTTCCTGAAACATCTGTTGCCTCTACTGTTATTGAATGAGTCTCAGCAAACTCTTGTACCAATGCACCTGAAGGCGCATATGAAAGCTCTACAGTTGTACTGGTGGTCGATACTGTTGTTAATCCAACTGGTATTCCATTTAATCTTAATATTACTCCCTCTACTCTTATTGCTACATTATCACTTACTTCTATCTGGAACGTTGGAATCTCTGGTATGTAATCATTATCTTTTAATTCTCGATCTCTTATTTTAATCGCTATTGTTGGAACTTCGTCATCTCCAGTTGCTGTTGTAAAAGTAGTTGAAAAGGCCGAGCTTAGAGCATTTCCAAACGCATCCTTTGCTCCGGTCCCAATACTTAGCGTATAAGTGGTTCCAGCTGATAAATCATTCGTAGGGCTAAATGTCATTGTCTTATTATCGGCAGTCCATGTAAATGTTCCAGCAACTGCTGCTTTACCTCTAACCGAACTTCCTCCTGCTCCAGAATCTAGGTTAAATGCATCTTCTACACTCTCCGTATCCATTGTTGCTGGGAAGGTTATTTCTATACCATCATCTATTGGAACATCTTCTTCCGGTATATTTACTGATATGTTAGTCGGATCTATTTGGGTTGTATCCAATATGAATGTCCAAGTTGTACTATATACTCCATAGTTCAATGCCAGATCTCGTGCTCTGACTTCCCAGGTATATGTCGCATCACTTAAAGTCGTTGTATGTGTATAGCTTAATGATGAAGTAGTCGCAACTATTGTTCCAGCCAGCCTAACTTCATAACTCGCTCCACCAGTTACGGCCTGCCAAACAAACTCCGGTGTTGCATCGTTGGTGCTTGAATTATTGGTCGGTGTGCTAAGTACCGGAGCATTTGGTCCGGCTGTATCCACCTCAATTGTTGCACTCGCTACTCCACTTTCATTTGACGCACTATCCCTCACCTTATAAAAGGCAGTTTTTACCCCATCGGATCCTGTAAATGCGTATTCATAACTCTGTGCATATGCTATCCACCCGGTATCGTTCGTCGTAAATCCTGTATTCTCTGCCACTCTCATCGACACTGCATCTGCTGATACTCCACTCGCTTCAATACTTATTGTCAGACTATTACTGATAACTTGAGAACCGGTATCTGTATCTTTAATCTCTGTACTCCCAACCTCTGGAGAAATAGTATCAACAATAATCGTTGCTGAAACCGTTGCACTCTCGTTTAACGTTGCATCTCTCAAGAAATAAAAGACTTCATGTGTCCCCTCTGTTGCTTCCAGTGTGTACAGATATGTCAGAGAATATCCTATCCACCCTGTATCATTTGTAGAAAATCCTGCATTCTCTGCCATCCTCATCTGACTTGGACTACCTACAATACTACTTGCTTCTACCGTTACCTCTATCGTAGAGGAATAACTTGTATCTCCTCTTACCGGATCGCTTAGTGTAATTGCTCCTACCGCCGGTCCGCTGGTATCTACTGTAAATGTTTGTGTTGCACCCCAAGTACTCCACAACCCAACTCCGTTCTTTCCTCTAGCCTCCCAGGTATGACTTGCATCAGTTAAATCTGTCCCGGGGGTATAGGTCGTTGTTGCTCCCTGAGTAGAAACAACTAACCCATCTACCCTCACTTCATAACTTACTACTCCTGATACGCTATCAACTGACGCACCCCAAGTAAATGTCAGTGTTGCATCACTGGTTGCAATTCCCGTGGTCGGATAAGTCGGTGTTGGCGCAGTCGGTGCCGTTGCGTCCACCGTAAACGTCTGTACTGCACTCCAACCACTCCACAAACCTGCATTATTCTTACCTCTGGCATCCCAGGTATGACTAGCATCGGTTAAATCTGTCCCTGGTGTATACGTTGCTGTCGAATCCTGTGTCGAAACAACAACTCCATCTATTCTTACTTCATAACTGGATATTCCAGAAAGAGAGTCAACTGAAGCATTCCACGAAAATGCTGGTGTTGCATCACTTGTTGAGATACCTGTTGTCGGATAAATTGCACTTGGATCTGTTGGGACAGTAGCATCTATTGTTATGTTTGCTGTACTTTCAGCGTAATTCATATTATTCGCTTCATCGGTCGCCTCAACCCTAACCCTTACCTCACTTGAAGTAATCGACGGCACACTCCAACTATACGGGCTAGTGTTAGCCTGCGCTGTCGCAATCGTAACCCAACTAGTCCCCTCATTGCTTGAATATTTAAAGGTCATTAATATGTTCCCACCAGCAGTTAAATCATCTGTGGCAGAAAAAGCTATATCAAAACTACTACCACCCTGAATCAGCTCTCCTCCGGTCGGATCGGTCAAAGTTACTTCCGGAGTGGTTGAATCGATTGTAAAGTTGGCATCGGACTCATCTGTACCAATATTTCCAAAAATGTCCTCCATATCAATCTTTACTCTGGCATTAGTGGTTGAAACAGTTGTCGGAAGAGTCCAACTATATGGAGATGTATTTGATTGTGAAGTGGCAATTGAGGTATAGGTTGTTCCTTCATCCGTTGAATAATACAGATTGAGCGTATTTGCACTTAATCCTGCAGCGTCTGATGCAGTAAAACTAATATCTTGGTTTGAACCACCAGCCCAAAGTTCTCCACCATCTGGTGCAGTAATTGCTAAGGTCGGACCAGTTGTATCTCCTTGTTGGTACGCTCCCATATCAGATCCCTCTGGAGTCCCCGCGTCAATACAAGGAGAAGTACCAAGAAGACGATAATCATTATTTGCAGAATCAACAAAATCAGCAGTTGCTTCAATTGTTCCATCCCCAAGAGTAATTGCTGAACCATTGGTGGTACTAAAATTGGTGGAATTACCATAAACGTCAGAGTACGTTACACTAACAGAATCCGGACCCCCATTCGCAGTCTTGGCAACTCCGGTTCCAGTATCAGTTGCTCCGTCCGGATCAAAGGCAATAATACAATTTGTAATTGTGATTCCTGGTTCCCGACTAAGATCAATTCCCGTAGTATTACCAATTATTGTACTGTGGGTAACATTCCAGGTGCTACTCCAACCACCTTCCAATTCAACACCAGTTTCAAAACTTGTAACTTCATTTGACGAAAAAGTACTGGCTGCCCCAACATAATTATTGTTAGCACCACTATTACCAAAGCCAAAACTATTGGCAGTATTATTGCCCAAAACCCTATTACTTGAAACATTCAGACTAGTAGCATTAGCCGTAAACCCATGTTGAATACCATAGAGACTGGCTTCTATTGTATTGCTAGTAATAGTAAGACCGGTGCCAACGGTGTTAAGAAGCTGGATCCCTTTGCCATCTGTCCCTGTTGCTTCAATGGAATTTAAATCAATCACCAAAGTATCACAGCTGCCACTGGCATAGATTCCAATACCATTAGTGCCTGTTGCACCAATAGTGTTATTTTCAATAGAAATAGTATCAGCATTTGAAGCTAAGCACACCCCAACATCATCTTCCGAATTAGCAGTAATTGTATTCCCAGATATTGTGCTACTATCGGCAGCATCTGCCACATACACAGCATAAGCTGTTGTCCCTGTTACAGTAAGAGTATTATCTGAAGCCGTTGCCTGTTCCTCCAAATAAACTAAACCATCAGAGGTAGAACCATTATCTGCTGACTGAATTGTAAAACCATCTACAACAGAATTAAGAGTAAGAGTTATTGCGTTAACGTCATTACTTTCTGAATCAATAATCGCAAGCGTAGTTGGACTAGCATTTGATTGTAAGGTAATCCCTCTTGGAATCCTAATGGGAAAAGTCTCTCCCAGTGCATCATCATAGGTCCCCGCAGCCACATTACAAGTATTTGTTGTTAAAGTTAGCGCTTTACCAATGGTTTTCCAGGGGCTCCCTTCAGAGCCATCACCAGTAGAATCATTTCCTGTTGAAGCATTAACATAACTAGTTGCTTGAAATCCAGCATCTGATCCGGATGTACCGTAAGCACCCATGTCTACCCCGCCATCACCTGCCCCTGCACAGGGAGAATCATCCGAAATACGATAATCATGGTTGTCTGCATCAGCAAAACCAGCTGGCAAGTTAACATTATCGCTTCTAGTAATAACTGCCCCGCTGGCATTATTAAAATCCGTAGCATTTCCATAAACATCAGAATATGTCACACTAATAAGATCGGTTCCACCATCATGTTCCTTTGAAATTCCAGTTCCAGTTGCAATTCCACCAGCTGGATCATAGGCAATAATAGAATCCTTGACATAGATATTTGGTTCACGAATAGCAACTATACCCGTTGTATTTCTAACAATGGTATTTTGATAAATATTAATTCTCCCACCCCAACCACCTTCCAATTCAAACCCTACAGCAAAATTTCGCACTTCATTAGTAGAAAATGTTGAAGTGCCTCCAAGATAATTATTATTACTACCAGAATTACCATAACCATAACTACTAGCAGTATCATTCCCAATTATTGTATTGCCAGCAATTGATATCGCTGCATTAACAAGACCACTTTTGATTCCATAAAGACCACCATTAATGGTATTCCCAGCAATAGAAATCCCTGTTCCCATAGTCGAAATAAGGTTAATCCCCGATCCAGTTGCATTATCTGCTGTAATGGTATTATTATTAATACCAAGGTTATCACAACCACTATTGACATAAATTCCACTAGCGCTGCTCCCTGTTGCATCAATTGTGTTACTCTGAATTGTAATCGTATCAGCATTTGAGGCTAAAGTAATTCCGTTATCACTTGCCGCATTGGCAGTAATAGTATTTCCTGAAATCACACTATTGTCTGCAGCATCAGCAACATAAACCCCATAAGCAGTAGTTCCGGTTGCAATAATAGTGTTGTCAGTTACAAATCCTTTTCCAGTTAAGTAGACTAATCCGTCTGAGGTAGTTCCATTTGTAGCCGATATGATGTGAAGCCCTTCAACTGTTGATGTTGCAGTAAGGTCAAAAACTTGTAGGTTATTACTTTCGGCATCAACGGTTGCTGCTTCATTCACCACAACTTCAGCGCTTAGGTGAACGCCGGCAGGAATAGTAATTGGAAATGTTTCAGACGACCCTGACATACTCTCCGTAAATTCTCCAGTAAAAACAATTACTAGATCTCCAGAGGATACCTGGCTCATCGCCCAGGTTATTGTTTGCCAGGGAGTCCCCTCGCTTCCATCCCCATCCACATTTCCAGTTGTATCTTCTGAATCAACATAGTAGGTAGCAGAATTTGAAGGACTAACTAACAACAAACAACTTACAACTAACAACAAAAGGAAAATTAATATTTTTCGCATCAGTTGAAGAATTTTAGCAAATATCAAAAGATGTGTCTAGATGGCAGAATAGAGATGTAATATATATTACTTATACACTTCTGCCAACTGCTTTTGCAATTGATTGAAGGGTTTTCATCAATTTTGTAAAGGTCTCTGGCCGTAAAGACTGTGCTCCGTCAGACATCGCTTCTTCTGGCTTATTATGAACCTCAATTAAAAGCCCATCTGCCCCGGCCGCAACCGCAGCACAAGACATTGCTTCTACCAAATCCCACTTCCCAGTTCCATGTGATGGATCAACAACAACAGGAAGATGGCTCAATTTTTTAATAACCGGAACTGCATTTAAGTCTAGCGTATTTCTGGTATAGGTTTCATATGTTCGAATCCCGCGTTCACAAAGAATAACATTGTGGTTACCTTCAGATAAAATATACTCTGCGGACATTAGAAGTTCTTGAATAGTTGATCCCCCACCACGTTTCAATAAAACAGGCTTCTTGGTTTTACCAACCTCCTTTAATAACGGGAAGTTTTGAATGTTTCTTGCACCAATCTGAATAACATCGGCATATTTAAGCACAGCTTTTAAATCACGAACATCCATCAACTCGGTTACTACCGGAAGTCCAGTCTTCTTTCTAGCTTCAGCCAATAATTTTAAACCCTTTACGCCCAATCCCTGAAAACTATAAGGAGAAGTTCTTGGTTTAAATGCCCCACCCCTCAATCCGACTGCCCCAACCTTTTTAACCTCTTTTGCAATATCAACAATTTGATCTCTATTCTCAACCGAACAAGGACCAGCAATTACACAAATCGGCTTTTTTCCGCCAATTGATACTTTCTTATTGAGCTTAATAACGGAGTCTTCTTTTTTAAATTCACGGCTGACTAATTTAAACGGCTTACTAATATGAACAATCTCATCAACCCCAGGAAGAACTTCAAATGCTTCAATCTCGATTGCGCTCTTATCTCCAATCGCTCCAACTACGGTGCGCTCAACCCCACGCGAAAAATGAATTCCGAATCCTTTGTTTTTTAATCTTTCAGCAACTTGAGTTATCTGCTCCTCAGTTGCCTCGGGCTTCATAATAATAATCATGTTATGCATCCTCCCTCAAAATTTTTGCCCCATCCAGATAAACAGCTTTAATATCACTTTGTTTCTTTTCAGTATTAAAATGGATTAGGATCCTGATACACTTTGACAGACTACCAGAAACAGGGATCTCGCAAGTACACAAGAGCGGAGTGTTCTTCCAACCAATTAGTCTCGCTGCCTCGGCTGGAAAAGAGGTGTTTAAATCGCTTGTCACTGAAAAAATAGCCGAAGCGATATCAGCAACCTCAATCTTATTTTGAGATACCATTTCTTTCAATAATTTCTTTGTCGCTTCCAAGATTTCTTCCTTAGAATTATTTTTAACTGTAATCGCGCCTCTTATTCCTCTTATCATTATTTTTCTCCCTACCCTGAACTCCGTCGAAGGGCTTTTATTATATTATACTTCATTACCTAGAAACTTTAAATACTCGTTATCTAGGCAGATCAGGACTTCCTGAAAGACTTGTTCCTTATCTATTTCTTTGTTTAATTCTTTTGATAAAGAAGTAGCACTCAATTCTTTTGGAAACTCTTTAGTATTCACATTAATTCCAATGCCAATAATCAGAGCATCTTTGGTCTTTTCTGTTAGAATTCCGCAGACTTTTTTTGAAGAAATCAGAATATCGTTTGGCTCTTTTATTTTTGCATCTAGATTAAAAAGATTTTTTATTGCAGCAACGACTGCCTTAGCCGCCAACAAAGTAAATTGAGGAAGTTTATCAGAATTTTTATATGGCTTAAGAATTACAGAAAAATAAAGCCCCTTGTCCTTTGGGGAAAACCAACCGGCTCCGGGCTTTCCCCTCCCCTTAGTCTGCTCATCAGCAAGAATAACAACTCCTTCAGAAAGCTCCTTCGCTTGAGTTTTTGCAATATCAGAGGTTGAAGAAACAGTCTCTTTGTAAATTATTGATGAACCGACAATCACTTAGAAGCGGTAAATCATTCCAACTGCGGTTAAGTCACTAGTCTGGCTAATAGTTGGATCTTGATTTAAACGATAGAAAGCATCAAACTCGGTCTGAGGTGCAATATTATAGGCTAGACCAACCTGTGCGGTTGCTCTAGATTTGCTCTTGCCTCTTCCATATCCAAAATCAGAAGATAGTCGCAAGTCACCCTTACCCTTTAATGCCCATTTTTTATCAATTGGCTGAACTAATTCACCACCCAAGTTAACAGTTGCATTTTCTAGCGGTCGACCAAAATAATCTAAACCGGCATAGTCAAATTGTGAGGGAAGGGTCAAATATCCACTACCAACTTTTGAACCCGCAAATGATAATTTAGTTCCTCGACCCCAAAGATCAGCTAAATCAACTTTTGCTCCGACCATTAATCCTGGTCGTCTGCTGCTTCCAATCCCAAAAAGAGTTTTTAATTTACCTTTTGACAAGATTGGCATTGATAGGTCTATTTTTGCACGAAGATCTTTTGGTCCCGTCAACATTGGGCTAACAACATAATAATCACCGGTTGCTGCTAATTCTAAATTATCAGAAACAATAGTTTTTGGAAAAGTATAAGCAACAGTTCCAGTTAAATGATTTTCATTAATTTTTCCAGTTGCTGCGGTGTCCGTAGAAAAATAACCCGCACTAACTTGAGCATCCTTAATTTTGGTTCCAAACTCTACACCTGTATCCGGCTTACTATAGATGAATCCTTCTTCACCTGGAAGGATTCCGGTTGCATCTGTATGTTGCTGTGCACCCGGACCAACAGTTAGGGTAACAAATAGTGGGTTCTTTAATCCGATTTCTGACAATCCAATATTCTTTGGATCAACCTTCATCTTTCCCTCAATATCAATCAGTCTAGTAAAGGCAGAAGATGCACCACCATAATACCCAGCATCCATTGTGTCCAAGTTAAATTTTAAACTAGTTCCCTCTCCCAACTCCTGCATCATAGAAGCAATAACTCTGTAATTTGCGACAGGACCATGTCCGGACACATCGGAGAACATCAAGTTTCCATAGCGAAGAACTGTTTCAACTGATCCAGAAACTGGAACATTGGAAACACCCTTTTTCTTAAGATTCGCTATTTCTATCCTCATCTCGTCAATACTTTTCTTCACATTAGAAGCCCCGGAGCCACCTAATGCATCAGAAAGTTTTGATAAGAAAGCAGCAATTTCATAACGACTTACTTTTTGTTTACCACGAAACGTTCCATCTGGAAACCCACCAACAACCCCCATCTTAACTAAATTATAAACAGCCCCTGCTGCCCAATGTTGATCGGATAAATCACTAAATTTACGAGGATCATCAATTGCTTGAGCGGATAGAGAAAATGCAAACAAGGCCAATACAATATATATGAAGAGACTCTTTTTCATGGTTCAATCAATATAAGATAAATAGACCCGTCTGTCAAGTAGAACTTGCCCTGAGCTTGTCAAAGGGCTATAATTCACAAAATATGGCTAAGACAAGGAAATACATTGTGCCGGCCCTACTATCTTTTGCAGTTGTTGGACTTGGACAGATTATTAAAAATGATGAAAAAAAAGGAATCCTTTATTTACTAAACTTCTACTTCTCTATTCCCTTGTTTTTATATACAATCCTACTTTTTTGTAGGGGTGAAACATTCTTGGTCACACTAGCGATTTCCATTATTATTGCTATATCGTTTTGGATCTACAACATTGTGGATGCTTATAAAAAATGAAAAACTCTTTTAAAATAACAACAATCCTTGGGATTCCGATTGAAATAAATGTCAGCTGGTTTATTATTCTCGGATTAATCATCTATAGCTTGGCAGAGGGTTATTTCCCATATGTTCTACCAGGACTAAACCAGCTTTTTTACTGGACCATGGGGTTTACTTCTTCTCTCTTGCTTTTTATTTGTTTACTGCTGCATGAACTATCACATTCTATTGTTGCAAAAAGAAACAAACTGCCGATTGCTGGGATTACACTTTTTGTTTTTGGCGGAGTGGCACATATGGAAAAAGAACCAACCAGCCCAATAGTTGAATTTAAAATGGCGGTCGCAGGCCCCCTAGTGAGTCTATTTCTTGCAGTCACTTTTTTTGTAATATCAAGATTATTTCAAACAAGTCCGATAATATGGGCAATCAGCAATTATCTTTTTATAATAAATTCGGTAATAGTAGTATTTAACATGGTTCCTGGATTTCCTTTGGATGGCGGAAGAATCCTAAGAGCTGGCCTCTGGTTTTTCTTAAAAGATCTTAGAAAGGCAACAAAGATTGCTTCCATATTTGGAAAAACATTTGCGGCTGTATTGATTGGCCTTGGAGTCTTGTCATTACTATCTGGAAATATCCTATCAGGAATTTGGTTTGCTTTTATTGGTCTATTTTTGTTCGAGGCAGCCGAAGCAAGTTATAGACAACTACTCTTAAAAAAGATATTTTCAAAAACAAGAGTTAAAGATGTTATGAGTAAAAATGTTATTTGGACAGCTGGCGATGAAAACATAGAAAACATTTTTAATAATTACATTCTAAAATTTAGGCACAGTGCCTTTCCAGTCGTCAAAGACGATATATTGCTTGGAATATTAACCTTTCATGATTTAAAAGAAGTTCCAAAAGAAGAATGGAATAACAAAACCGCAGAAGATATTTGTATTCCTATTAACGAAAGATTTATTATCTCCCCCAACGCACACATAACAACTGCTTTATCAAGAATAGCGGGAAGCGGAATTGGACGGCTCTTGGTTATTGAAAAAAAGAAGATCGTCGGAATTATTTCTCAAAAAGATATTATTCGATTGTTTGAAATAAAATCGCATCTTGAGGAAGACAAGTCTTGAACAAAAAAGTTGTAATGATAATCGCAGCTTCTGGCTTTCGTGATGAAGAATACTCTGAATCAAAAAAAGTTCTAGAAAATGGTGGGGTAAAAGTGATTACTGCATCAACTATTTTGGGAATTGCAAAAGGAAAACTAGGAATAACTACGAAAGTAGATGTTTTATTAAAGGATATTAAAGTTGACAATTATGCCGCTGTAATTTATATAGGTGGACCGGGAAGTTATAATTATTTTAACGATCCTCTCGCACAAAAAATTGCGAAAGAAACCATAGATAAAAATAAAATATTAGCCGCAATTTGCGGCGCTCCATCTATTCTTGCCAATGCTGGATTATTAAAAGGTAAAACTGCCACTTGTTTTCCAGGAGAAGCGGAAAACCTAAAATCAAAAGGGGCAAACTATACTGGATCTGGATTAGAGGTTGATGGGAATTTAATAACAGCGGATGGGCCGGAGAGTGCAAAAAAATTTGGAAATGAGATCTTAAAAAAACTATCTCATATCAACTAAATTTGTCCTAGCATTATACGTCTTAATGTCTTCCAATATTGAGTGGGCAATAATTCCACTCGCAGATTCACAAAATTTAAGATTTTGAACTCTATCGGCCAAAGCCATCCTCGTTGTTCCTGCCGGAGGAGAACCTAACTGAGCCATAGCATCTAAACCATCCTTAATTCTCTTAAATAAAGGATCGGGGTCTGGACTAAAAAAGAATCTAAATCCCCTAAGATGCAAAGCATTGAGAGGACCCCCTGTTTTATTGCCTGTAATACATGCAAAAGGAGATGCTTCTAATTTATTAGAAATGGCTTCAATCTTTCGTATAAATAGACCCAAAATTCTTTCCGCTTCAAAGATATTAACATCAGGAATTAGACAATTAACCAACAAAGAACCAGCAGGGATTAAATCACAATGTATTTTTGGAAAAACCACTTGAATCCCAAAATATTGGTCAGAACAATCACTCATTGTAACAGTATAAGCTGTATTACTTGATCTATCGGTGTCTTTGGGTTCTTCTAAACCAGCGCTAGTAAGAAATACTCCAGCTGCTTCTGGTGAATCTATTTGAGACAATTCATTGGCAACATGGGCTGGAACAACTCTAGTTTTACCTGGAGCCGCTATACTCGTTAGCGTAGAATGAGTCTTCACAACATCAAATGCATATTTTGGCATGATTATATATCTTTATGATCATAAAGAAATTTCATCTAATTTGAAATATTTGCTATAATGTCTCTCGAATGATTAAAGTTTACATAGATGGAGCCGCTCGCGGTAATCCAGGACCAGCTGGAATTGGTATTCATATCCAAAACATAAAAGATATTCATGATTATATCGGAGAGACCACCAATAATGTGGCCGAATACACTGCCCTACTGCGTGGATTAGAAGAGATCCTAATTTTAGGATACAAAGAAGTACATTTTTATTCTGATTCCGAGCTTTTGGTAAAACAAATAAATGGCGAATATAGAGTAAAAAACGAAAAATTAAAACCTCTTTTTATAAACGCAAACTTATTGATAAAAAGATTGAAAAAGTTCTCGATTTCACATGTAAGACGTGAACAAAATAAAGAAGCAGATAAGTTAGCTAACCTCGGGATCGATCACGCTCAAATAGATAAAAAATCCCGCCGATAAGACCGGTTAAATATCTGACAACGTGCCCTATCAAGGACATTGAAAAAGCCAAAGCAGGCGGAACCCCAACCTGCCCCAAGAAAAAGACATAGGCTCCATCCTGTAAACCCAATCCACTCATCGAAATAGGAAGAATAGAAATCATAAAAACAATCGGCATAATAACAAAAAAATAAACTACAGAAATATTTATGCCAACAGCCAAAGCCAAAAGATAAATTGAGAACGCCATAATTAAATTACAAGCGAACGAAACCACGACCGCCTTTAGCAAAACAGTAAAGTGATTGAAGTAAAAATTAAAACTTAAATACAAATTGCGAACAATTTTCTCTATTTTTAAAAATTTAAGCAATGGTCTAACTAAGGGGATTTTTTTAACAGCTTTCACATTAAAAATTATCAAATAGAACATAAATAGGAAGAAGGCTACACCTCCAATTATTTTCCCAGCCAAGTCAAAATCAAAAGAATTTCTAAAAATTAAAATACTGCCAAAAGAAAGAATACAAAGAGAGGTTAGCCCCACTATTCTATCCATTAAAACAGAAGTCGAAACCTCAATCGGTTTTCCATGGTGTTTTGATAACTTATACATCTTTACCGCATCCCCTCCTATTGCCGATGGCAAAAAGAGGCTAAAAAAGAGACCGATCCAATAGACAGATACCAAATCTTTAAATGGAATCTCTTTGTGAAAAATATCAAGTAAAAGTTTCCAGCGGACAACCATTAAGAGCATTAAAGGTGCAAAAACAAAAAAACTCAAAATAATTAGTAATATATTTGCTGACGAGAGAACCTTCCCCAAAGCAGCAAGGTCAATTTTACTTACAATGAAGGCCATTACAGCCACACTAAAAACAATCTTAAGTATAATTTTTAATTTATCCATGAAAAGATATTCTACCACAATATGGTGGTATAATAGAAATAGGTAGACCAGATGATCGCCCTACGGGGAGGAAAGTCCGGACTCCAAAGAGCAAGCGTGCTGGATAACGTCCAGTCAGAGTAATCTGAAGGAAAGTGGCACAGAAAACATACGGCCGAACTAAACCCTAAAGGTTTGGTGGCAATAGGTGAAAATGGGAGGTAAGAGCTCCCACACGACAGCTAGGTAACTAGCGGTGCGCCAAACCCCACGCGGAGCAAGATCAAAAAGGGAGAGTTTGGCTCGAACGTTATGATCCCGAGTAGATCGCAACGAGGTAGTTAGAGATAACTACCCCAGATAGATGATCGTCTAAGACAGAATCCGGCTTACGGTCTGCCTTTTTTTATGTTAATATTTATTTATGAAAAATAAAATTTTTATTGTTTCATTTATAATACTACTTGTCGTAATAAGCATTGCAATTGCAATGGGAGGAAAATCAAAAATGCCAGATAAATTATATGCCGTATTCGAAACCAACAAAGGAAACATTACCTGTGAACTCTATCCAAAACAGACACCAAAGACAGTCGAAAATCTTATTAAATTAAATAAAAAATCTTTTTACGATGGAACCATCTTTCATAGGGTTATTCCAAACTTTATGATTCAGGGTGGAGATCCAGAGGGAACAGGAATGGGTGGACCTGGTTATCAATTTGAAGACGAATTTGTAGAAGAACTCGGTTTTGATAAAGTTGGAAGATTAGCAATGGCCAACTCTGGTCCTGGAACCAACGGATCACAATTTTTTATTACCGTCGTTCCAACAACCTGGTTAAATGGCAAACACACTATCTTTGGACAAGTAATTGGTGGACAAGATATAGTTGATACAATATCAAATGTAGAGCGAGATGGCCACGACAAACCAACAGAAGATATTATTCTTAAAAAGATAACAATTAAAGAAGAGCTTTAAAAGCTATATTTTATTCTAACCAATCCCAATTTACCCGCTCCAAAATCAGTTGAATTATATTCCGATCCAATTTGCCCACCCAACAGCATTGATTCTACACTTAGATCAACATTTTCGGCCACATTGCGACTATAGGATGGATAGATTAAAAAGCTTTGATCATTCAAGTTGGCAATAACTGATCCACTTATTTTTGTAATCTCATCTAAATTTTTGTTTATTCCAAAATAAAGATAATCCCGACCTAGTTGATTGGTACTGTTCCAATTATAGTTATCTTTATTCTGTCTTCCTAGACCATTGTAAAAATATTCAAGATTAACATAAACCCCATTTTCAAAAGTATAGTCACTTCCTAAAACTCCTCGAAAATATCTATTTGGATACCTAGCTGCAACCTCACCTCTTATCCCAATCCCCCACTCCCCAGAAAAATCCACCCCCCACTGGAATCCAGAACTTGCTAAATCCACATAGCTTAAAGATAGATCAAACAATCCAACATTGGTCTTAGCTTTCATTCCCCTTCTGCTGCCATCTCCTAAAACATAACCATCTATTCCACTTGCCGCACCAAGTGAAATTTCAGCTCTTGCTGCCTCCACATTGGTTTCATCCTCCTGCCCTACTGCAAAAGACAAAACATAGGGATTAAAAACATCAGTCGGATTCCAAATATAGCCAGTACCCCAGGCAATGCGTTGTTTTCCAGCAGTCAATGATAGAAAATCGAGATTTGCTTTTAGATAATATTTATCCCAAACAATCTTATTAATATCAGAAATACCGGCTATGGCCAATGTATTGGATTGGACCAAATAATAATAACGAGGCTCAAGATGTAAGGACAGGTCGCGACCTGTCCTTACATCAAACAGCAGACGCAATCTATTAAGATCGGCAATAACCCCGCTGCCGTCTTTTTTCAATAGAACGACCGGGCTATTTTCATACGAACCTCCCAGCTCTACACCAGCGGCAACCATACTCTGCAAAAGAATAAATATGATTAAAACTTTTTTTATCACTTTTTTAAGTTTCTCTGAGTAAATGTGCCGGCAGGGATATCAATATTAAACTGAGCTTTTGTTGTAAAAAGTTCGGTCTTCGAATTCCTGCGCAAAAGATTTTTTATGGTTATATAGGTTGGATAATTGCGTCTTCCGAATTTTTTAATTTTGCTCATGGTCATGATTTTTAATTTTTTGCCCGATTTGGCAAAGAGCTCTTCTTTTGTCGGAATAAAAGTTTTCTTATTAACCCAGATTTTTCTCTTATAATATGTAACCTTTTTTACTTTTGCAACAAGTTCGAGAATATAAGATGTTTTGTTCTCTCCGGCTAATTTAACTTTATATTTTTCTAAGAGCTTGTTGCTTTCTAGGGCATCTTCATAACTAAAGTCTGAACCCATCATGGATTGCCGCAGCATATGGCCGGCGATTTTTATTATTTTGTCGACTGATGGAAGATACATCCACATATTGTCGCCAATTTTAAGATATTTAACTCCTTTATCTCGTGCTGGATAGGTGAATTCTGCAAAGGATTTGTCCCTTCCCTTAGCCCAGCTGATCATTTTTTTAGTCCGTACCTGTTTACCTACATGGATTACCATCTTTGATTCCATACGAGCAGAGTCAAAAGTCATGTTGCTATCTACTTTGTTGATTATTTCATTGCCAGTTATTGCAGAAGCACTAAATCCGAAATACGAAATACTAAACAATACCAAAATCCAAATTCTAAATTTCACGTAGTGCCTCCGTCGGTTCCATCTTAGCAGCACGAAGGGCCGGAGGGATAGCCGCCAGGATAGAAAATAAAATACCCATGCAAAAACCAAATAATATTATTCCCCAACTAAATATTGCACGATAAACATAAGATATTGGTAAATTAATGGTCCCTTTCATCGCATTAAAAGTTGCGGAAAAATCGATCCCTTCGGTTGCCAGGTAATAAGCAATTCCCGCTCCCCAGATCGCACCGATAAAGCTGGCAATAGTCCCAATCAGCAGGGCTTCAAACAAGATTACTCCCATGACCTGCCGGTTCTTCATTCCCAGAGCCTTCATCGTGCCGATCTCCTTGGTCCTCTCCAACACCGACATAAACATCGTATTGAGGATGGTGAAGCTAGCCAGAAAGAGAATTAGAAAATAGATCGAGCCGTAAATTTTCTTGGCGAATCCCATATAGAAAAAAAGAATACCCTGCTCCTGCCAGGCCTTGGTTGTGTATTGGTTCGGAAGGACGGCCTTGATCTCTTTGGCAACTTCCGGCGCCTTATACATATCTTTTATAAGAATAAATATTTCGGTCACTGCACCGTTCAAATCAAGTAGTTCCTGTGCTTTATCCAGTGGAATATAAAAAGTGGTCTTATCGACACTGGGGACCCCAAAGTTGAAAATTCCTACGATTTTAAGATTCATGGCAGTGATCGATCCATAGGCAGTCTGGGTCACAACGGTTAGGGTATCACCAAGTTTAAGCCCCAGTTCCTGCGCCAAATTTTTACCAATATTCATCTCTTCCTGTCCCGGTCTGATTATTCTGCCTTCAACTATCTTTTGATCAAGATGGGAGATCTTACTTTCGGTCGCCGGAACAATCCCGGTACCAAGTACCGGTTTATTCTTTCCCTTGTGCTCCAGCAAAACACCAAATTTGATTCTGCCCGCAGTAAGCGTGACGTTCGGATTTTTTTCCGCAATTTTTTCTATCGATACGTAATCCGGGATATTGGATTCCAGGGGCAGCATCTTTTCTCGTTTAACATATTCTGAATTTAGAATTCTAACATGGCCGCTGGTCAGACGGATCGTATTATCAAACATATTGTCCATTATCCCTGAGATAAAGGACCAGAGGTAGACAGCAATCATAACCGCAACAGCAATAGAAAGTCCGGTCAAAACCGAACGGCGCTTGTTGCGGAAAATATTTCTTAAAGCAATTTTAAACATATTGCTGGGCTAAAGCCCTCTCCCTTAAAACTTTTTCAGAGCCTCCGTTGGCTCCATTCTCGACGCTACCCGCGCCGGATAAATACTGGTTAAGGCGGAAATTACGATCCCAAAAATAAAAGCACCCACGATCATGGTCGGGTTCCAGACACCGCGCGATACTCCAGTAATGCGATAGCCAATATCACCAATGTCCCTCATCATATATCCCCAATCGAGCCCGTATTTAACAAAAGGAATATTTAATAGAATACCGAGCAAACATCCGGTAAAACTTCCCATAACGCCTATCATGGCGCCCTCCAGAACAAACAAACGAATTATCTGCCTGCGCTTCATGCCCATGGCAGCCATCATGCCGATCTCTCGAGTTCTTTCAAAGGCTGCCAGCAAAATTGTATTACTAATCCCGATCAAGGCAATCAGGAAAACGCTGAACAAGATAAATAGCGAACCGCCGCGTTTGGCCTGGGACATTGCAATCACATCCGAAGCCAAATCCTGCCAGGTAGCAACTTCAACACCGGTTATATCCTTAGCCAGCTTGTCCCGGAATTCCTGGATACTGGCCGGATCTTTAAGTTTTATGTCAATCTCAGTGACGCCGCTACCCATATCCAATGATTCCTGGCCTAAGACAAGAGGAATTACAACTCCAGACCAGTCGATCTTGGGATCTTCAGTCTTGAGAATTCCTTTGATGCGTAAGTCCAGCGCCTGATAAGTATCGTATTTTGTGCGGGTTAAGACAGTAAGGTAGTCGCCGACATCAACCCCAAAGTCCTCTGCCAACCCCTCCCCCAGGAGCATCGCTTCCTCATCCCCCTTTGAAAAAAATTCACCCTTTTTCACCGCCTGTTTCAAAAGAAAAACAGACTGGTCATCTTTTGGATTAACTGCAATACCTACAGCCGGAAATTGGTCTACTCCGTCTGAGAGCATAATTCGAAAATTTACCCTGGAGGTAATACCGGCAACACTCGAATCCTTTTTTAGATTTTTGATAATAGGCCCTGGTTTTTCGATCGATTTGTCGAGAGGCAGATTCTCTTCATCTTCCCGATAGCTTCGGTCAAAGATTTTTATGTGGCCGGTCTCATAATTAATGATCTTATCAAATGATTCCTGATCAATCCCGGTGAGCATCGAGTCCATTATTATCAGCAGCATCAGACCCAGTGCAATTGCCAGGAAAGTTAAAAATGTCCTGGTAAAATGCCTGAATACATTTCTGAATGCTAACTTTAAAAGCATTTATCTCCTCTCGTCCGACTGAACCATTCCGTCATGAACCTTTACCAATCTTTTTGCATAATCCATTACCATCTGATCGTGAGTGGAAAAAATAAAAGTAGTTTTTGTCTTTTCATTCATATCAAGCATAAGTTTTAAAATATCTTCACCGGTTTTTGAATCTAAATTTGCAGTCGGCTCATCCGCCAGAACGATTTTTGGGTTTTTCACCAGAGCACGTGCAATTGCAACCCGCTGCTGCTGCCCACCGCTCATCTCGGCTGGTTTTCTATGCGCTAATTCTGCAAGTCCTACATCAGACAAAATTTTCATGACTTTTTCTTTGCGCCGTTTAGGATTATGTTGTTTTAAAAGGATGAGAGGAAATTCTACATTTTCGAAAGCAGAGAGAACCGGAACCAAATTAAAGGTTTGAAAAACAAAACCTAAGTTTTGGTTGCGAATATCAGCTAGTTGGTTGTGATCCAATCGGACAACATTTTTTTCGGCAATAAAAACTTTCCCATTAGTAGGTTTATCCAAACAGCCAAAAAGGTTGAGCATAGTGGTTTTTCCGGAACCAGAGGGACCGGCAATTGAGGTAAATTCTCCTTCTTCTATTGAGAGCGACACACCGCGCAGGGCTGGGACAACAATCTTTCCAACTTTATAATTTTTTTTAACCTCTTCCATTAACGCTATTGGCATAGCTGGCACCTCCAAATGACATTTAAAGCATTTTAGCGAAAAAGGAGTTATTTGGCAACAGAAAGAAAGAGAGGAAAAAACAAAAAAACCCGGAACCGATATTATCAGTTCCGGGTTAATAAAAATTAATAGATTAGAAGCGGTCGCGTCTTGGTCTATCAGTCTTTGGTTTAGCTTCATTACATGTGATTTCGCGGTCATTCCACTTACTACCGTTGATGGCAGCAATAGCTTTAGCTGCACCTTCATCGTCCATGTCAACAAATCCAAAGCCTCTGGACTTTCCAGTCATTTTATCATTAATAATTCTAGCTGATGTTACCTGTCCGAATTCTGAAAATTTTGCTTCCAAATCTTCGTTAGTAGTAGCCCAAGCTAAATTACCTACAAATATGCTTTTCATTGTATAAGTTCTCCTTATATAGTATTTTTTCTGCGATTAACGGAATGTTGAGGGCTAAATGAATAGGCTTCGACATGACTAAGATGCAGATCAATTAGTTCTTAAACCATTAACTTCGACTTTCATCACCTCTGATCATAACACACAGATCCCAAAAAAGATAGCAATTCTACCCACAAAGTAATATAATTCAGCTCAGGAGGTACTAATATGAAAATCCTAATCTATTCCGCCCATGGAGTGATCCTTTAATGTCCATCTTCTTTGCTCATCCATTTATTTTAGGAATAGCGTTAGCCTGGGTTTGGGATAAGATAAAAGGATCAATTTCTTCTGATCCAAAAAAATTCGCACTCGGAGTTTTTGCAATCGCTACAATTCCAGGAATGGTCATAACTTATAGTAGTTTTCAATTGTCTCTTGCAATAGTATTAAGCTGGACCATTATGGGATTGGTTAATGCTTATGTTGCAGGATTGATTTTAGCGAAGATGAACGGTTAATTTTAAGGTCTGAAGGGATGATATCTCTTCAGACCTTTTTCCAAATCAATTTACGATCAATTAAATCCTGAGTAAGATCTGACAATAAAACTGTTTCTCCTTCTCCGGTTGATTCCAAATCAATACTGATATCCGAAATGTGCTCACCAAGCATAAATGGCCTTATTGATTTTATTGTTCTACTACTAAACTTTCCAAAACGTATTACCTCTCCTTTTCGCCAAAAGATATTATTTGGCACACGCATGCTTTCGGTCCCATAACTTCTATAAAGATCCAAAAAAGCCAATCCTCCCAAATACAAACTTAGTTGATTTTCATCAGGTTCAATCGAATCAATATAAATATAGTCATTTCTTGTATTGCCTGCCAAATCAGTAAGATTAAGATGGGGCAGATGCCAGGCTAGGCGATTATGCTGAAGAGCCGGAAGTATCTTCAATTGAGTTTTACCTATATTACTAATATCAACTCTTCCTCGATCCCTATGCTCTAATTGCTTTGCCAGTTCCGTCTGATCTTCAACAAAAACACCCTCTGAAACAAACCAAAGAGTAACCAACCTAAAAACATCCCCAATTGGGTCTTCAAAAGCAGCCTTATTCGGCAACGGGTTATGTGACTCTATTCGTATTTTTTCTACATTACCAGAACAACCATCTTGCCCAGCAAAAAAGATTGACGGATCATTTGCACACCCCTTCGGCATTACCTCAAGACACAAAACATTTTTTCCACGACCAATTGGATTTGGCATATTCTTTTATCTTTACTCTACATAGAAAATTTCACACAACTTTTTGTAAAATTAATACATGAAAAGACGGATCCCCAACAGTTTGAACAATTCTATAGCCCAACTCCTTTTGAACCGAAGGAGACAACAAAAACATCGCCTCTTCATGTTGCTCTGATACCAAAAGCAATGCCCCCTCTCTTGATACCTTAAGCATATTTATTATTGCCAAAGCAATGGAGTCATCATTAGAAATATATTTAAAAATATTCAGAGCAACTGCCAGATCAAATCGACCAAAAAAAAGAAAAATTTCACAGAGTTATAAAGTATAAAGATACGCGGCTAAAAGACCCACTTAATCCTAGCTTGAAGTGCCGCATTACCAACCGCAGCTTTTTGAATACCATATTCAGATCCCGGATTTCCTTGGATTAGAAACGGCATGACAATTAATTCAAGATTATCATTGATAAAATAATCAGCCACTCCAGCCAAAGCAAAACTTGAGTCATTCAAATTAACCAGACCAAATCCAGTTAGAGAAAGTTTTTCTGAAACAGAAACCGAACAAGAGGGAATAAAATAATCTCGGCCCATTAATCTTCCTCGCAATATTAGATTAGCATCATAATTTGCCATATTATGATTTCCAAATCCATTACGATAATATTCGAAAGTAGGATGCCAATCACCAAAATAATAATCAGTACCAATAACCAATTCGTTTAGTCTGGAATCCATATAACGAGCCCCCTCAACCCAATAGCCCCACTCTGTTGGCAAGGTACCTGTCATCTCAAGACCAATTACTTTATCTTTAGCCTCTACAATCCCAGAATAATTTCTTCTCCCCTTATTAATATAAGAGAATGCAAAATCAGATTCAAAAAGACGAGTTTTAATCTTTGCTGCATAATCTCGATCAAAACCACCCGCATAAATAAGCTCAATCTTAGATTGCGAATCAAGATAACGAGTTATAACTACGGCATCACGCCCATCACGAACAAAAGCAGGATCAAAAGAAGATCCAACCGGTTTTGGATTCAAAATATCAATAGGATTAACTGTTAATCCAACCCCCCACCCGGTTTGCTGCCGCCCAACAATAATATCGGTAGATGGGAGTAGAAATTTAGCTTGAGCAACATTAATTTTTGAAATATTTGCTGCAGCATAATAATCAAAATCAAATTTAATATTCTCATTATCATGCCACTTTAACCAAATATCTCCTTGCCCACTAAGTGCAGAATTTGCCCTTTCAGAAAGGGTCCCTCCGCCAACTAAAGTAGTTACACTATCAAAAGAATATGAAGCACTCGAAAAAAATATCAAAATAAATATAACTATAATTTTTAATTTGTTCATTTTTAATTTTTAATTATTTTTTTAGATTTCTCTCTGAGAACATTTTATCATCCAACAGAATATTATATTGAATAGTCTTCTCATCAGACTCTATAACTGTAAGTTTATTTTCCTCAAGATCTTTCATCTCAACTACCATTGCCATGATACGATCTTTAATCTTTTTGAATTTCTTGTTTACAAGTTCTTTGTATTTTAAATTGTCTTTATTATAGTAAACCGCCGATTCAACTAGAAAATCAGATTTTCTAGTCTTTACTATTATATATTTATAAGAAATACTCTTATCTTTTGGAATAAGTTTTAAAGTGTAGTGTTTGCCGCTCTCTTTTTCTATCTCACCAGAAAAATCTTTGGCATAAGACAATTCTAGATCTTCATAAGAAAAACTCGATCCCATCATACTCCCCTTCTTGGCCGAGCGAGAAAGCAAACGAACCCGATTGGTGCGATTATTGTAATACCAGATATCATCACCAACAGAAAGAATGGCTGTACCCTTTAGTCTGGCAGGAGAAGTAAAACGCATCAAACTTTTATCTTTGTCTCCCTTTTTAGTATAGGAGATCAAACCCATTTCAGTTATATCCCCATTACTATTTATAATTTTCATAATCGCGTTTCCCTGAGAGGTCTTATAATCTCCTGCGTTTTCCATCTTGTCCAGAATCTGCTGAACGGTTATTTTCTCTGCAAAAACTGGCGAAATAAAAAATAAACTTAAAATTATTATTAATACTTTTTTCATCACAACGCTCCCTTTTCTTGCCCCTTGGCACTTGCCCCTTGCTTCTTATCAAAAAGAACAATCAAAGCAGGAAGCAAAATAATAGTCGTAATATACGCCAGAGAAATACCCATTACAATCAATAAGGCAAAAGAGCTAAAGCCGCGATATTTTGCCAGCAGCATAGAACCAAAAGCGGCTGTAGTAGTTAATGTGGTAAGAGTAATGGCACGACCGGTGCTTCTTATTGCCGGAGAGAGATTCTTTTCAATTAAATAGCGATGGATCAGATGCACTCCATCATCTACCCCGATACCAATTATAAGCGGCAGGGCCAAAACATTTACAAAATTAAATTTTATACCAAACCAACCCATAATTCCAAGAACAATCGTTAGGGTTAAACCCATCGGAAGCATAGCAAAAGTTGCATACTTAAAACTGCGAAGATCGATCAATAATATAATATAGATAAAGATAACTGTGAGATACATTACCTTCTTCCCCTCTTCCCCCGCAATCCGCATAATCTCCATAATCATCTGAAGCATTCCAGTTCCAATTCCATTTCCATCAATAGTTTTTAGCTGTGCCAGGTGGATCTCTTGAAAATCAACCTGCCAGGGATCCTGGGACGGATAAATTTGAGTTAAATATGATCCGTCTTTTCCGACATAACCGTCCTTTATATCTTGTGGAACATCGGCTAAGGTAATGATCTTGCTGCTATTAGTCTTTCTAACCTTGTTTTGTAAATTGCTGATAAAAACTTTTTGGTAATGCTTAATCCAGCGGGGATTTTTAGCATTAAACATTTTTGATTTGATAATATCATCACATTTTTTAACTAATTTCTTCTCGCCTCCAATAAAAGCCAAATCACTCAATTCAATAATATTTTTTGAAAGCCGGGTTAACTCTTTTCTTAATCCGGCTATATGAATATCGCTATCCGGTCTTCCCGCTACCTGCCTCTTGATCCTTGCAGCTACCCTCATACGCGCTCTCTGATCAGCTACCTCCGGAGCGTATTGTGAAATAGTATCCACAAAACCAACTGTTGATAAATCTTCTGCTTTTTCTTTTATCTTTGCCATACTATCTAAATCTTTGCTGATAAAAATTGAACTGGAAGAGCTAAAATCAAACTTATCAATTATTTTCTTCTCCATCACTAAACTCGGCATTCCTTTTGGCTCGACATCAAGCCAGTTTCTGGTAAAACGGGCTCGTGGAATAGCAACCGCACAAATAATTGCAATAATAATCGTTCCAATCATAACCCAGCGCGCCTTGTGGGTTAAAAAATTCTCAAATCGCTGCATTTTTTGGCCAAATTTATCCTCAACCCGAACCTTTACCTCTTTAAAATGAAAAATATGCAACAGTGCAGGCAAAACAAATACTGAGGCTAAGAGAGTTGTTAAAATACCAGAACCTAAAACAAATCCAAATTCTCGAAAAGCCTCGAAACTACTAAGAGTAAAAACAAAAAATCCCAATGCAGTTGTAACGGAGCCGGTAATAATCCCCCGCATCGCCTTGTCATAAACCATCTGGAGCGATGCCTCTACTCCCATCCCCTTATTCCTACTCTCCGTAAATAAAGAGATAACATGAATGGCATAGTCAATTCCAAGTCCGATTAGGATCGCAACCATCATGGTGGTCATCATGTTAAGTGAACCGATAGTAAAAGAGGCAAAACCCAAAGCCCAAATAATACCAACTATTAATGGAACGACCGCCAACAGTGAGTATCGAATCACTTTAAATCCAACGTAGAAAATTACTAGAATCAAAATCAAAGAGACGACTGAGGTTAAGTTCATATCCTTAGTTGTATAATCCATCTCATCTCTCTGAAGCACAATGTTTCCAGCTAAAGATGCTTTCACATTATAGCGAGGTGCATACTCATCAATAATCTTTTCAACACCGTTAACAGCCGAGAGAATTTCATTAATATCAGCGATATCAATAGAAGATTTGGCCATTAAGAGCCCCATCGTTTCATCGTGGGAGATAATATATTTCGGCCCGCGGGTGAACTCATCTGATATTTCTCTTATATCTTTATCAGACACAGGATTCTTAAAATATCTTACAAAATTGGAAATAGTAGTCAGAAAATTTAAAACTTGTGATTTATCTTTGCTTAATTTTTTTGAATCGCCAGAATCGGTATAGGTCTCTTCTAAATTATCATTTAGCCCTTTTACAAAATCTTTTAAACTGGAGGCAGTCAGCATCCCGGACATTTTCTCAATATCGTCCGGATCTCCGGCCAAGATAAGGCTGTTCTTTTCTATAAAATCTGCATCAGTTTTATACAAAACATCGTACACCTCTGGCAGCTTTTCTATCTCAGGAGCAATTGCCTCAAGAAAAGGAATGATTGCAAGTTTGTCTCCTTCTACCGCAACAATAACCGACTCCATCCCCTTAAAATTATCCATTGCATATTCAAAAAGTTTGACCTCTGGAGACTCTCCCGGAAGCATATCGGTCATCTGGGTCTCCATTTTAAGCTGGGAAATTCCGTAAATACTGAGGATAGTAACAAGAAGTGAAACGATCAGAACCCGGATATAATTCTTGATAACAAACTTGCCTAGCTTTTCAACCACTATCTTGCTCCTTTGATTATTTTTTAAACAAATATTTCATCGCAAGTAGCAATACAACTGTAGCGCAGGTAAAATAGTCCAACAGGCAGTTCCAATAATTATAACCAAAAGCATAACAGTTGATACATCATCAAGCTTTCTAGTTTTAAAACCTCGAATAATTTGCGGAATGAACCCGGTTGAAGTTAACGTCACAGCGATCAACCCAAATATTTTCATCTGTCCATAATATCACGAACTGTGCTATTATATTGACAATAATTTTGGGAGGTACACACATGAAAAAGCTACTTATACTCTTTTTGGGATTTGGGATTTTGATATTGGGATTTCCGGCCACCTCTTCTGGTCAATTACTAATCGGTTCACGGGCCGGTGGTATGGGTGGAGTTGGTGTTTCAAGTGTTAGTGATCTAACTGCGGCGTATTATAATCCAGCCGCACTAATGAAAAGTGATGTTAAAACCATGAGGACAAAAACAGCCCTCGGAGCCCAGTATACTGATCCAACTGATTTGATAGATGCAATCAGTAAGTCCAGTAACCCCGCTTCTTTTATATCTAACAACTATAGCAAAGCTATTAATTTCACCGGAAATCTAGATGGAGTAATTGGTTGTAATATTAGAAAAGTTGGACTCAGTGTATTACCTTTGGCAAATGTAACTGCCAACAAAGTTGCCAATAGCATGATTGGAACGGTAAATGGAACCGGACAATACGCAGGCGTACTAACCCTTGGAAGAACATTTAAAATGGGCCGTCTTCCAGAGGATGTCTCGGTCGGGATAAATGCAAAATATATTACTGCCTATGCTGGCAACATCACAACAACTGGAACAGTACTTAGTGCTTCTGGATTAAGTACATATAGTACAGGCACAGGGATGGGATTTGATATTGGAGCTCTAACTAGTATTAGAGGAGTTAATGTTGGAATCGTAGCAAGAGACCTAGCACAAAGTATAAAATACACCAACAAGAGCAGAACTTCTTATGTAAACTTTAATGGAACCACTGCAACAGTTACTAATAGCGCAGAAACAGCACTTCCTGACACCACCACCAACATCGATCCATCTTATGCAATCGGTATTTCAAAAACTATTCCAGGAATCAATCTTTTGCTAGCAACCGATTATGAAACAACCTCTGCTGGCGGTGCATTACACGTTGGTGCAGAGTTTTCATTATTTAATAGGATTACTTTAAGAGCCGGTATGGCATCTGGAGCAAATCTAGCAAAAACAACCTTGGGAACTATAGTTGATCTTCCAATCTTTTCAATTGATGGGGTAGTCGTCTCTGACGCAAACAATCCTGGAGCAACTACATATATAATAGATATTAGTTCGGGGTGGTAGAAACTTATTTCCCCTTACCTTTTCTCAAGTAAGTGGGTAATTACTTTTTTTATGGAAGTTTTTTCCAGCAGGTCGACTATCTGTTCTTCAAAAGCACTTCTCAATGCTTCTGCCTGCTCTGGACTAGATACCTCCACCATTGAAAATATCGCCATATGACTCAAAACATCTGACCTAATTACCCAACTAGAAAACCATACAAGCCGGAGACCCTTTGAGGAATTGTTCTAAGCTTCGGAGTGATATATCTTATATATCTTGAAACAGTCTGACAATCAGGAAAGTATCTTTCTCCCTCAGGATAAGTCAATCCAGCAATAAGAAATCTTACTGTTTTATGTACTTGCAACTTAGCAATATTTACAGCTAAAGCCTGATGTTTTTTGTCCACTGCAACAATTACTCCTTGAGGGCAACTCTCGGCTTCTTCGTCACTTAAAACACAGATCGGTGACAACATGAAACTTAAAACAAGCCCCAGGGAAAACATATCGTCTCTTCTGTTGGGAGGTAGTCCTCTCAATCTTCTGGGAGAACAATAAGCAAGTCCTCCGACAAAACACCCTTTAAAATTTTCTTCTTCTAGAAGGAACTGATCCTCTTCCCTTGCGCCCTCAAAATCAGTTAGTATTGCACGCCGACCAGCCAATTCTATATTCCCTGGTTTAACGTCAGTATGAACAATTCCTTGCTGGTGAACATGATAAAGTACTTGGGCAATATCATCTGTAACTCTCAAGGCACGCAAAAGGGGTAGTGGTTTATATCTTCCCTCTCTTGATAAAAGAACATCCTTCAAGCTTTTACCTTCTATTAATCTCGTCTCCAGATAAGGCTGGCCATCAACTTCTCCATGGGAAACATATTCAATCATATTCGGATGATGATCTAAGGCAGATAGGACAACTCCTTCTCTTGTTACTGAAGCAGCGTTTGATACAAGGACTACATTCCCGGCCGATTCTGGCAAAGGGTATTTACGGGCAGTTTTTCTAACAGGATCGGCATAAACGGCACCTCTTGCTCCTTGTCCGACAAATCTGTTATGGGTATGAAAAGCAGTCCTTTGCATACATATTTATCGGATAATTTGTGAGGAAATTTCATTATTTCTGGTCTTCAGCAAGAAAAAAGAGTGTGGTAGAAATACTGTGAAATTATTCAGCAGAAGAGAGGAAATAAATATATGAGCAATAGTTTATGTTTCAGGATAACCAGAAGGGTTATTCCCAAAACTTGGGCAAAAATATATTCCAGGCCGACAAGATCTAAAATAGGAGCACTTTCTCAAAGAGTATTAGTATTAAACACCATGCCGGAGATTTACAAAAGGTTAGATGACTGCGGCAAAATTCCTGATGGTTCAACTTTTCAGGTTACCCACGAAGAATTGACCGAACTGGAAGAATACATGAAACATCTGGAAGGACATCCTAAAGAAGTTGTTCGAACAATCGAATCGCTTTTTCATTTTGATGATAATAAAAAGGCTTTGGCACTTAATTTAATTTGGCAGACTGATCAGGAAAATTTAATAAGAATGGAGGGATACGTCAGCAAGGACGCATCACGAAATACTAGCTGGGGTTTTTATTTTACAAGTAAAGTTCTTAATTGGCTGAAAGGTCGGGGGGTCAGCGTAAACATCTGCCAGCAGCGGCGGATTAATTTAGAAGTTATTTGATTACCTGCGTCCGCTTCCGCTCTTCGCTTTTCACGCGGTTTAACAAGAAAAAAAGTGTGGTGTTTTTAGGATATCCCTCCTCCGGCGGGCAAGCAGGAAACCAGTTTATCAGGTTTAAAATTCTGATACTCTGATCCGCTGATTCTCTGCCTACTGATGTACTGATAACCTGATATACTGCGGGAACAAGGAAAAAGGGTGTGGCTTCGCTAAAAATACCCCTTCTGTTTTAATTTTCGTTTAAGCTCTCTATAAACACGATTAAATTCCGGCAACTCATTAATTTGATCTTTAAGTCTTTCTTCCCATGATTTTTCATATTGCTTTTCTTTCTTTTTAATAGCGTTTTCTAATTTACGGTGATCCGATCCCTTAAACTCGGCCTTTTCCTTAAAAGATTCAAAAAGAACCTCTATATGAGCATCATCTAAATAGTCAAAAAGAAACCACATATCATAAACATCTCTGGGTTCATTTCTTGCGGGAGCTAACAGACAACATAATTTCTCAACAAAAACTTCTCTTATATCATAAACACTTATCTTTTTCTCATAATCCAAATCAGAATACTCATCATATTCTTTAATTAAGGGACGCTCTTCTGATGGGAACAAACAAAGCTCGTCTGTCGTAATGTCCACTTTAATATCCCGCTTGCTAATATCCGCTTCCAATGGACCGGAATAATTAATATAAAAAGAATAAGTTTTGTGCCTGATTTCCTCGTTGTGGAGAATGAGTTTTATATTCACAAGCTTTAAAAGATCGGAAAAAATAACATCAAGCTCTTTTTTTATCTCATCAGACGAAAGATCTTTTACAAGAGTAAAATCTAAATCTTCAGAAAACCTATAGTCTTTAATAAAAATCTTCTTTAGCGCAGTACCGCCTTTAAACAATAATGCGTCTTTTAAACTTGAGCGCGCGATTCCAATTAAAATCCAGGATAATACATAATCCTTCTCTATTGTTTGATCAGGAACATCAAGTTTTACAGATAATGATTGTATATTTCTTCTTGGAATCATAATTAAGTTAGAATAATATTTCTAATTTCATCGGGATTAACATTTGCACAAAGAAACCAATTATTTTTATATGATGGATCGGTTGGCAAAGATGGATCCAGAACATCATATCTATTATTTATATGCCTCTTAAGTTCTTTAAAAATACTTTCTCCAAATCCTATGCTTTCTAGAAGGAAACCCAATCTTTTTGCGACAACTTTCTTTCCATATTTAATTACATATTGCAATAATTTATCAAGATCAATATCTTTCTTTTTAATCCCTATTCCCTTAGCAATTTCTGTGATTCCCCCACAATATTCCGGCCTAGAGAGACAATCAATAATTGTTCTCTCAATATCGCTGATTCTTATTTTTTCGGTTGTTGTAATCCAATTATCCTCAATTCCCCAAATATTATCCTTTTTCACAAAAACGAATTTAAATTTATCTTTTAGTTTTTTGGAAGACAGCTGTCTTTTCGGGGATGAGATATATACCTTTAGCAATGGCTGGGTAAGCATATTATGAATAGCCATCGCGCTGTAATGAGAAATGTAGTATTCGGGTGAATTAGATATTTCCCTCGCAGCAACATACCAATTACCAATATAGGGTCCGGTTATCCCCTCGGGAACAATTATGTAACTCCCAGTTTTTATCCTAACAAGGAGATTTCGTGCTGTCATATCAATCAGCAATTGTTTCGTTGAATTATAATTAGTCTTTAATATTTTTAAAGCATCATCTATCCCGAAAATCATTTTATTCTGTTGATACAATTCGGCCAATAACTTTGCACTAACTTCTCCGGTTGTTTTTCCTACCATTCCAAACCCTCCCTATCTACCACTATTACCTACTATTTATGCATAGAATGATAGATCGTGACTATCATACTATACACGTTTAGTTGGCCTGTCAAGCATTAATTCGTTTTTCGCGCGGTTTAACAAGAAAAAAGAGTTATGTAAACTGAAACATCAAACTTCAAGCATCAAAATCCCAAATAGATCCCAAATCTAAACCTCCAAATCCCAACTTTTGAAGTTGGGTTCTGGGATTTTGGATTTATTTTGACGTTTGACGTTTGGATTTTGACGTTCTACTTATGATATTCCTGCAACGCCTTAACCTTAAACCCTTTCTTCTTCGCCGCTTCAAGACCGCTCATTGTCGCGCGGGCACCGGCTAAAGTTGTGACGATCGGAATAGAATGCACAATTGCTCCGGAACGGATTTTTGTTTCATCAATCTTGGTCTTCTTTCCACCTGGAGTATTAATCAAAAGCTGAACCTTACCACTCTTTATTAAATCAAGAACATCCGGTCTCCCCTCTCCTAACTTCGCAACCGACTCAACTTCTACACCATTCTTTCGAAGGACACCAGCAGTCCCATTGGTCGAAACAATCTCATAACCGAGTGATGACAAACGCTTTGCAATACCGACTATGCGGCGTTTATCACGGTCATTAACCGAAACAAATACCTTTCCTTCTAAAGGAAGTTTTTGGCCGGCTGCGATCTGTGCTTTCATATAAGCAATTCCAAAGTCTTTATCGACTCCCATTACCTCCCCGGTTGACTTCATCTCGGGTCCTAAAATCGCATCGGTTCCAGGGAAACGATTGAACGGAAATACCGCCTCTTTTACACAGAAATGCTCCGGCACAACTTCTTTGGCACCCAATTCTTTCAAAGATTTACCGAGCATCGCCTTGGTCGCAATATTGGCCCATGGAATTCCGGTTGCCTTACTTACATACGGAATTGTACGGGATGCGCGCGGGTTAACTTCTAACACATATAACTGCGTCCCCTTAATCGCGTACTGAATATTCATCAGTCCCTTAACTTTTAATTCCTTCGCCAAAGCATAACTGGCCTCTTTTAATTCTTTCAGCATTGACTTTGAAAGAGAAAAAGTCGGAAGCGAACAGGCTGAATCACCGGAATGGATTCCGGCTTCTTCAATGTGCTCCATAATTCCGCAAACCATAGTATCGGTTCCGTCAGATACACAGTCAACATCAACCTCAATCGCATCTTCTAAAAATTTATCGACCAAAATCGGTTTGTCGGGAGATGCAATTACCGCCTTGTTCATATATTCTTCAAGATCAGATTCATCGTAAACAATCTTCATCGCCCGGCCACCCAAAACATACGACGGACGAACTACTACCGGATATCCGATCTTGTCCGCAACCTTCTTTGCTTCTGCAAAAGAAGTTGCAGTATCGTTAGCCGGCTGAGTCAAACCTAACTTTTTCAATAAAACCTTAAATCTCTTTCTATCTTCGGAACAATCGATTGAATCAACCGAAGTTCCGAGAATTGGAACACCAGCTGTTTCTAATTGATGGGCAATATTAAGCGGAGTCTGCCCGCCGAACTGAACAATAACTCCCATCGGCTTTTCTCTCTCTACAATATGCAGAACATCCTCACGGGTCAAAGGTTCAAAATATAGACGATCCGAAGTATCAAAGTCGGTCGATACAGTCTCCGGATTTGAATTGACCATGATCGCTTCATAACCCTCTTCTTTTAATGCAAAAGAAGCATGGCAGCAGCAGTAATCAAATTCTATTCCCTGTCCAATACGGTTCGGTCCGCCGCCCAGAACCATAACCTTCTTTTTGTCAGTCGCGCGGCACTCATCCCCATCCTTATCATAAGTTGAATAAAAATATGGTTTCATCGGATCAAATTCACCTCCACAAGTGTCAACCAGTTTATAGGTCGGCATAATTCCCTTTTCTTTACGACGGTTATAAACAGAAATCTCATCGGACTTAGTTAAGTGCGCAATCTGGACATCTGAAAAACCGATCCCCTTAGCTTTTCGCAAAAGTTGATCCGGCAGATCAGAAAGGGAATGCTTTACAAGCTCATCTTCTACCGCAACAATCTCTCTCATCTGATTAACAAACCATGCATCCATCTTTGAACAGTCAAATATTTCCTGGTCAGTCATTCCGATCTTAATTGCATAACGTACCCAGAAAATCCGGTCGGCATTAGGATAGATTAATTTCTGTTTAACCAGCTCTTTATCCCCCGAAATTGATTCCGGCACATCGCGGCCGTCCGCACCTAAACCAAAACGACGATATTCAAGAGAACGTATTCCCTTTTGCAGAGATTCTTTATAATTTCGTCCGATCGACATCGCCTCGCCGACTGCTTTCATGGAGGTTGATAGAATCGGATTCGCTTCAGGGAATTTTTCAAAAGTAAAACGGCAGACTTTGAAAACACAATAATCAACTGTCGGTTCAAAGAATGTGTAGGTTTTGCCGGTTACCTGGTTTATGATTTCGTCCAGTGATAATCCCACTGCCAGCTTTGCCGCAACGTGAGCGATTGGAAAACCGGTTGCTTTGGAGGCTAAGGCAGAAGAGCGGGAAACACGAGGATTAATTTCGATAATTACAAATTTTCCATCTTTAGGATTAACACCAAACTGAATATTGGTTCCGCCACCGTTTATTCCAACCGCGCGGATAATCTTTTTACACCAGTTTTCAAGATCAACAAACTCTTCGGTGGTCAAAGTCTGCGCCGGAGCAACAACAATCGAATCTCCGGTATGCACTCCCATCGGATCGATATTTTCCATAGAAGTTACAATGATTACATTATCTTTACAGTCACGGATGACCTCAAATTCTACCTCTTTCCATCCTAAAACAGATTGTTCAACTAATACCTGATGCAAAGGTGAAACTTCTAAGGCAAGTTCCAGCCCGGATTTTAATTCGTCAATATTGTATGCGCACGATCCACCGGCGCCACCCATTGTAAATGCAGGACGAAGAATAATTGGAAAACCAATTTTTTCAGCTAATGCCAGCCCATCTTCAACCGAAGTTACAGTCCCTGATTCCGGCACAGCCATTCCAATGCTGGCCATAGTATCTTTAAATTTTTGTCGATCCTCTGCGCGTTGAATAGATTTTGCATCCGCTCCGATAAGTTCTACTCCATATTTTTGCAAAATACCGGCGCGGGATAAAAAGAATCCCATATTTAATCCGGTCTGCCCCCCTAAAGTTGGGAGAAGTGCATCCGGTTTTTCTTTTGCAATGATTTTTTCGATAAATTCTGGTTCAAGCGGTTCAATATAAGTTCGGTCCGCCATTCCCGGATCGGTCATTATAGTTGCAGGGTTTGAATTGATCAAAACTGTTTCATAACCCTCCTCCCGCAAAGACTTACACGCCTGGGATCCGGAATAATCAAACTCACAAGCCTGTCCTATAATAATCGGTCCGGAACTTATTATCAGAATCTTCTTAATATCTGTTCGTTTTGGCATGTTTACACCCTCCTGTAGCTTTTTTCAAGTTTTCCGCGTTCGTCAATTGGAGAATAGAGCGTCCCGACACACGATCCATCCTTACTCTGAAATTTCTCAATTGTTTTGTCGTTAAGATTGACATGAACAATTTTTATTCCTTTAGCAGCTTCTTTAATTCCATAACTGTGGTTCTGGACCGAAATTTCACCCCGGCCGGTTTTCGGATCAACTACCGGAAGGTTTACTCCATGATGCCCTACCTTCATCTTATATACTTCGCATCCTAAAGCCTGGGCTAAAACACAGGCACCGTTTTGAATTCCGTAAATTGGAACCTTGCCAATCAATTTTTTAACTTCTTCAACTAATCCGGTTAATTTTGTCGGATCTCCCGGTCCGGAAGAGATTACAACCTGCTCCGGTTTGCTGGCCAAAATCTTTTCCGCATTTGTATTGTATGCGACTTTTTTCGCACCAGGAAATTTCGCCAGAGTACTATTGTTTACTCCGAGATTGATAATTAGGGTTTCGGATTTTGAATTGGCCTTAAAGTTGGAAGTTGCAGGTTGTAAGTCGGGAGTTGTAAAAGCTTTAGCCTTTTTAACTAGATTATCTTTACTAAAAGCTTTTGTAGAAACAATCCCCTTCATCTCTCCATTCTCGCGTATATGAACTGTCAAAGCCCTGGTATCGATACCTTCAATTCCAATTACGTTATTCTTCTTCATAAAATCACCAAAAGATTCTTTACCTTGCCAGTTGCTGTAAAGCTTGCTGTATTCTTTGACGATTAAAGCCGAGACATGGGTAGAATTGGATTCATTTGAGCGGTCGTTGATGCCAACATTGCCGATATGCGGATAGCCGATCGCCACCAGCTGGCCAGAATAAGCCGGGTCGGTCAAAATCTCCTGAAACCCCACCACCTGGGTATTAAAAATAACCTCTCCAACAACCTCCCCTTCTGCCCCAAACGATGTTCCTTCAAATACCGTCCCATCTTCCAATGCTACTATTGCTTTCATCTTGTTACCCCCTTATAAAACAAAAAAGACGTCTTGCGACGTCTTTGTCTCTACAACCCTATTATATCAAAAAATCAAGCCCGGATCAATTTAGAACTCATAAGCCGATAATATTCCATCCGCGATTTCTCGCATCGATCGGCCGCGATCCATGCTTTGTTCCTGCAATTTTCGATAAGCTTCTGTCGGCAGAATATCGAACTGGGCAATCAAAATTTCTTTGGCCTGTTCAATAACTTTGCGGTCTTCCAAGATCTTTTCTAATTCACAAATTCTGTTGCGTAATTCCCAGTTTTTCCTTGTAAGTTGTTCCTTACTGCGCTTGTCAGTTATTTGATAAATAGTGGCACGGGCGTTACCTTCTCGTTTTACTAATCCCTTTTTTATTAATGGAACAATCAATTGATTTAGCCGAGCACGGGTAATTTTTAACGGCTTCAAAAGATCACGAGTTGATAATAAATTATGTGAATTCAGTAAATCCAAAATCTGACGTTGGCGGGAATTCATAATATCTAATTATAGCAAATCGTCAAGGAATCGTCAATCTCCACAAGGATCAAGGTTTTTGAATGATCCCTTAGGATCATTTTTTAAATCCCTCATCGCCTCCAATGTTTCTTCAATTTTAGCCTTTAACTTAGGATCAACATTTTTAACTCTTGAAAGAGCCCTCATGGCTTTTACAAAGCGAGCTTTCTCTGAGTTTAAAAGAAGTCCACATGACTCCATACCGTTAATAAATTCCCCTTCCGCTATTTTTCCTAATGCCCTAATTGCAATGGCGCGAACTTCCAATTTCAACCTCTTATTCAAAGCCATGCGAACCAAGGGTCGCAAAAAGCTATGATACACACTATTAGAAACTCCTATTTTCATAAATGCCCCCATGGCTTTTTCGCGAATAGACGAATCAGAACTTCTAAATTTTCTAAGTAAAGCAAACAAAACTTTTCTTTTCTTTCTGCTTTTACGAGAGCATTGTCTGCTACGCATAGGAGCTTCTCTTATTTTTAACTTATCATATAAAGCAAGAATAAGCGCAGAGAAAAATTCTTTGGTCACAGGCCTATGTAAAGATTTAATAAGCTCGTTAAGAGATTTCTTTCCCAATATTCTTCTTAAAACTATTTTATAAGATTTTGGATCCTGCTTTAAGTGTTGGTCCCCCCATTCCCCCAAAGAAACTCCTCCCTGATTAGCACTATAAACCGCTCTAAAACCCTTCAGAACTCTAGTATTGGGATCTTTATATTTTAAAACTAAAAAACGGAGTCGTTCTTTTTCTTTTGGAGAAAAGGAATACATATGATGAACGACCCCAAGAACAGCAACCGCCCGATCGGTAAATCTCCTCATTGTCAGTCTTTGTTCCTTGGGAGAAGATTTAAGCAAAGCTTTTACAAACTTCAAAGTAATATCCGGCGCTTCAAACCTGGCCCATAATCCTAACTGTTTTCTCTTTTCGGTCCTTTTACAATTTTTATTATAACGCCTAAGAGGAACACTCTTTGGCATATCAACATACACACATTTGTCTGTCATAACTATCCTTCCCCCTCATTAGGAGGCAAACCAAATCCACCCCTTTCAACATCCTTTTTGTAACGATTGACATTTACTCCTTGTTCTCTCAAACTATCTCTAGCCTCAGGACTATCTATCAATTTCTTTTTCAGTAAATAAGTAAGGGATTTCCCATCCTTTGGATAAGCCGTTTCAACCGCATCAGTCAATCTTGGCAAAAAGGTCCATGGCACAAATGCCACTGGAGGAGCTTGCTCGGTCTTCTTTTTTGATTTCTGATCGGGAGCCGTACGTCTTTGATTTAGTTCTGGCCGCAGCTCAACAATCTCAACATCAAATTCATGATGCTTATTAGTTTTTGGCAAATCATGTGGGGGTTCTGGTGGAAGACGCGAAGCATTTCCATTAGCATGATTCCCAGATTGTGCTTTATCATCTTTCTTTTCTTCATCTCCCCTTAATACTCTCTCACCAGATTTACTATTTTGAAGTTTAACCGTTTTTGAATAATTTTCTCCTCTTTTAGTTTTACTGTCTTGTCCATGGTCCCCAACCACATTATCATCATCATCAAATCCTAAAGAATCCTTCTTCTTTTTTCCCTTATTCCTTCCTTCTGTATTTAGTGCAAAACCAAAACGTAACCCTTCAATATCCATGAGTCCTTGAATTAATCCTGTTCGGCTTAAGCTCTCTACAAACTTGACAAGTTCGTCAGCTGACAGCTCATTCAACCTTCGAGCTCCTTTTACTGTTTTAAAAAAATCGTTCATGGCAACGTCGAAACTAGTATCAGCTCTAGTATAAGGACCTGTGTCATTAAACGGCAGTTCGGCACCTAGCTTAATAAGATCTTCTACATAAGCTTCCTGAACATCAATATATGTTTTCGTCGCTGATTGAAATTCTATTACAGCTTTCGGATCCAAATCCTCCAATCTCTTAGTTATTTTGTAGATTCTTTTATGCCCATCCCTAAGTTTTTTTACCAGTTTCTTTTCTAATGCCCTTCGACGCTGCCAAGTAGTATCTAGGCTGTCCCAGAACGATAACGGCTTACCTTCTCTATTACACTCTGTAATATCCCTAGGCTTAAAAGGGGCAAATCTTATATCATCAATTTTTCGAAGAGAGGTAGCACAGGCCTCTTCACAAAGACCATAATGCTGATACACCTTATAGGTTTTATCAATGCCATATTTCACTGCATAAAAAAGAGCAACTGTTCCAATGGCTACCAGTCCAAGACGTCTCAATTCCGCTGTAAGTGGATGCTCATAATATCTTCCAGCCGGCCAATCTTGATCAAAAGAAAACTCTGAAATAAAAGAATCATCTTCACCACGATTAAAATACGGTAATGGCATTTTTATACCAAAATCAAAAATTGAATTGGTTATTGAGCCATTCGCTGCCCCTTCTTTTGTATTAAATGGAAAGGGTGATTTTAATATGTAATCATTTGCCTCTTTCTCTGTTTTAACCCCCATCCCCCGCAAATAACCATGATAAAATAATTCGGTACGATAAATAGCTGCTGGATGCTCTCCTTCACGCTCATAAATAGGATCAAAAACTTCTTTAGTCTCTTGATTAAAAAGCACTAAGTCAACATGCTTATGATACGTTGCTAAAGCAGGTGTCCAATTGCTACCTTCCGGAACAGTTCCATAAACAAGATGAAGCAAAGACAAAAAAAGCTTTGCTTTAGCCTCGCAATTACCCTTCCCTGTCGTGAGAAACTGATATAAATCAGACTGCCCCTCCTCATAGACTAAACTACCAATATATTCACAAACTATTTCAAAACGCACTAACAGATCCCCAGGTGAATCTTCTAATAACTTAGCAACATTTTGTGAATGCTCTTGAAGTTTTCTGCCTGCTGTTTTATCTATTCTCAAGTGTCTATAAAAAATATTGTAAAGTTCTTTTCTATTAGTAGTATTTCCCAAACAATCGGCAGACAATAAAAAGTCGTTCTCAGCTACTAGACTTGGCTCCGATTGAGCACAATCAATAAGCTTTTGCCGCTCTTCCAGAACAACATCCTGCTCAGATGTTTTTTGTTTTAAAACTTTTCCAACTAAAGCAGAAAAAAGAACAATACTAGTAAAACCCAATGTAGCAGACACAGAAAAAGCCGCTGATAACATAACATGAAATCCAACTGTTACAGCAACAGCAATAAAACCTGGTCTAACTCTTGGTATTCCGGTAGTAATTCTACTCATTCTATATATATATCGTAAAAAAAGAGTTAAATTTCAAGTGATTTGGCTAAAAAACCTCATTTTCCCGATCTGTTTCAACGCCTTAATAACCTGTCTTTTATTCTTTTCAAGATAAGGCTGAAGTAAAGCACGTTGCAAACTGCGCTCTTCTCCGCGGGGAACATGGACCTCTTTCTTAGAATAAGGATCAATCCCGGTATAATACATACAAGTTGAGGCAGTCATCGGGGTTGGAGTAAAATTTTGCACTTGTTGAACTCTAATATTGTTTTTCTTTAAATAAAGAGCAAGAGTTAGCATGTCTTCCAAAGTAGTTCCAGGATGTGAAGCAATAAAATATGGAACCAAAAATTGTTTCTTGCCAACTTTTTTATTCAATCTTTCAAACTCCCCTTTGAATTTTTCAAAACTACTAAAAACAGGTTTTCGCATCAAAGATAAAACTCGATCACAATTATGCTCTGGCGCAACACTAAGTTGCCCACTTATGTGATGTTTTACTAGCTCATCCATATATTCCGGATCTAACAAGGCTAAATCGTAGCGAATTCCGGAATTGATAAAAACATGCTTCATCCCTTGAAGCTTTCGAATTTCTTTTAGCATCTTTATCATCGGTTTTTGATCTGTTTCTAAGTTTTTGCAAACAGATGGGAAGATACAACTTAAACGACTACACCCCTCTTTTTTCGAACAGGTCATCTTATACATATTGGCAGTCGGTCCACCAATGTCCAAAATATTTCCTTTAAAATCTTTTTGTTTCATTATGATATTTTGGATCTCGTCTTTAATCGAAGCTTCGCTTCTACTTTGAATATATTTACCTTGATGATTGGTAATTGCGCAAAAAGAACAGCCACCAAAACAGCCTCGGTGAGAGATTGTTGAAAATTTTACAAAATCAAAGGCTGGAACTTTTTTTCCTTTATATCGAGGATGTGGTTCTCGGGTAAAAGGAAGCTTAAACAAGCCTTCAAAATCTTCCTGACTCAAATTCTCCGGCGGATTAACTACCAAATATCTCCCCTGGCATGGTTGAATGATTACTCGCGGATATTTTTTGGCATATTCTAATGAGTAAAGCCTAAACACTTCAGCATACTTCTTTTTATCTGAGGAAACCTCTTCAAACGACGGCAATAGCAGATAATCTTTGTATTCCGATATATCTTTTTTAATTATTGCAGAATTTGGAATTTGTAATTTCTGATTTGTTTGGACGTTGGGCGTTGGACGTTGGACGTTCGCGAAGCGGAGGATTCCCTTTTCAGACATCCCATAAAACAAAACATCCGCCTTAGAATCAAAAAGCAATGATCGGCGTACTTTGTCGCTCCAAAAATCATAATGCGCAAAGCGCCGCAAACTTGCTTCTACCCCACCAATTACTATTTTAGAATCTGGGAATAGCTGTTTGAGCTTATTGACATAGACAATAGTAGCCCTATCCGGCCTTCTCCCACCTTTATTTTCCGGAGAATACATATCGTTACGGCGGATCTTTTTATCTGCAGTATAATTATTAACCATTGAATCAAGATTGCCAGCAGTTACGGCAAAGAATAGTTTTGGTTTTCCAAGCTCAAGAAAGTCCTTGTCCGACTTCCAATCTGGTTGAGGAATTATTCCAACAGAAAAGCCTTTTGATTCAAGAAAACGTCCAATTAAGGCTGGGCCGAAACTGGGGTGATCAACATAGGCATCGCCAGAGACGATGATGATATCAAGAGCTTTTGAGCCGAGTTCTTTTTTGGTAGTTGGTAGGAATTTGAGCATATTTTATTATACTACTAAAATTGACCACAACCCGCTTACATGTTACAATTTTTGTAATGCCAGTATACAAATCAAGAAAACATAATGAAAAAAAAGAGCTGGATTTCGAGTTAAAATATCAGCGTTCGCTCTCTTTGACTGAAAGATTTAGAATGATGGTTAAACATTCAAAGACTGTCCTTAAGATGCTAATTAACAATGGACATAGAAAACCTTCTGAAATTATTAAAAGAACGTAAGGCTAAGTTCGTCATCATTGGAGCAATGGCCTTTCCAATGCACGGCTATTCTAGAAACACTCTTGACACTGACATTTTTATCGAAGCTACACGGGAAAACGCCCAAAGAATCTGGAAAGGATTGAAAGATTTTGGTTATGATGTTTCTGATATTACTATTGATGATTTGCTAACTAAAAAGCTTCTGATTCGTCAATATGCAGTCGAAACAGATATCCACCCATTTGTGACTGGAATAACCTTTAAAGAGGTTTGGAAAAACAAGAAAGCTGGCAAGATCGGAAAGATAATGGTTAATTTTGCTTCCCTGGATGATCTTATAAAAATGAAAAAAGCAGCCGGCAGAAAAAAAGACCTATCGGACTTAGATATCCTTAAAAAGATAAAAAAGGGTCTCTAAATTATTTCCCTTTTATCAATCTTAACTGCTCTTTTAATGCTTCCCAAACCATATTGGAGATAAAATCATAAAAGGATTCCAGTTTTCCTGATTTCTGACAAGATTTTACAATATCAATATAATTTGCGCGGACGACTGGTGGAATAATGGTTACCACATAGCCTGATTGAAGCAAAGCTAAGTTTAAAAGTAATCTAGCAACCCTACCATTACCATCTACAAATGGATGAATATTTACAAACTGCATATGTAACCAAGCTGCAAACTCAATCGGGTGCAATTTCTTCTTTTGTTTTGGAATTTCTTTTGCAAAATTTTTCATTAAGGATAGAACTTTTTCTGGAGATGGGAAGATATAATCTGTTCCAGAGACAAAAACTTTTACTTTGCGATATTGTCCAGCTTTTTCTTCGTCAATTTTCTCATAGAAAAGATGGTGCATCTTTAAGATATCGGCCTCAGAAAGTTCTTTCTTGTTCTTAACCAAATCATAAACAAAATCATAAGCCAAAGCATGACCCAGGGCTTCCAAATGATCTTTTAGCGGCTTTCCACCAATGGTCACTCCATCTTCGATTACTACTTTAGTCTCTGTTTCTGTTAAAGAATTCCCCTCTATAGCATTACTGGTGTAGGTTAAGCTGATTTTGTAGTACTCTTTTAATTGTTTCAAAACATCTTGGGAAAAGGGGCGGTGAGAATCGAGTCCATTTTTTAGAAGATCACACTCTTTTATCTTATTATTAAATTCAAACATAAGTGTTTTTTATTATAACATACTCCGCACAACCACACCCTTATCAACACTCTCAACCAAATAACTCTGCGGATATTTTTTGCGGATGATATTTAGAATTTTCTTCCCCTTCTCTTCTGAATCAACTAAACCAAAAACAGAAGACCCAGAACCAGACATCAAGGATTGAAGACATCCTAAATCAATAAGTTCCTTCTTCACTTTTTCAATTTCAGGATAATTTGGCAAAACTACTTTCTCTAAGTCATTATATAATTGTAAAGAAGTTATCGGATTATGAGTACCCACCATTCTCCCCTCTTTTAACCAAACTGGATCAAAATTTTGATATACCCAGGCGGTTGAAATCAAAATCTGTGGTGTTACTAAAACAAACCAACTTTTTGGTAAAGGATCAATCGGCTCAACCAACTCGCCTCTTCCTCTAACGCGTGCCGTCCCTCCCGTAATGCAAAAAGGGACATCCGATCCGACTTCCTCACCCAATCTCTTTAAATCAGATTCAGAAAGCTTTGCCTTGTACATTATATTGAGTCCGACTAAAACCGCTGCCGCATCGGCCGATCCACCACCCAAACCCGCTGCGTGTGGAACTAGTTTTTGAATTTCAATCCTTACTCTTTTATCTATTTTAGTCCTTTCAAAAAAAAGCTCTGCTGCTTTGAAAGCTGTATTTTGATTGTCTGTCGGAATAAGAGGATTGGTACAAATTATTTTAATCCCTTTGGACACTGGGCTAAGTTTTATTTGGTCGGCTAGAGAAATCGATTGCATAATAGAATCAATTTCATGAAATCCGTCTTCTCTTCTTCCTACTATGTGAAGGTTAAGATTGATTTTTGAGCGGGCGCGAAGTTGCATGCTAAGCTTTTTTAGCTAAGGCTTTCATTAAACGAGATTTTTTACGTGAAGCATTATTCTTCTTAATTACGTTCTTCTTTGCGGCTTTATCAATTGCCTGTACTGCAAGGCTTACTGCTTTTTTAGCGTCGGAGCTACCCTCTTTTAATGCTTTGGTAGCCGCTTTTACAAGGCGTTTAAGATTATTCTTGTAAACTAAGTTTCTTTTTCTATTTCTCTCTGTAACTAGAATTCTCTTCTTTGCTGATTTAATATTGGCCATCCAATCCTCCTATTGACAAAAAACTTGTGTTTGAGTTATACTAATTATAGCAAATCTAGAAATCTATGACAACATCAGTTTTCAACAAATAGAATCCGAAATCCCAATGACAAAATCCAAACATCAAAATAAATCCAAAATCCCAACAACAAAATTCCAGTTTGAAGTTGGGAATTGGAATTTATTTTTGATTTTGAAGTTTGACGTTTGAGGTTTTTATAAATCATGCCAAAACTATCTCTACATAACTGGTTCCTAAAAAAGAGAGAAAAGAACGGGGAAAATCCTGATCCAGAGAAATTGGATATCCCAAGCAATCTATGGACTAAGTGTTTAAAATGCCGCAGTGCAATATTCAACAAGGACCTGGATGCAAACGATAAAGTTTGCCCAAAGTGTGGCTTTCATTTTAAAGTGTCATCTAAAGAGAGAATTTTAATAACGCTTGATGAAGGCTCGTTCAAAGAATTAAGCCCCAACATTCGTTCAAAAGATTTTCTCAATTTTGTAGATTCTATCCCCTATTCACAACGATTGGTTAAGAGCGAACAAAAAACCAACTTAAAAGATGCAATTACAATTGGAAGCGGAACAATTAACAAAAAACGTGTTGGGATCGGAATTATGGATTTCTCTTTTATGGGAGGGAGCATGGGATCTGTCGTTGGAGAAAAGGTAACACGCATTGCCGAATATTGCCTAGAGAAAAAGATTCCATTAATAATCTTTAGCTCTTCTGGTGGTGCAAGAATGCAAGAAGGAATTATGTCACTTATGCAAATGGCAAAAACCTCAGCCGCACTAAGCCGCTTAAGAGAGGTCGGGGTTCCCTATATTTCAATTATGACCCACCCTACTACCGGTGGAACAACCGCCAGCTTTGCAATGCTTGGCGATATACACATCGCAGAACCAGAAGCCCTAATCGGTTTTGCGGGGCCAAGGGTAATTGAACAGACTATCAGACAAAAATTACCAGCCGGATTTCAAAAATCTGAATTTCTAGAAAAAAATGGAATGGTCGATATTATATGCGAAAGAGAAAACATAAAAGAAACTCTTAGTAAAATATTAACCTTTTTTAAAAATGCAAAAAAACAATAACAAAAGAATATTATTGGAATTTGAAAAGCCACTAGCTGATCTCTATAAAAAGATCGAAGCTCTTCATAAAACTTCTAAAGAAGGCCTTGATATGTCAGAAGAGATCCACATGCTTGAAAAACGGATCAGCACACTAAAACGAGACATATTTTCAAAACTTACTCCAATCCAAATTGTCCAAGTGGCAAGACACCTAAAAAGACCAAGTGCACTAGACCTGATAAATCTTATCTTTGAAGATTTTGTAGAATTAAAGGGTGATCGCAACTATGGAGACGACCCTGCCCTAATCGGCGGAATCGCGCACCTCCCCAATTGTAAAAAAAGCTCAGCTTTGGGAGATTCCTCTTTTGATCAATCAATTGTGGTAATTGGACATCAAAAGGGAGATACCACAAAAGAAAATATATTCCGTAATTTTGGTATGGCCCATCCAGAAGGATACCGTAAGGCTTTACGCCTAATGCGTTTTGCAGAAAGATTTAATGTTCCAATTGTAAGTTTTATCGATACCCCAGGAGCATTCCCTGGTATTGGGGCAGAAGAACGTGGACAAGCAGAAGCAATTGCAAAAAATCTGCGTTCAATGGCCGGACTTCAAGTTCCATTTGTCTCCATAATCGTCGGCGAGGGTGGATCTGGTGGGGCGCTAGGTATTGGAATGGGAAATAGGGTTTTGATGCTGGATTATTCCATTTATTCTGTAATATCTCCGGAGGGTTGTGCATCAATTCTTTTTCGAGATGCCAAAAAAGCACCTCATGCTGCGGAGGTATCAAAGATCACAGCAAAAGATCTATTGGAAATACACATAATTGATGAGATAATAAGAGAGCCGGTCGGCGGAGCACACAACAATTACCAAGAAACTGCCGACAACATCAAGGCTACGATAAAGAAGCATCTTAGTGAATTATCTAAACTTTCTCCCCGTGAATTAATTGCGGATAGATACAGGAAATTCCGCAACATGGGATTTTTTATTGAAGGATAGGCCGAAGTGGTGGAACTGGCAGACACGCACGACTCAAAATCGTGAGCCTTCGCGGGCGTGTGGGTTCAACTCCCACCTTCGGCATTTAAATAAGGTTGAAAAATTTAAAGGAGGAAAAGAGAATGGATATTGTTGCATTAGAAGGTAAAACATTACAGGAACTATACGAGGTAGCAAAAAAGCTGAAGTTGAATAATTATAAGCAGATGAAGAAGCACGATCTTATTTTTAAGATCCTAGAAGCCCAGACTCAACAAAAGGGAAATATTTTTGCTAAGGGGGTATTAGAAATCCTTCCAGAAGGATACGGATTCTTAAGAACTTCTGGATATCTCCCCTCCCGCGATGATATCTATGTTTCTCAAACTCAAATCAGAAGATTTAATATGCAAAACGGAGATACTGTCTCTGGTCAAATCCGCCCACCAAAAGAGGGGGAAAAATATTATAGTCTCCTAAAAATTGAAGCAATAAACTCTGCAGATCCAGAATTAACTCGGGATAGAATTTATTATGATCACTTAACACCAATCTTTCCAGATGAAAGATATGTATTAGAATACGCAAAGTGTCCAATGGCAGCCAGGTTAATTGATTTAGTTGCCCCAATTGGTATGGGTCAACGTGCAATGATAGTATCTCCCCCCAAGGCAGGTAAAACCACAATACTAAAAAACATTGCAAATAGTATTACAGAAAATTTCCCAGATGCAATGATCAAGGTATTATTGGTTGATGAGAGACCAGAAGAGGTTACCGATATGCGTCGCTCTGTCAATGGAGAAGTAGTTGCTTCAACTTTTGATGAGCCACCTGAGGCCCACATCCATATTGCTGAATTATTAATTGAATCAGCCAAACGTTTAGTTGAAAACAAAAAAGATGTAGTGGTCTTGCTTGATTCAATCACCCGTTTAGCTCGTGCCTACAATTTGGTCACGCCACCATCTGGAAGAACACTTTCTGGTGGATTGGATCCAACCTGTTTGCATCGGCCAAAAAGATTCTTCGGGGCAGCACGCAATATTGAAGAAGGTGGAAGCTTAACTATTATTGCAACCGCACTAGTTGAAACCGGATCTCGTATGGATGACATTATCTATGAAGAATTTAAGGGAACTGGTAACATGGAGCTACATCTAAACAGAAAGCTGGCTAACATGAGAATTTTTCCGGCAATTGATATTCAGATGTCTGGAACCAGAAAAGAAGAATTGCTGATGGGCGAAAAAGAATTGGGTAAAATTAGATTGCTTCGAAAAATCATGTCTGATTATGATACAACTGATGCAACCGAACAACTAATGAAGAGAATTGCAGAGTTTAAGACAAACAAGGCATTCTTAGAATCAGCAGATGTAAAATAAGTTGAGGGGATCAGGAGATCAGGAGACCAGGAGATTGGGAACTAGGGAATCAGGGGATCAGGAAGAAGAGCAGATTCTATGAGCTTGACCCCAATCTTTGGACCACTTTTAGCCTAAATTAAGATATGATCCGG
>CAYQVW010000004.1:81391-97402 GCA_964421245.1 uncultured bacterium | reverse complement strand
TAAAATGCATTTATTAAGCTCTGCTTAACCGAAAACCATTTTGGTTGGAGTATACAAGAAACTGCCGGGTTCGTTTATAAAAAAAATAATAGAAACAGGAAAAATTCTTTATGAATCCAAATGAATACACCCCAGACTGAAGTCTGGGGAATTTTTTGTTCATAAATTCCCCACAATTTATTGTGGGGTGATTGTTTCTATCCGATTATCCTGCAAGAAAAACTGAAATTTTTGCCTGTTTTTGACGATTAAAAATTTATGATAGATATTTGTCAATAAGATATGAATTTTTCAGTCAAGTAGAGCTTCAAGGAATTAAAGCTCACAGATTCTGTCGTTTTAGTGAGGCTGATACCGATGTCGCAGAATCTATTGTTGAGCATTATAAAGAAAGGCTTAAAAAACATCCTAATACTACTCTTTTGTTTAAGATGATTATAGGAAGTTACGATCCAGAGCCGCATGAAACAATCAATGAAACCCTTCTCGAAAAATGGTTTGATTTACTAATGTATTGTCTTAGCCGTGGTCTTTCTCATAAAGTTCGAGAAATTGCCCAAGAAGTTCTTAGAATTGATCCAGATAATTCAGAAACATTAGAAATATTGGAACAAATACAATAAATTCTATTTAGGCTTTATCTTTTTTTACTTCTATCCTCTATCCTCTCATTTTAAAATCTGATATACTTTAATCATGTTTGAGAGATTTACTGAGCCCGCCATTAGAACAATTATGGCTGCACAAGAAGAGGCAAGACGAACCCGTTGTAATTATGTAGGGGCAGAGCACTTGCTTTTGGGAATGTTGCGTGAAAAAGAATCTGTTATTCTCAAGAATTTAGAACAATTAAAAACTTCTCCAACAGAGCTGAAAACAACTCTAGAGGAGTATATTAAATCAAGCCATCACAGTGGAAAAGCGGGGGATCTGCCATTTAACCCTCAAATTAAAAGAGTCATAGAATTAGCCTGGGAAGAGGCTAGGGCTTTGGGACACAGCTATATTGGGATTGAGCACCTTTTTCTTGGAATGTTGCGCGAAGGGACTGGAATTGTTGGAGCAATTTTCAATCAATTTAACTTGGATTATCAAAATTCAAAGAACCGCTTGGTTTCTGTTCTTGGCGAAGAGATGCATCGTCACAAAACAGCTGTACGTGGTCCGCAAAAAAGCACCACTCCAATGTTGGATAATTTTAGTCGCGATTTATCTCGTTTAGCCGCAACTAAAAAGCTTGATCCAGTAATTGGTCGTGGAAAAGAGATTGAGCGAGTGATTCAGATTTTAGCTCGTAGAAAAAAGAATAATCCGGTTTTAATTGGTGAAGCTGGGGTTGGAAAGACAGCGATTGTTGAGGGGTTAGCAGAGCGGATTGTAACTCACAATGTTCCAAGACCTTTAATGAACAAGCGTCTTATAACGCTGGATTTGGGGCTTTTGATTGCGGGGACTCGTTATCGCGGAGAATTTGAAGAGAGACTTAAAAAGATAATGGCTGAGGTTAAAAAGGCCTCAAATGTAATTTTGTTTATTGATGAAATTCATACTTTAATTGGTGCAGGCGCTGCGGAGGGTGCCATGGATGCTGCAAATATCTTAAAACCGGTTTTAGCTCGCGGAGAATTACAAGTTATTGGTGCAACTACACTGGATGAGTATAGAAAAAGAATTGAATCGGATCCTGCACTTGAGCGGCGTTTTCAGCCGGTTATGGTTGAGGAACCGAGTATTCAGGAAACATTAGAGATACTTAAGGGATTAAAGGGGCGCTATGAAGAATTTCACCGAGTTAGAATAACAGAGGATGCCCTGGTTTCTGCGGCACGACTTTCTGAAAGATACATTTCTGAACGTCGCTTACCGGATAAGGCGATCGATCTTTTAGATGAAGCCTCTTCTCGTATAATGCTTAGATCGTCAGCCGCTTCTCCTGAATTAATCGAAATAAATAAAAAGCTAGAAAAAATTAGAGCAAAGAAAGAAGCAGCCGTTAGTAGCCAAGCGTTTGAAGAAGCAGCAACACTTCGTGATGAGGAAGAAGTGCTTCGTGGTGAGCTTGAAGATATATCTAAAAAATCGGTCAAACTTGAGTATGAAAAACTTCCAGCAGTTACCTCAGAAACCATTGCAGAGGTTATTGCCCAATCTACTGGAATTCCAGTTAGTCAATTAACCTCTGAAGAGACAGAGCGTTTATTAAAAATGGAAGAAGAACTAAAGAAAAGAATTGTTGGACAAGACGAAGCAATTAGGGCGATGGCAAAATCAATCAGGCGTTCTCGAGCAGGCCTTAAAGATCCACGTCGACCAATCGGATCTTTTATTTTTCTTGGGCCATCCGGGGTTGGTAAGACTGAACTAGCAAAACGCCTAGCCGAATTTTTATTCGGTGATACCGATGCAATGGTTAGAATTGATATGTCAGAATATTTGGAACAACATACTGTTTCCCGTCTTATGGGTTCTCCTCCAGGATATGTCGGTTTTGGTGAAGGAGGACAATTAACTGAGCCAGTGCGTCGCCGTCCTCATTCGGTTGTTTTATTTGATGAAATAGAAAAAGCACACAAAGATGTTTTAAATACTCTGCTTCAAATTTTAGAAGATGGACAATTAACCGATACTCAAGGTAGAAAAGTCGATTTTCGAAACACCGTAATTATTATGACCTCAAATACCGGAGCAGAATTGATCCAAAAAGAATCGACCATCGGTTTTATGGGAGACAAGAATGATGCAACTAATTACGACTTAATGAAAAAGAATGTTTTAGATCAGTTAAAAAAGGAATTTCGACCGGAATTTATTAACCGTGTTGATGAAGCAATTGTATTTAAGGCCTTATCTAAGGAAGACCTTTCTCAAATAATTGATATTATGCTCTCTGATCTCAATAAACGTATGGAAGAGAAGGGACTAAACTTAAAACTTAAGAAAAAAGCCAAGAGTTTTCTGGTTGATAAATCCTACGATCCAAAATTTGGGGCCAGACCGCTTCGGCGAACCATGGAAGACTTTGTTGAAGATCCAATTTCTGAGAGTGTGCTGCGTGGCAAGCTCGGTTTTGGATCATCAATAGAAGCATCTTTTACAAAAGACAAACTCTCTTTTGTTACTAAGAAAAAAAGAGGAGGATAACCCTCTGTGAAGACCCAAACTAAATTTGTATGTAAAAGCTGCGGACAGGACTATCCTCGATGGGCTGGACAATGTGGATCGTGTGGGGAGTGGAGCACCCTCGTTGAGGAAACATTAATAACCAAGAGACAAGATGCAAACAAATTACAAGTTCCAAGTTCCAAATTCCAAACAAAACCAATAAATATAAAAGATATAGAATATAATTCAGAGCAAAGAATACAAACAACACTTGATGAACTAGATAGGGTTCTTGGTGGGGGAATAGTTCCAGGATCGGTTGTTTTGGTAGGTGGAGATCCAGGGATTGGGAAATCTACCTTGATGCTTCAGCTTGCTAATTTAATAAAAGGGACAGTTCTTTATGTTTCTGGAGAAGAATCTGCTAAACAGGTGCGCATGCGGGCGGAGAGATTAGGGGCACTTTCTAAAAACGTTAAATTTTTACCAGAGACTAATCTTTTTGCGATAGAAAAAGCGATTGAAGAGATAAAACCTAAACTTTTAATAATAGACTCTATCCAAACTATTTATCGAGAAGATGTAGCCTCAGCTGCTGGATCGGTTTCTCAAATTAGGGATTCTGGTGCCTACTTAGTGTCATTAGCGAAAACAACACATATAGCTACTTTCTTAGTCGGTCATGTTACCAAAGAAGGAAATCTGGCCGGTCCTAGAATCTTGGAGCACATGGTTGATACGGTTTTATATTTTGAAGGAGAGCGACATCGTCAATACCGACTTCTTCGAGGAGTTAAAAATCGTTTCGGTTCCGTTCATGAAGTTGGGATTTTTGAAATGAAAAAAGAGGGGCTGGTTCCAGTAGCTAACCCATCAGAAGTCTTTTTGTCTGAACGTCCAAAGGATGCTCCAGGCTCAGTCGTTACTTCTATTATAGAAGGAAGCCGACCATTGCTGCTCGAAATTCAGGCGTTAGTCTCTTTTACAAAGATGGTAGTTCCGAGACGCACAACTGTTGGATTAGACTATAATCGAGTTTCTATGATTGCAGCTATTTTAGAAAATCGTCTTAATATGAAGTTGTCTTCGCAGGATATATTTATTAATGTGGCTGGTGGAGTTAAAATTACTGAACCAGCAGCTGATTTGGCGGTTGCCGCTGCCATTGCTTCGTCTTATAAGAAAAAAGTTGTTTCACCAGATACTTTATTAATTGGAGAGGTTGGCCTAACTTCCGAGGTTCGAGCAGTTTCACAGATCGAAGCTCGAATTCAAGAAGCGGAAAAACTTGGTTTTAAGAAAATTATTATTCCAAAAGGGAATTCCTCGCAGATTAAGAAGTCAAAAATCGAAATTATTGCCGTTTCAAATATTGCCGAAGCTCTTATCTAATCTCACCGAAAACAGAAGCTACTCCTGGGAGCTGTTCGCTCAGAGTTATTCTATCAATACCTAATGTAGCACTGGCCACAAAATGAAATGATAGTGTTGCATCGCTATGTTTTAGTCTTGCTAGATTTTGATCTAAACTATCACTTATTAATTCAGACAGTATTACTTTCAAGCTTGAAAAACGACCAAGGAAGTTTTGATGTGGTAACTTCTACTCGAGTTCTTGAATGTGATGAGGTTAGTTCTTTTGAAGAAGTTTTTTTCTGGCAAATTAATTATATGTTAAAACTTGGTGGTCTTTGTGTTCCGGGCAATGAGGCTGATAAAAATGAGGTTTTACAAGGGCTATTTGAAAGAAATGGATTTATAACTTTAAGATCTCCAGATGGTAGTGTGGTTTTTGAAAAAGTTGCTGATGTTCCACCCTTTAGTTTGGATATCAAATAAATCCCCTTGCTGTTTCTAATATCAAAGAAACGTTTTTAATCTACTAAGCTCATGAATTACTTCAAGAATGGTTGGATATCTGTTTGTTCTATCTCTTCTAGTCATCCTTCTTATGATTAATTCTAGTATTTCATGAATGTATTCCGTTTGTGGGTTTTTAGGAAGAAAAAAACGTTCAAACAAACAATTGATTGGCAATTTTGGAAATGAGACGAATATGTGATTGCATATCGTGCTAGTAGTATTTGAGTCCCACATTGGGTTTTCCCCGGTTAGCATTTCATAAAGCACAATTCCAAGTGAACAAATATCACTTTGATAGTCTAGAGAGGATCCTCTTGCCTGTTCTGATGACATATAGCCTGGTGTTCCTACGGTTCTACCTCCAGTATTTTTTGGTGAAGCGACAATTCCAAAATCAAGGAGGTAGGTATGATCGCCGAATAAAATATTCCCAGGCTTGAGATCCCTGTGAATTAAACCGATTCGATGTAGATTATATAATACACAACAGATAGTTAAAGTTATGTCTATTATTCTATTGAGGGGAATATGGCTTCTGGCATATATTATATCTTCAAGAGTTTTTCCTTCTATTAATTGCATGGATAAGAAATGATATTCTTCCAAGGTTTGATGATCATAAATTATTGGAGAAGCGGGGTGGGGATAAAGTTTTTTTGATACAATTGCTTCCATTTGTAATTGTTTATATGTTTTTATATTTCTTTCCCCAATTTTAAGTGCAACGTCTTGAGATAATTCTGAATCGTGGGCTTGATAGACAGTTGTTCTTATTCTCTGCCCCTCATCTGATAATTGATGAAGTGGTTTTTGAATTATGTATCGGTCATTTGCAAATCTGCTTCCGGAAGTTAATTGTATGTGTCCCATTGCATATTTATCGCACAAATGATCAAAAAATTTCACTTATATGTTATAATCCACTTGATATGAAATATCAGACACTTCGAGGAATGAAAGATATCCTACCGGAAGAGGCTCCTTTGTGGCAGATTATTGAAAAAGTAGCCGCTCAAAATTTTGAGCGCTACGGTTATCATGAAATTCGCACCCCTCTATTAGAAATGACCGAGCTCTTTGCTCGTGCAGTTGGCCAATCAACTGACATTGTCTCAAAAGAGATGTACTCTTTCCTAGATAAAGGAAAACGCAATGTGGTCCTTCGTCCAGAGGGGACCGCTCCGATTGTTCGCTCTTGTCTTCAGCATAATCTGATTTCGAAAGACATAATTACCAAACTTTACTACTTTGGACCGATGTTTCGTTATGAAAGACCGCAAGCTGGTCGCTATCGTCAATTCCACCAAGTTGGAATAGAGGCTTTTGGGTCAGATGATCCGGCACTCGACGCGGAAACCATTCTTTTAGCTGTTTCGATCTTCAAAGATTTAGGATTAAATGACCTGGAAGTTGATTTAAACTCGGTTGGTTGTAAAAAATGCCGTCCAGATTATATTAAAAATCTAAAACACTATCTAAAAGGTAGTGTTGTTAAGATGTGTGAAGATTGTCATAAACGCTATCAACATAATACCTTGCGAGTATTAGATTGTAAGAAGCCAAAATGCCAAAAGATTATTGAAGATGCACCATCAACTACTGATTCTCTTTGCCCAGAATGCAAAGATCACTTTGAAAAATTAAAATCTATTCTCGACACCCTATCTGTAAACTACAAAATCAACAAAAGATTAGTTCGAGGACTAGATTATTATACAAAAACAACTTATGAAATAATTTCTAGTTCACTTGGAGCCCAAAATGCAGTTTGTGGGGGAGGGCGCTACAATAATTTAGTGAAAGATTTTGGTGGGCAAGATATTCCAGCAGTTGGATTTGCGATTGGGATTGAAAGACTTGTTGAAATATTAAAAACTTCTAATACTAAAACCTATAACCTATCACCTATAACCTTATATATCGCACCACTTGGTGAGGAAGCAAAGAACAAGGCAATAGAATACCTTTACAAAGCTCGCAAAGCTGGAATTTCTGCTGACATGGATTATGCTGGACGAAAACTTAAGGGACAATTAAAGAAAGCCAACAATATTAGTGCAAAGTACGTTTTGATTATTGGAGAAGAAGAGTTAAAGAAAAATATAGTTGTTCTGCGAGATATGCAGTCTGCATCTCAAGAAGAACTTTCCTTTGAGGAAGTGCTAAAAACTATAGCGCACTGACAATTTGATCGCAATCTGTAAAGCGATTATTGCCGAGGGTCATTCTTAATATTAGCTCTTTTTCATAAGGAGCAATATTTTGTTCGCCCTCAACCCAGTTTTTTATATGTTTGCTCGCAGCACGATAAACTATTACAGGGCCTAGTAGCGCATATAAGTTTTTTTGACAGATTTTCTTAACAATTTCAGAAAGTAAACATTGACCAGTTCGCATTTCAAAGGCAAGTAACCCAAGAGAATAGGTGTCGAAATGTTTTGCAGGGGGTCTTCCCTCCAAGGCCTCGGGATGTCCATATTGGGGGGTGCAGAAAAGGCTTCCTTTATCTTTTTCTCTTTTTGTTATCTGTCCTTCTATTACAGTTATTCCGAAGTCGAAAAGCCCAACTCTGCCTTCTTTTAGGGAAATATGTTCGGGTTTGACATCTCTGTGTACGTGTCCATGTTTATGAATATGTGCCAGGGCTCGTGCTACTTCTTTTATGACGGGCCAGGTTTCTTGGGCAGAAAAGGTTAATCCACTATCGAGCTTGTCTTGTACGGTTTCTTTGCCAAGGTCTTCCAATAACAGATAGGGTCGGCCCATATAGTTTCCGGATCCGTGTAGCTCAATGATGTTTTGGTGTCGAGGAATTGCTGATAATACTCTGCGTTCTCTCACAATCGCGTGATCAAAATCTGGTTCAAGTGATCTCTTTAGTATAAGTCTCCTTTTTGGGAAGACAGTCATAGGAGAAATAGTAGCGGTTGTGCTCTCTGCGTTTGGGTTTGGTGTTGCTGCGTAGGCTGCCAAGTTGGCTGGCCAAACACGCAGCGTCCTATGTTGAGTTCTTGAAAGTCTGCTCATATAAATATTTCCCCAGTCCTTATCCCTTCAAGAAATTTTAATAAGTGGAAGGCAGTTGGGAAGAAGTCGCCCTCATTTTCATAACCGGTGGTTAGTTTTAAAACTAGGGCTATTCCTAGGATTCCTAGTCCACAATTTAGGACATATTCTTCTAAATGATCGTGGCAAGTTAGATACCCGTCTGAGTCCTCAGAATAACCATATGCTTGTCTTATCTCGTCAATAGCTGTTTTTCCGGTTAGGATATCAAGAGAAAGAAGGCCCAGTGAATATAAATCATCTTGTGCAGTTGGTGGATTACCAAGTAAAATGCTTGGAGAAGCATAGGCTGGAGTATAAAAGACAAGGTTGTCTGCCTCTTCTTCTCTCCTCATTTTTATTCCTTCTTGACATGCAATTCCAAAGTCTAAAATTTTTGTACTGTGATCATCAAAAACAAAAATTGAGCTTGGTTTAATATCTCTGTGAACTATGTTTTGCGCATGAAGATGTAGAATGCCTCGAGTAATGTCTTCGAGAGTTGGAAGAAAGTATGGTAAACCTATTGGCCCTATCCCTTCGTAGATCTGTTCTAAGTCAACCCCTTTCTTGAGTAGTTCAAGTATTATAAATGGGTTTCCGTCGATTTCTCCATGTGCATAGTGTTCTACAACATTAGGATGGGATGAGAGAGGATAAAGAACTCTTCCTTCTCTCTTTACCTGAGGTTTTCCTTTATCATCTATTGGTATTTTGGCTGCAACGATTGTTCCTGATCTTGATTCTACGGGAATGATTTTCCCATAACTTCCCGATCCAACCTCTTCTCCGTTTTTTAAGGCGGCTCTTAATGTATCGGCATAAACCCAAAATCCCTTTGGTGTTGATGGATGAAAGTGCATTCTCATGCATTTTTTATCGTGATAAAATTAATGAAATTTCATATTAAAATTATCGATAATAGTATATGGGACTCGTAATTACAAAACAACAATTAGGGCGATTAAGAATTTGGGCTGACAAGAAATCTCGTACTGGCAGTCCTTGGAGAGATGAAGTAGTTAAGAGGGAGTCGCTTGATTTTCTTTGTGGAAGAGCCTTAGTTGATCCAGTAACGAGATCAGAACGGCAAAACTCAATTTCATTACAGTGGGTAGATAATTATTCATATAATCCTGCTACCGTCAAGATTTGGGCGAGAAAAGAAGATATTAATGAAGATGCTAAACAAATAGAAGAGTCAAGACATTTTGAAAGGAAGGAGGTAGCTCAAGAAAATACGGTAGGATTTGATCAATTGTTTTGTGCGCCAGGAGTCCTTGAAGATGACTTTTGTATTTCTTCTGAATTATGGCGTCAGTTAATTCCAGAAAGCCAATTGGAGCTATTTCATATTATTCTTTTAAATATGGAGGAGGGAAAAGATTATTTTGACTTCCTAAATGCAGGGCTTAAATTACAATTATTGGAGGATATTTCCAGAGATTATTTAAATGGAAAAGTGTTTATAGAAGACTTAACTGGTTTTTTTATTCTTCTAAAAGAGACTAAGTCTTATCTGTTAGGGCGTTCAAGTCTCCCAAACATTAATGAATATGCTAGTGATCTTTATCGGGTATTGGTAAGAGGGATAGACTTTTGTCTGATTAATCAGGCACTTGAAGTGGTAAGAAGAGAGACTGCTCACATCGATGCTATTGTTAGTAGTCTTATAATCCGAAGTATGCTATTGCGTTCATCTCATGGAACTGAACAGACTATTGCTCAGAGATTGTTAATGGGATAGCTATATCTTTCCAAGAAATTTAATCAAGAGCCCTTAAGCATCTTTCCATATGAGTAAATGCAGAATACCCCGGCAATTATTAAAAATATTCCAATTGCAGCTTCTGGAAAGGTAGGAATAACAATTAAAAATAATAATCCCAACAATGCCATGAAAATACCCATAATAAGTCCAAACCATTTAAAGGCAGCAGGATAATTTTTTGAGGACTTTTTCATGTTTTCCGAATAGGTTATTTTTATTTCAGAAATTTTATAGTTTTTTACTTGTTTATTTAATGATAGCTGCCAGATAATTGTTATTATTGCTGAGAGTAGAATGAATGGAATATATGCTCTGGTTGCAATCATAATAATCATAATGATGAAAGAGGTAATATATAAGAATCTAAGATAGTTTTGCAGTTTTTTCTTTTCTTCCTGATTTGGGATTATTCTGCCTTTTCCAAATATTCCCCAAGGGTAGAAGGCCTCTGATCCGTCTTCTAGCTTTTTAAACGAATTCTCGAGCATTGCGTCTAATATGTTCATAGTGCTATATTATACCTTAATTGATTGAAATTTTGACCCGAATTTGACGATATATATATAGATATGATAGCAATAAACGCAACAGCAGCCGCACGGACGGCACTACAAAGAAGGGCTATTAGTCTTCCTTATGAAGTGCAGTTATTAATAGGGCTGAAACATGCGATTGGAACGAAAGCTCCACAGTCTTTAGTAAACGCACTTGCTATGCCAATAAATAGCTTAGCAAGACGGAGAGAATATAATGCTGCAGCTGAATCGATCGGATTAACTGATGAATTACATTTTAAAATTGAGATGGCCCGACCATTGCGAGGTGGACTAACTAAGGAGGAGGGTGCAAGATTAGATTCAGAACTTCTACTAGAGCGTGCATCTTCAAGGTTAAGTGTATTTGCAGCAAAAGTAGATCATTGGGGAGAAATCCTTTTGGGAGATCAAAGACCTAATCCCTATTTTTATGAGGGGAAAAGGGCAGTCGGTTTTGTTGATAAGATTGATGGAGTAATTGCTCTGCATTTTAATATAGAAAGTGCAAAAGAAGATCAAAATTATCAAGATCTGGTCATATTACATGAATATAGACATTATTTGGTAGCTACAGGTAGGGCTTCTATTATTAAGGACTTTTCAGTATTTGGTTTATTGTTTCCTTCTCAGAGAATTAATAATCTTATGAGGGGTATTAAAGAAGAATATGTTCCTCGTTTACACACGAGTGAACTTGATGCCTATATAATCTCTTCAGTTGCTCAGGCGATTCATGCACATGTTATTCCAGAGGAATTGATCAGGAACTTTGCGGTTACTAGGCCTTTGATCAAGGGCTTAATGTTTGCAGGAGAAGGGGACGATCTTTCTGCTGTAACTGCCTGGATTAGAAAATCTGGCGTAGCCGATAGGGGAACTCCGAAATTGGCGATAGAAGCACTATCGGGAGATCAAGTAATGGCTTTTGTTGATGCTTTACAAAAGCTTATAAAGGGCGAAGGAGCTCTTGATTCTTGACAAGAATGGCAATAATAGGGTATAATTAGTATGTTAAGGGTCGAAAGTTAATGGTAAATATAAAGAGAACAATAATATCTGCAACGTTCCTCAAGAGTGAGCCTCTTCATTTGGGATTTCACAACTTCCATTAATCGCAGAGAAATTACAAGGAGAAATATTATATTATGAAAAGTTTATTTGTAGGAAACCTTCCATGGTCTGTTAAAGATGAGGATTTACAGGCGAAGTTTTCTGAATTCGGTGAAGTAACATCAGCTAGAATCATCAATGACAAATTTTCTGGTAGATCCAGAGGATTCGGATTTGTAGATATGGCAAATGACGAAGAAGCTTCTAAAGCAATTGAAGCTATGAATGGTTACAGCTGGGACGGTAGAGAAGTTACCGTTAACGAAGCTAAACCAAAGACTGACCGACGCAATGATAGCGGCGGCGGTGGCGGTAGAAGAAATTTTAACCGCTTCTAGAATTTAGTAGTCTGAATAAAGAGGGTCCTGAGTAAAATCAGGACCCTTCTTTTAAAAAGCCCCTCGATATAACTCGAGGCAAGGAGGAATCGAAATGGTAGCAGAAAGATCAGAATTTAAAGGTAGACCGATGTTAGTTTTAAAGGGTGGGGATGAGGATAAGTATCCTTTTTCTTTTGGCCTAACAAAGGCTAGAAAGATTGTTGAACATATCGAAGATATCAAGAAGTTTGTAGCAGAAAACGAAAAATAAGCCTTGGTTAGAATTGGCTCCCTTGATGTAGATACCAATATATTCTTAGCGCCCCTAGCTGGGTGTTCTGATTTGTCTTTTCGTTTAGTAGCTCGCGAGCATGGAGCAAAATTTTGTTTTTTTGAAATGCTTGATGCTAATTCTATTGTCTTTAATCGAAAAGTTAAACCGGACATCGTAAAAACAGTTCCGGAAGACCGACCAATTGCGGCCCAATTACTTGGATCAGAGCCTGATCAACTTCTTGAGGCCGCCAAACGGTTAATTTCTTTAACCAATCCGCTTTTTTTAGACATTAATGCTGCTTGTCCTGCTAAAAAAGTTTTGCGCAAAAAATGTGGTGCCCATTTAGTACACAAGCCAAAACCTCTTTATAAAATAATTAAAAAACTCTCCTCAAGCCTTTCTCTTCCAATTACAGTAAAGCTTCGTATTGGCTATAGCAGCTATGATGAGAAAGAATTTTTATCGATTGTGAAAGATTGCGAGAGAGCAGGGGCTTCAACTTTATTTATTCATGGAAGGACGATGAAGCAAGGTTATTCTGGAGTAGTGAATTACGAAGCAATAAGACAAGCGAAGGCCTCGGTTGCTATTCCGGTTTTTGGATCTGGAGATGTTTTATCTCCTGAACTCGCTCAAAAGATGTTTGATCGGACTCATTGCGATGGTGTTTTAGTTGCTCGTGGGGCACAGGGCAATCCCTGGTTCTTTTCTGGAAGAACTCCAGATTTTGTTGAGAGAAAAGAAGTTTTACTGAAACACCTATCGTATGTGGAAAAATATAAAGAGGTTCGAGAAAAAGCCAAGATAGGATTCATGAAAAAAATTACTATTTGGTATTTAAAGGCATTACCTAATTCGGTTGAATTAAGAAATAGAATAACTGCATGTAAATCATATGGGGCGCTTGTAGACTTTATTAAAATCGCGTGAAATTTTTATAAGTATTAAGCGAAACAAAAGTAATATGATGCAACAAACAGTTTTAGATACGGCATTGTTGTCAAAAGGAGGAGCACGATTAACAACTGCTGGAGGAGGCTATAGAAATTATTGCGTTCGCCCTGCTGGTGATGTTCCGAATGTTGAACCTCCAACAATTGCAAGATTGTATAATAACCCCATCAAGGATGGTAATAGGATAATACAAGTTACGCCCGAGCTGATTGAGGCCAGACTGGAAGCTGATCCAACTAGCGTTCTTTTAGGATTCTTAGATGGTGATTTTTCAAATCCAGTTACAATGATTAATATTGTAAAACTTATGTTGGATTCTCTTGTCAATTTTCCAGAGACTCATGCGAAGTTAACTACCAATGATACCTATTCAGAGACAATGGTAGATGGAGCAAATGTTTGGAGTTGTCCTTGGGTGGTTGTTTCTGATTGTTTGAAGGAACCAGAAAGCAAATCAAGAGTTATGGTTGATGGTCAGCTGAGAAGTTTGGGGCAGGCCATTGTTAGGGCAGTTGGTATTATGGCAAAAGACCAAGATGTTCCTTTGGTCGTCGCTTTTACTAGGCCCTATGATATCAAAGCTTTTATGGAACAGAATTATTGTTCTGGGCATGAAGTTGTATATGAGCCAAAGTTAGAAACATGTCATGCAGTAATTAAAAATCCACAATCTGGTCTTCAATTTTATTTTGATCGTCATGGGGTTGGTTTGGAGATGTATCCTGGATACCTTTTTAGCTGGGCAGATTATGTTAATATGCCTCATCCTGCTTGTCCTGAACGTTTTCCAGAGGTTCGACGAGATTCTGTCCTCGGTTTCCACATTAATAATGGAGCAATTTGGGTTTCTGATTTAGTCCGTCCACACGCCCAAGTTGATAAGTTTTCCTTGGGAATGAGGATGGGCGTTATATATGTTTTGGATCCAGACTCTCCTCTGCTATAATTAAACCATGCAACGCACACACAAGAATGGCGAACTTCGTAAATCTCATGTTAATAATAATGTTTCCCTAGTCGGTTGGGTTCATCGTAGACGCGATCATGGCGGATTAATCTTTATTGACCTTAGAGATAGATCTGGAATTATCCAGGTTGTTATTAATGCCGACAAAAAAGAACTACATAAAATCGCAGAAGGAATTAGATCCGAATTTGTCATTTCTGTTTCTGGCAAGGTTGCTGAAAGAAGCAAAGAGGCTGCAAATAAGAAGATACCAACCGGTGAAATTGAGGTTATTGTTGATTCTCTTGAAATATTAAATACCTCAAAGACCCCACCAATTGAAGTTGCGGGGACAGGTACCGAGCCAGATGAAAATGTTCGCCTAAAATATCGCTATATTGACCTTCGCAAAGATAAAATGCGAGAAAATTTAATCTTCCGTCACAAAATCATCAAAGCGATGGCAGATTATATGGATAAAGAGGATTTTCTTGAGATTGAAACACCATTCTTAACAAAATCTACTCCAGAAGGAGCACGTGACTTTCTCGTTCCATCTCGAGTTAACAAGGGTAAATTTTACGCACTTCCACAATCTCCACAATTGTTTAAACAATTGCTAATGGTCTCTGGGATGGAAAAATATTATCAGGTAGTTCGCTGCTTCCGTGACGAAGATTTACGTGCCGATCGTCAACCAGAATTTACCCAGCTCGATATCGAGATGTCTTTTGTTACCGAACAAGATATTTACAATATGATAGAAAGTTTAATGAAAACCTCTCTAGATCAATTATCAAAAGATGTTGATCAATATCGTGGCAAACATATTCCAAAGATTTCTCTTCCCTTTAAGCGTTTATGCTGGGAGGAGGCAATGTCACGTTATGGATGCGATAAGCCCGATACCCGTTTTGATTTAGAATTAGTAGATATTTCAGATACGGTTAAGAATGTTGAGTTCAAAGTCTTTCGTACTGTTGTTGAAAAAGGCGGTATAGTAAAAGCAATCAATGCAAAAGGGGCTTCGAAGTTTTCTCGCACGGATTTAGACAAACTCGAAGCTTTGGCAAAGTCACTTGGAGCTAAAGGTTTAGCCTGGATGGCGGTTGAAAGCAGGGGGGTCAAGTCTCCGATAGCCAAGTTTTTCAAAGAAGAGGAAATAAATGAGATATTAAAGGCAGTTAAGGCTGAGACCGGAGATGTGATCTTTTTTGCTGCAGATAAATTTGATGTGGCAAATCAGGTTTTAGCTGCAGTTCGCCTTGAGCTCGGTAAAAAATTAAATTTAATTAAAAAAGATGAATTCCACTTTCTATGGGTAACCGATTTTCCTCTTTTTGAATATTCAGAGACAGAAAAACGTTATGTTTCTCGTCATCATCCTTTTACCGCTCCACATGGTAGCTGGGACGATATTGAAGAGCGTTTTGCAAAAGATCCTCGATCAATCAAGGCTCAGGCCTATGATTTTGTATTAAATGGAGTAGAGATGGGTGGGGGATCGATTCGTATTCATAGAATGGATACTCAACGCAAGATTTTCAAACTCCTAGGTTTTTCAGAAGAAGAAGCCAAGCGGCGATTTGGTTTCTTATTAGATGCTCTAGAATATGGTGCTCCACCGCATGGTGGAATAGCGTTAGGTCTTGATCGTCTTGTTATGATGTTGGCTGGTATGAATTCTATCCGCGATGTTATCGCTTTCCCCAAAACCCAATCCGCACTTTGTCCTTTAACTGGAGCTCCAGATGTAGTAGACTCAAAGCAATTAAAAGAGATTCATATTAAGACAATTTAATAGGAGTTTTATTGTGAAAAAGTTTTCCTTTTTTCTCTTATTTATGTTATTGCTGATTGGATTATTGTCTGTGGGTTGTGGCAAAGTAGTTAGAACACTAGATCCCTATTCTCCTTCTCTTTTATATCAAAAGGATGGAGCTACTGCTGGTGACCGTCTTGGTTACCCAGTCTCAGGAGCAGGGTATGTAAATGGAGACGGATATGCTGATTTTATTATTGGGGCTCCTTATGCCGATCCAAGTGGTAAGGCTTATGCAGGGTCAGCCTATGTCTATTCAGGAGCA
>CAYQVW010000004.1:0-81291 GCA_964421245.1 uncultured bacterium | reverse complement strand
GATGGTAGTCTTCTATATCAAAAAGACGGAGCAGCTGTTGGGAACATGTTTGGAACATCAGTTTCAGGAGCGGGGGATCTGAATGGGGATGGATATGCTGACTTTATTATTGGAGCAGCGGTTGCAGACCCAAGTAGTAAAGCTAATGCAGGTTCAGCTTATGTCTATTCAGGAGCAGATGGTAGTCTTCTATATCAAAAAGACGGAGCAGCTGTTGGGAACATGTTTGGAATATCAGTTTCAGGAGCAGGCGATCTGAATGGGGATGGATATGCTGATTTTATCGTTGGGGCATCGACTGCTCCAAGTAGTAAATCTAATGCAGGGTCTGCTTATATATATTCAGGAGCGGACGGCACTCTTTTATATCAAAAAGATGGGGAAGCCGCAAATGACAACCTTGGAACATCAGTTTCTGGAGCGGGGGATCTGAATGGAGATGGATATGCTGATTTTATTGTCGGAGCAGCGGGTTCGGATCCAGGTAGTAAATCTGATGCGGGGTCGGCCTATGTTTATGTTTCGCAGTAGAGTCAATTTTTCGGCAATTTAATATAGTAATAATCTTTTTTAATTGTAACCTTTGCGCCGACACGCTCAACATTAGCCAACCAAAAAGAATCTCCTGGAATATCTGGTTTTGTATAGAAAATCTTTTCCCAGGTTTTTGGAGAAATACGATGGTAATTGATTTCTTCAATTGGTGTAGTAATTTCAAAAAAGGTTCTTCCATCACTTAGCCTAAGTTGCATTAGAGCACAAATTGGAGTGGTGACAAAGGCCCCTCTGGTATCTTTTGCACCAAGATAAAAAATGATTTCTGGCTTAATCAGCTTCTTTGGTATTTTTATATAATGTTTTCCATTGTATTTATGTGCCTTAATCTCTTTCCATTTTTTTATAGTCCATGCGGCAACACCAGATCTTGAATAGTATAAACTAACTTTTTTAGCAGCATAGGGCCCCTTAAATGAAACAGGTAGAAGTAGGTAGTTTCCTTTATAAGCTAAATTGCCTTTTTTTATATCAGGATAGCGGCCTTTGTTTTTTAAAGTTGAGTGTAGCCAGAGAAAAATATTATCTTGCATTACCTGACTTACTCTATGTCTTCCATTGGGGTAGATTGCTAATTTTGTTTTTTCTGTTGGCATATTGCGGAAACTTTTTATAAAGTTTGGGATGTAATAACAGTGATCGTTTGATCCGGTCATATAAAGAGTGGGGGCATGTTGTGTCTTAAGATAATTTTTTGCATCAATAAATTCGTTATAAACCTTTTTATTGGCCGGTGACATCCACTCATCAAACCGTGCTTGCCAAGTTGATCCTTGATCTAAATAACCCGATCCAAAAACCGGAATTGCTGACGCTAATCTTTTATCAATTCCGTTCGTGATTAAAGTTATTACTCCGCCCCAAGATAATCCAAGCATTGCGATTTTGTTTTTATTAACAACCGGTTGTTGTTCTAAAAAGGTAATTGCAGATTGTGCTGCAGGAACTGCGTGATAGAGATAGTTATAACTTACATCTGGGGATACCCGCAGCAAGGTTGGAACATCCATGTTTGGTCCGGTTGAGCGGGATTTGTTCCATCTCAATTCCCCTTTTCCGGGAAGATCGATTGATAAAGCGGCATAACCTTTTTTTGCAAACTTTACACTGCGAGATAAAAGGGCATAACCTCCTCCGCCATGAATAATCGCGACAGCAGGTAGATTTTTCTTGTTCTTTGGATAACAGTAATAACCAAATATTTTGACCGGTTTCTTTTGATATTCACCGCTTGTATATTGTATTTCCTGGATTGCAATATTGCCCTGGCTATAACTTTTTATAATCTTAGCTTCTATATTTTGGGGAAGTTTCCAAATACTCAAAGCTTCGTTTGTGGCATGAGAAACATTGGCGAAAGTTGAGAATAAAAATAGAATTAAAATTGAGATCTTCACATCATAATTATAACATGGTAAACTTAAAGAGTAATTTTATGACTGTAAATATAATAGTTGGAACACAATGGGGAGACGAAGGTAAGGGTAAGATTACCGACCTTCTCTCAGTTGATATGGATATGGTTGTCCGCTACCAAGGCGGGAACAATGCCGGGCATACTGTAGTAATTGGGGACAAAACTTTTAAGCTACATCTTATTCCTTCCGGAGTTTTTTATAAAAATGTTCTTTGTGTAATTGGAAACGGAGTTGTAATTGATCTTGCAGTTCTATTAACAGAGCTTGAAACCCTAAAAAATAAAGGGATTGCGCCAGACAACTTAAGAATCTCTTCTCAAGCTCATATTATTTTAAAATACCATCGTGATTTAGATACTGCTCAAGAGAAGAAAAAAGAGGCTGGACGTATTGGTACAACCTCTCGAGGAATTGGACCATGTTATGTAGACAAATATAATCGCCGCGGAATTAGAATCGGCGATCTTTATAATGAAAAGCTTTTGCGATCAAAACTTGCCTGGAATCTTGAAGAAAAAGAATTTATGCTAAATAAGTTTTATGGAATGTCCGTTTCATACGACCTAGATAAGTTAGTTGCCGAATATTTAAGTTATGGTCACGAGATTAAAAAATACGTTGTAGAAGAATCAACTTCTGTTATTCATAAAGCGATAAAAGAGAAAAAGAGCATATTGATGGAAGGGGCGCAGGGGACCATGCTTGATGTTGACCATGGGACCTTTCCATATGTAACATCGTCAAACCCAATATCTGGTGGATCATGTACTGGTGCTGGAGTTCCACCAAATGCAATCGATAAAATTATCGGAGTTGTAAAAGCTTATGTAACTCGTGTTGGTGGTGGTCCTTTCCCAACAGAAATAGAAGGACAAATGCAAGAAAATTTAAGAGAAAAGGGTGGGGAGTATGGAGCAACAACTGGCCGACCACGTCGTTGCGGATGGTTTGATGGTGTTGTTATGAAGCATGCTTCAAAAATTAATGGTTTAACTGATTTGGCAGTAACTAAGATTGATGTTTTATCTGGGCTTGATAAGATTAAGATTTGTACTGCCTATGAATACAATGGAAAGAAGATTTATGATTTTCCAACAGATATATATCGCTTAGCAAAATGTACCCCGGTTTATGAAGAGATGCCTGGTTGGAAAGAAGATATAACAAAAGCCTCCTCTTATGATGAACTTCCTCAAAACTGTAAGAATTATCTTGATAAACTTGCTGAGCTTGCAGAATGTAAGATTTCGATGGTTTCGGTAGGACCTAAAAGAAAACAAATTATTAAAATTTAGTGGAGGAATTGTGTTAAAAATACCGAGAAATTTTAGTATTTGTCTCATTTTCTTGTTTTTGGTTGTTTTTTTGATTTATGGTTGTGGCAAAAGTAAATTTCAAGATATCATTCCACCAACAGTTGCCAGTATTTCTCCTAATTTAGCAGCAACCAATGTTGCTTTGGACTCTCAAATTTCAGTTACTTTTTCTGAGGCGATGAATTATTCAACCGTTGATGCTCCGGCCTTTTCTATAGCCTCTCCTTTGGGAGGAGTAGCTGGTACCGTTGCCTATGATAATTCCCAAAAGATATTTACTTTTTCTCCTGTGTTTAATTTGTATTCAAATAATACTCATACAGTAACTATTGCTGCAACAGTAAAGGATCTGGCGGGCAATTCAATGGGGAGTTCGTATACCTGGAACTTTACAACTACGACCTCTTCGGTTCCGTCTTGGGCTTCTATCGCAGGTTATTTAAATGGTAAGGTTCATGCTTTAGCTTTTGACTCTTTGGGTAATTTATATGCTGGTGGCGAATTTACAACCGCAGGAGGAACTACAGTTAATTATATTGCTAAGTGGGATGGGTCTTCTTGGTCTACACTTGGAACTGGAATGAATAACACGGTCTATGCTTTGGCTATAGATTCTTCAAATAACGTGTATGCAGGAGGACATTTTACAACAGCTGGAGGAACGACGGTAAACCGCATCGCAAAATGGGATGGGTCTTCTTGGTCTGCGGTAGGTAGGGGAATTGATGATGGTATTGTATACTGTTTAGAATTTGATTCGTCGGGAAATTTATATGCTGGTGGAAGTTTTGGTACTATTTATGGAATTCAAACATACGATGGAGTTGCTGTGTGGGATGGTTCGGACTGGAATAACTTTGGAACGGGAATAAATGGATTTGTGTACACCCTAGCTGTTGACTCAGCCGGAAATGTGTTTGCTGGTGGTACTTTTACGGTAAGTTTACATGGAGCTCCCGCAGATTATCTAGCGAAATGGGATGGATCTTCTTGGTCGTCAATTGCAAGTGGGATAGATTACCCTGTGTTTGCTATAGATCTTGATTCATCGGGAAATTTATATGTTGCGGGGCAATTTGACAATATTGCGGGGATTACTGCCTATGGTATAGCAAAATGGAATGGAACTTCCTGGTCAAAGTTAGGAACTGGGATTGATCCTGGATCTTCAAGTTTTAATCCAGTATTTGACATGGGATTTGACTCATCGGGTGACTTATATGTTGTTGGGAGTTTTGATGATGCTGGTGGGGTATCAGCGCAACATGTGGCAAAGTGGGATGGGACTGCCTGGGCTACTGTTGGATCAGGATTGGTAAATACTTTTTATCCATATACTTTGGCAATCGATTCTTCAGATAACCTACATACTAGTGGTTACCGAGCTGATGGTGATAACTACATTGCAAAATGGTTTAAATAATTTTTCTTCATGTTAAAAAAAACAAAGGCAGCAATCCTTCTCTCCGGCGGGCTCGATTCGACTACAACATTATATTACGCACTTAATAAAGGCTATAAGTGTCATGCTCTAATTTTTGATTACGGACAACGGCATAAGAAAGAGATGCGTTATGCGGTTGGGACTGCGAAACGTGTAAAAGTTCCTTATCAGATTATCAAGATTAAGTTGCCGTGGAGAGGGAGTGTATTGTTAGGGTTGAAGGGGCAAGTGCCAAGGTTCAAGAAGAATAGAAAGAAGATTCCTTCAACCTATGTTCCTGCCAGAAATACGATCTTTCTAAGTTTTGCTTTGTCGTATGCTGAAGCGATTGGAGCAAAACATATTTTTATCGGAGCAAATGCGATTGATTATTCCGGATATCCGGATTGTCGTCCTGAATTTATTTCTGCTTTCCAAAAAATTGTGAAATTGGGAACTAGGAATCAGAAAATAGAAATTAAAGCTCCGTTGATCAAAAAAACAAAAGCACAAATAATCAAACTTGCTCGCAAGTTAAAAGTTCCTCTTGAGTTAACCTGGTCTTGTTATAAGGGTGGTAGAAAACCGTGTGGGGTGTGTGATAGTTGCAAGTTGAGAGAGAAAGGATTTACCTATGTTGACTACGGTGGGCATAGGTAACTTTTTTGTAGTTGGGCCTTTATTTTATCATGAGTCATTCCGGCCTTAAGTCTTGTTAAGATATTTTTGCAGCCAAATCTATAGTCATGTTTTCCACAACGATAGGACAATTCTAATAGTTTGTTTTTCCTTTGTCCTGCTATTTTTAGTGCATCCAATTCTTTGAGAAAAGAAAGCATAATTTTAAATCTCTGGTTGTAATAATGAGCATAATGAAGATGTCTGGTTCTATATAAATGATAAAATATTTCTTGTGCGGAATAGCCATTGTTGTGAAAGTAGCTAACGAGATTTATTAGGTTGTGCCAATAGCGTATCGGAACTCCAGTAAGTTTGAGCGATTCTCTCTTCGCAAAATTTGCAATTTGTTGTTCACTTGCTCCAATATCTATCAAGAAGGGAATTCGCATCATAAGTTGCATTTTGTAATTATAATTTTTTCCAGGATCGCCATAGGTAGTTGGTCCACCAAAAGGCAAATTTGCCACGGCCTTTATAAAATTAGCGGCTTTGACTAAGTTTATCCTTCTTCTCTTCTTGGGGCAGTGGTTTGGATAGTTAGCTTCTAATAGGAGTCGATTGCCGTAATTGTTCATTAGAGTTGCAAAATACCTTTGTCGAGGCATGCTTTTTAAATATGGTTTTATTTCAGCAGGAAGTATAGCTTTCTGCCCGCCTTTAGTTGGAAGGAAATCCCGATACCATCTGGTATTTACGTATTCATTCAATCTTTTGATCGTATTATCCTTAGAACGAAAAGAAGAAGCACTACGACTTTTTTTATTAATTTCTTTACATAGAGCTTTAACAGATAATTTTCCTCTAAATTCACTACTGGAAAATTTTGAATAAGTTAATGATGCAAAAAAGGTAGATAAAGCGGTATATATTAGAGCTTTCCCCTTGGTTGCATCAATAACGGTTTTAAGGCTTGTGTAGATAGCGTTTTTGTCATGGCCTTTACTTTTAAGAAAGCTTATTATCCTGGCCATGATTTCTATTGCATAATCAACTACAGAAGAGTAATAAAGATCTGGTTTTTCAAGCAGTAATGGTAAGGTTAATTCAAGAATCTGTTTTTTGTTTAATCCCAGTGCTTCGAGCATTTTTATTGTTTTAGTGGTCGATGCTAAAATGCTACTAACATTTCTGAAAGCATAAGGTGCTCCCCCTCGTCTTATTGCTGATGGGCCGCCAATTGTCATGGGTACAGTAATTGGTCGAGCGTTTTTTAGGAAAGCAAAAAGTGTTTTTTTGATTTTGTTAACTGATAACCCTAATTTTTTTAACGCAACTATTAGTAAATGTAAATTATTTAATAGTAAAGTTGTAGACTTGAACCGTTTTTGAATCACTCCAAATATCAATAGTAATAATCTTTGTGTTTCCCTGGGATCCTTAGAGAATCCCCTAATTTCACCTGCTAATAGCTTGTGTTGTTTATCTAATTCTTTAAGAAGGAGGCCGTTAATTTTTTTGATTGTATTGTCATTTCCTTGTTTTTTTAGTAAATCATTAAATATTACGTGAGAGTTTTCAAGATAGGTAACTCTACCTGGCCGGCCTTGACTACAAAATTTGATTAGAAGACTTAATGTCTCCTGATGTATGGTGCTAGAAATGTTTGGATCGGTTAGGATGTTTCCAAACAACTGCATCATCCCATCTTTTATTGATTGATACGGGGTGTCTAAAAATGTCCCGGTTAAAACTTGTTTTATGCCTTCTTTCGCTAATTTTTGTAGTGATTTATCTGAGCTCGAACGAGAAAAACTTAAAAGGATATTTTTAAGCGTTATAGCGTTTGCCAGGGCTTCTCTATGTTTATGGACTGGACTAGTTGTTTTTAATATAGTTATAAGAAGAAAGAGTATTCTTCTTTTTAGTACTATAGGAATGTTTGATTGTATAGCTTTGTTTAATTCTCCGATTACTTTGCAAAACTGATCTGGTTGCTTGGTGGTTTTAATAATTTTTTCCCAAGTTCTGATTTTGCTTCCCAAATATAATACTAATGAAACACTATTAAAGTATGGTTTAGTTAGGTCGTATTTGTGTTTTTCTAAGAAACCGAATAATCCTTTATTATCTCTTAGATTAGCTCTACATTGCGAGGGTTGATTATCACAGAAAACTTCTCTTGCTGCTTGTGCTTCTTGGGGGGTGTTTATTTTTCCGTTATTGTCTCCAGCCTTGTCTGCGGCAAAGAGATATGGTTTGTGTTCCTGTGGGGCCGTTTTTATTATTATATCTGCCATTTTATGATCACCATGTATATTATTCGCTGGTTAGATTGGAAAATTTCAGCTAATTTAATTTTACAGGGCAGGCAAGAAAAAATGCCGAGGGCCGGACTTGAACCGGCACGGGAATATTAGTCCCAACAGATTTTAAGTCTGCAGCGTCTGCCAAATTCCGCCACCCCGGCATCTATTCTACCTTCTTCTTCTTTCTCTTTCTGATTCCCTGCTTACCTTCAATGTTCTTTTTTAAATCGAGCAATCTCTCTTCACTTTGTTTTAAAAAACTGGTTATCTTGTCTTCAAACGTTCCTGGAGCCGGTTTGTCCTTTTTGGGGTGATAGCTAGGTTTGCTATGTTTTACTGGCGGAACATCCCCCGCCTGTTTTATGGATAAATCGTATTTATCTCCCTTTGACATGCCAAGAATCTTAACCTTTACAATATCTCCAACTTTTAAGTGTTGGTTTATATCTGTTATGTAATCGTTTGATATCTGCGAAACATGGACTAGTCCGACCTGTTTTTCCTGTAATTCAATAAATGCTCCAAACTTTGCAATTCCAGTTATTTTTCCCTTAACGACAGTTCCTTTTTCTAGTGCCATATTTTGTAAGCCTGTTCCTTATTTTTTACTAAATTTATCTTATCCCTTGCAATTTGTTCAATGAAGTTTTGGTCCTCTAGTTTTGCAATTGAACTTTTTAATTCTTCTTGCTTTACTTTTTCTCGCTCAAAGTTTATCTTTAAACGTTCGTTCTTTGACTTTAAGTTTTTATATGAGTTTATATCTGCATGAATCTGGAAAACAAGATATAAAATGATGAAAGCCAAAAATAGATTCCATATGTTCAATTTCATGCTTAACTAAACATAATTATATCCAGTTTACCTGAATATGGCAAGAAGTAATTGAGGACCCCCAAAATAAGTTATAATAGCGCCTAAAATAAGAAATGGACCAAAGGGGATATAGTCGCCGGTTTTTTTGATTTTGGTAACCAAAAGAAGAATGGAAATAGCTGCTCCTATTAGATAGGACCACATAAAGGTGTTCCAGAATCCAGCTACTCCAAAAATTGCTCCAATCATTGCTCCAAGCTTTACATCTCCAAAACCAAGAGCATCTTTTTTGGCAATAAATTTGGCTATTTTTGCAATAAGGAAAAACATGGTAACTCCATATGCTGCGCCAAGGATTGAGTCCACTATTGCCCCTCTAAAATACATAAAAATTAATCCAGATATTAATCCGATGATAATTACTTCATCGGGAATAATTTGTTCCTCTAGATCAGTGAAAAAAGCGATAATAAAAAGAAAATAAATCAAAGACCAAAAAATAAATTCTGGTAGCGAACTCGTACTTATATATAGAAATATAAAGCCAACTCCAGAGAGCAATTCTACTAGTGGATATCTAAAAGAGATCGTTTTTTGACAAAAACGGCATTTTCCGAGTAAGAATAAGTAGCTTATAATAGGGATATTGTCGATTGGTCTAATGTTTTTATTGCATTTTGGGCAATGTGAAGAAGGAAATACTACTGATTCTTCTTTAGGTAAGCGGGCAATACAGACATTCAAGAAGCTTCCGATAATGCTTCCCGTTAAAAAGATAAATAGATTGACAAGCATAAGAGGAAATTATATATTAGCAGTAAAGGAGAGTCAAGCAAATGGATGTAAAATCTTTATTAAAACAAATTGGAGCCCTTGGGGCATCTGATTTACACTTGGTTGTTGGAAGCCCCCCAGTATTTCGTGTTTCGCAAGAGCTTAGATCCTTTGGTGAAAAACCACTTACCCGTGAAGAAGTCGCCCAGATGTCTTTTTCCATTATTACAGACAAACAAAAACAAAAATTTGAAGAAGAAAAAGAGTTGGACTTTGGTTATGAAATAGGCCAATCTCGTTTTAGGATTAATCTACATTATGAAAGAGGAAATGTAGGCTGTTCTATACGACGAATCCCAAGAAGTGTTCCGACAAGAGAGTTGTTAAACTTACCACAAACAATTGAGCACTTTTGCCAAGAGAGGCGAGGAATTATTTTGGTTACTGGACCAACTGGTTCTGGTAAATCGACTACCCAGGCCTGCATGCTTAATATTATTAATTCAACCAGACGCTGTCATATTGTGACAATTGAGGATCCAATCGAATATATGCACCAACACAAGAAATCAATTGTAGAACAAAGGGAAGTTGGTATTGATACCTTTTCTTTTTCTGGAGCGCTAAAGAGGGTCTTGCGGCAAGATCCGGATGTTATCTTGGTTGGGGAGATGAGAGATTTAGAGACTATCCAAATTGCAATTACAGCAGCCGAGACAGGGCACTTGGTTATCTCAACTTTGCATACTCCTGATGCAGCACAGTCTATTGATAGGATTATAGATGTTTTCCCTCCGCACCAGCAACCGCAAATTCGGATGCAGCTTTCAATGGCATTAAAGGGGATTATTGCTCAGCAGCTTCTTTCATCAAAAGATGGCAAGAGCGTTTTGCCAGTTATTGAAGTGATGGTTGCAACTTCTGCAGTTAAAAATATTATTAGAAAAGCTCAATCACAAGAACTCTACTCTATGATTGAAATTGGTAAAGAGCATGGTATGCAGAGTATGGACTCTGAATTGACAAGGTTGTATAGAGAAGGCAAGATTAAAAAAGAAGATGCCTTAAATCATGCAATAGACCTTGAGCAAATGAGGCGACATATCTGATACCAGAGTATCTGATTAAGAAGCTGCCTAAGAAAAGACATATTGACGCTATTAGATCTCTTCTTTTGGACAATAGTATTCACTCTGTTTGCGAATCTGCCAAATGTCCAAATATTGGTGAATGTTTTAAAAATAAAACTCTTACCTTCATGATTCTGGGGAATCAATGTACTAGAAATTGTTCTTTTTGTGCAATTTCTTTTTCTAATCCTTTGCCAGTTGATGGACAGGAACCAGAAAAGATAAAAGAGGCAGTAAAAAAACTAGGTCTTCTCTATGTTGTAGTAACTTCAGTAACAAGAGACGATCTTTTAGATGGGGGAGCAAATCATTTTTGTTGCGTAATTGAAGCGCTAAAGAATAAAGTTGTGGAAGTCCTTATTCCAGACTTTCAAGGCAATTGGGACGCTCTTCAAAAAGTGATCGATGCTAAACCAGAAGTAATTAACCACAACATTGAAACTGTTGCCAGGCTCTATTCAATAATAAGGCCACAGGCAAATTTTATGCGTTCACTTGAGTTGATTAGACGAGTAAAAGAGCAAAATTCCCAAATTTGCACCAAGTCCGGTTTCATGGTAGGATTGGGAGAAGTCGATGAGGAAGTTTTTAACCTGCTTTCTAGGTTAAAAGAACATCAAACAGACATTGTTACAATTGGTCAGTATCTTCCTCCAACAAGACGTCATCCAAAGGTTGAAAGATTTGTTGATCCTTCTATTTTTAAAAAATATAAGGAATTTGGAGAGAAAATAGGAATATTGCATGTGGAAGCTGGGCCGTTTGTACGGTCTAGTTATAAAGCGGAGGAGATATGGAAGAAGCTAAACGCCTACAAAAATTGCCACCCTATGTCTTTGCAGAATTAGACCGACTAAAAGCGATCGAGAGAGAAAAGGGTGCGGATCTTATTGATCTTGGAATGGGAAACCCTAACATTCCTCCACCCAAAGAAGTAATTAACGCACTAATAGATGCAATTCGCGATAACAAGAACAGTCGTTATCCTACTTTTGATGGTTGTCCGGAGTTTCGATCGGCAGCATCAAAATGGTGCAAAAAGCAGTATGGAATTGATATTGACGAAAATAAGGAAGTTATTCCTTTAATTGGTTCCAAAGAAGGATTAATTCACTTTGCTTTTGCCTGTGTTAATCCAGGAGATAAAACATTGGTTCCAATGCCGGCTTATCCGGCCCATTTTAGAGGGACAATTTTGGCGGGAGGTACGCCAGTAATACTTCCCACATCAGAGAAGACAAGTTTTCTCCCCGATTTAGATGCGATTGATCCAAAAGTTGCTAATTCTGCAAAAATTCTCTTTTTAAGTTATCCGACAAATCCAACTGCGGCTTGTGTCGATAAAAAGTTTTTTGAAAGAGCAGTAGCCCTTGCAAAAAAACATAAATTGATATTAATTCATGATTTTGCCTATGCAGAAATCTATTTTGATGGTAAGAAGCCGCCATCTTGTTTGTCTATTCCCGGAGCTAAAGATGTATGTATAGAATTTCATACTTTGTCAAAAACATTTGGTATGGCTGGCTGGAGGATTGGGTTTGCGGTTGGGAATAAAGAATTAATAGCTTCACTTAAAAGAATAAAGACCAATCTTGATTATGGCCTGTTTTCTGCGGTACAAAAGGCCGGGGCGACTGCAATGGGACTTGAGGGGGATTATCTTAATCAAGTGCGAGCAACCTATCAAGGAAGAAGAGATGTTCTGGTTTCTGGGTTGAATGAGTTGGGATGGAAGATTAAAAAACCGGAAGCAAGCATGTATGTTTGGATAAAAGCTCCTTCCGGTCTTGATGGAGCCTCTTTTGCAACAGTGTTGCTTGAGAAGACTGGAGTAGTTGTCTCCCCTGGAATTTCTTTTGGTGATCTTGGCCAAAATTATGTTCGCATTGCTTTAGTTGAATCCAAAGAGAGATTGGAGGAAGCCCTTTCTCGCATGAAGAAAGCGGAAATAAGATGGAACGCCCCCTAATTGCTGTCACCATGGGTGATCCCGCTGGCATAGGTCCCGAAATTTCAATAAAAGCGCTTTGTAATTCTGAAGTCTTGCGGACTTCTCGTTGCTTTGTTATTGGAGATAGTAAGGTTTTAAGACAGGCTCGCAAATTTTCCAAAATTACCGGAATTAAAATCAATCCAGTTAAAAATGTTAAAGATTGTAAGTTTATTAGGGGCAAGATAGATGTTCTAGATCTCGACAATGTTGTAATTTCAAAACTAAAGAAGGGAAAAGTTTCAGCTCAAGCCGGACGAGCTTCTATAGAATATATTGACAAGGCAGTTGAGCTAGCTCTTTCAAAAGAAATTGCAGCAATTACTACTGGTCCCATAAACAAGACCGCAATTCACAAGGCAGGTTTTCACTTTCAGGGCCATACCGAATTTTTGGCAAAAAAAACTAAAACAAAAAACTATGCCATGATGTTTGTCTCCGATACTTTATGGATTGCCCTAGTTACAACCCATATTGCCCTAAATAAGGTTTCGGGGGCTATAAATAAAAAGAGGGTTTTTTCTACCATAAAGCTTGCTCATGAAACACGTGTAGCCCCGCGAATTGCGGTTGCAGGTCTTAATCCTCATGCGGGGGAGGGGGGCATATTTGGTAGAGAAGAAGAGCGGGTGATTGCGCCGGCTATTCTAGAAGCAAAAAAGCTTGGAATTGATGTTGTTGGTCCCATTTCTCCGGATGCAGTTTTTTATCTGGCCAAAGGGGGAATGTTTGATATTGTTGTTGCAATGTATCATGATCAAGGACTAATTCCTCTTAAACTACTTTCTTTTAATAATTCTGTAAACGTTACTATTGGACTTCCAATTATTCGAACATCAGTTGATCATGGAACTGGTTTTGATATTGTTGGCAAGGGTTGGGCAAATCCGTCCTCTCTTATACAGGCAATAAAGGTGGCAGCTCATTTTGCCAAATCCTAGGTCACTATCTCAAATCACCAAAGAACTTCTAGCTACCCACAATCTTTATCCTAAAAAAAGATTAGGACAGAATTTTTTAATCGATCCCAAGGTTTTAGAAAGGATTATAAATGCCGCTGACTTAACTTTGGAAGATACGATCGTAGAAGTTGGAATGGGACTTGGTGTTGTTACAGAAGAATTGGCCAAGAAAGTTAAAAACGTTATTTCCCTTGAGGTAGATTCGGACCTCATCTTGATTTGTAAAAAAATACTAAGTTCTTATCATAATTTAGAGATAATACGCAGTAGCATATTAGAGTGGGAGCTTCCCGAAGAGTTAACTGTCTTTAAGGTAGTTGGTAATTTGCCATACTATATCACGGCCCCAATTGTTGAAAAGATTTTGGAGGACTGGAGTGGAAAAGTTAAGAAAGCTGTAATTACAATTCAGAAAGAAGTTGCAGAGAGGATTGTTGCTGGTCCAGGAAGCAAAACTTATGGATCTTTTTCAATTTTTGTTCAAAATCAAGCAAAAGTTGAAATTAGTTCTTTAATTTCAAAGTATTCTTTTTATCCGCAACCTGATGTTTCTTCCGCAATCGTAACCCTGGAGCCTTATGAAAAGCCTCTTTATAATATTGATTACAAGCTAGTGAGAGATGCGTTTCAACAAAGAAGAAAGACTATTCGTAACTCTCTTGCCGATTACCGTATTGATTGGGATAAATTAGAGATAGAGAAGGGAAGAAGACCAGAAACCTTGAGTTTGGAAGAATTTGAGAAAATTTGCGATAATAGCAAAATAGACCCTTGACAATCTTTTCATATATATGTAAACTATACAACAGCCAACTAGGCATATAAGGGGGTGAAATATAAATGAAGAAATTAATAGCATTATTGATAGTAATAGCTTTTGTAGCAGGTTTAGTAGGCATGGCTTCTGCAGCATCACCTGCAAAGATTCGTGCTTACATAGGCGTGTTAAACAGAAAGCTTGCTGTAGCTAAGGCTAATAAAAACTGGGCAAGAGTTGCGAAGCTTAAAAAGATGATCGCAGTTCAAGAAGCCAGAATAGCAACTACAGCTCCGTCAGTAGCTGTTCCTCCACCACCAACAAAGGTTGCGCCAGCACCAGCTGGAGCATTGTTAGGTTGGGGAATAGACGTAGCCGGTAGCGCCGGTTATTTTACAGGGAATAAAAATGCTTTTGTAAGAGCTGATGTTTTGTTTGCTGATCCATTAGGACTTGGACCAATCGTTGGCTTAGCAGCTGATTCTGTTAAGTACAAAGTCGGTCTTGGTTATACTTATGGTAGTGACATTAACAAGGTTAGAATAAAAGCAGTTCCTTTGTATGTTGATGGTGTGATTGAGATACCTGCTGATGTTTTGGGAGGTATTGAATCATATATCGGCGGAGGTATTAACTACCTGCTTGCTCGAAGCGGAGGAAGCACTGGTTCTTTAGGTGGACAGGTTTACTATGGAATTCAGGGTGACCTTGGTTTGGGAATGCCAGGAAAAACTTTTGCTCAAATTGGGTATTTTATCCAAAGAAACGGGGAAACCGAAGTTGCGAACTTCCCTCGTTCAAGCAAAGGTGTCGGTCTAGAAGTAGGTCAAACATTGACTTTATAAGAATTTCGGGAGCCTTATTTTCTTAAAGGAAACATGGATACTTTAAGGGAGTCGGCTCCCGGTTCTTTTTCTACCCTTCTAATTCGTAGAATATATTTGATAGAATAGCTATTCCCGCCGTTTCTGTACGCAGGATTCTTTTTCCTAACGAAATGCTTGTAAACCCAGCAGATTTGGCCTTATTTATTTCTTCTTGTGAAAAGCCTCCTTCGGGGCCGATTATTACCTGTAGAGACATGCCATGGCATGTCTCTACAGAATTTAACACGCCCCGAAGGAGGCTTTCCTTTTCCAATTCCCATGGGATCAATTTTAAAGCATATTTATTGGATGATTTTAATAATTCATCAAAAGAAATCGGAGCATGAATCTGTGGAATAATCTGCCTTCCCGATTGTTCGGCTGCCTCTTTTGCTATTCTTTGCCAGCGTTCTTTCTTCTTATCTTCTTTACCTTCAATTTTAGAAATAGAACGCTCTGATGATACTGGAATAATATCAAAAACTCCAAGCTCAACACTCTTTTGGATAATAAAATCTATTTTTGATCCCTTAGGAAGGCACTGGGCTAGGGTTATCTTTACTTTTGGTTCTGTTTCTTCGTTTAGTTCTTTTAATATATTTAAAGAGATAGAATCTTTTTTAATATCCGAGACTTCTGCTTCGTAAGATTTTGATTTACCATCACAGATAATTAATTTATCTCCGATTTTTGCACGCAGGACTTTTTGTATCTGTCTGGCGTCAGAACCGGTTATTTCGCTGATATTGCTGCTAAAGAAGCGTTGCACTAGATCTCTCCGCGGAGTTTTCCAAATTGCTTTAATAGATCTGATTGTTTTCGATCAAGTTTGCTTGGTGTTTCTATATGAACTCGAACGTATAAGTCACCCCTGCCAAATTGTTGCAGATGCTGCATCCCTTTATTCTTTAGCCTAAAAGTTGTGCCGGATTGAGTTCCGGTCGGTATTTTAATCTTTGCTTTGCCATCAATAATGGTTGGAACCTCTATTTCTGATCCTAGCGCTGCTTTTACAAATGGAATGTCAGTTTTGTATAACAAGTCTGATCCCTCTCTTTCAAAAAGGGAATGTTGTTTAACTGTGATAAAGATGTAAAGATCTCCACTTGGTCCGTTTTTGGAGCCGATGTTTCCTGCTCCAGATACTCTAAGTTGGGAGCCTGATTCAATCCCTGCAGGAACTTTTACCTTAACCTTGTTGGATCCTTTGATTCTTCCTTGGCCATTACATTCTTTACAAGGTGATGAAATCTTCTCTCCAGCGCCATTACAATCCGGACAGGTGACTATTGAAGTAAAGCTGCCAAGAATAGTGCGTTGTGCTTGCCTTACTTGTCCGGATCCATTACACTTTGAGCATTTTTTGGATTTTGTGCCCGGTTTGGCTCCAGTTCCCTTACAAGTTTTGCAGTTTACAAGATGTGAAATATCTAATTCAACTTCGGTTCCACGCGCTGCATCTTCTAAAGTTATTGATAAATCATAGCGAAGATCAGATCCTCTTTGTGGACCACCTCTTTGTCTTCTGCCACGTCCACCACCACCAAAAAAGGTTTCAAAGATATCTCCAAATCCAGCACCGCCGCCTCCGCCACCAAAATCAAAGCCGCTGAAATCAAATCCACCGGCTCCGCCGCCAAAGCCACCTTGGGGACCGGCACTTCCAAAGGTATCGTACTGTTGTTTCTTACGTGGATCAGATAGTATTTGATAGGCTTCGTTTAATTCTTTAAATTTCTGTTCGGCATCGGGGGCTTTGTTTACATCTGGATGATATTTACGCGCAGCCTGGCGGAAAGCCTTTTTGATCTCGTCTGCTGACGCGCTTTTTGATACCCCAAGTATATTATAATAATCTTTGGCCATTACTTAGGTGGCTCTTTATCCTTCATTTCATACTCGGCATCCACTGTTTTCTCGTCTTTTGGTTTTTCTTGGCTCCCTTGATCCCCTTGGCTTCCTGGCGCCTGCTGTTTATAAAGTTGTTCCGAGATCTTATAAATGGCTTGCTGTAATGCTTCTGTTGCTGCTTTTATTTTAGCAGAATCTGTTCCTTTTAGTGCTTCGCGAACATTTTTAATCTCTGCTTCTACTTTTTCTTTATCAGCTTTTTCGATTTTATCTCCAGCATCTTTTAGGGTTTTTTCAGCTGTATATGCTAGACCATCTCCCTGGTTTCTAATTTCTATTTCATCTTTCTTTTTCTTATCTTCCGCTTCGTTGGCCTTAGCTTCATTCTTCATCTTTTCAATATCTTCTTTTGAAAGGCCGGATGATGCGGTAATTGTAATATGTTGTTTCTTGTTTGTTCCCTTGTCGGTTGCCGATACATTTACAATTCCATTTTTATCGATATCAAACATTACTTCTACTTGTGGAACTCCACGTGGGGCAGGAGGGATTCCATCAAGATGGAATCGTCCTAATGTTCGGTTATCTGCTGCCATTGGACGCTCACCCTGTAGAACATGTATTTCTACAGAGGTCTGGCCATCTCCCGCAGTTGAAAAAACTTGTGATTTTGAAGTTGGAATAGTGGTATTCTTTTCAATTAATGGAGTCATGACACTTCCTAGTGTTTCAATTCCCAAGTTTAGTGGAGTAACATCCAAAAGAACTAGATCTTTTACATCTCCGGCCAAAACTCCTCCTTGAATTGCGGCTCCGATTGCTACAACTTCGTCAGGATTTACTCCCTTATGGGGATCTTTCCCGAATATCTGTTTTACCTTTTCTTGTACTGCTGGCATTCTGGTCATTCCACCGACAAGGATTACTTCGTCAATATCATTTGCGGAAAAACCAGAGTCTTTTAGGGCTTGTTCGCATGGTCCGACCGATCTTTCTATCAAATCAGAACATAATTGTTCAAGTTTTGAGCGTGTTAGTTTTAAAACCAAATGCTTTGGTCCGCTTTGGTCTGCTGTAATAAACGGAAGGTTGATTTCTGTCTCCATTGTGGTAGATAATTCAATCTTGGCTTTTTCGCCGGATTCTTTTAACCTTTGTAAGGCCATTTTATCGTGAGAGAGATCAATTCCTTGATCTTTTTTAAACTCAGAAATTATCCAGTTGATAATTATTTGGTCAAAATCGTCTCCACCAAGGTGAGTATCTCCATTGGTTGATTCAACCTGGAAGGTTCCGTCACCAATTTCGAGAATTGAAATATCAAATGTTCCACCACCAAGGTCGTAGACTGCGATTTTTTCGTTTTTCTTCTTATCTAACCCGTAGGCAAGGGCTGCTGCGGTTGGCTCATTGATAATTCTCATAACTTCAAGGCCTGCAATCTCTCCGGCGTCCTTGGTTGCCTGTCTTTGGCTGTCGTTAAAGTAGGCTGGGGTAGTAATGACTGCCTTAGTTATTTTTTCTCCTAAAAATTCTTCTGCGGATTGCTTCAGTTTTTGTATAACCATGGCCGAGATTTCTGGGGGTGAATAATTTTTTTCGTACACTTCTACAGTTGCAGCGTCAGATTTGCCAGATTTTACCTTATATGGAATTTCTTTTAGCTCAGAGCTTACTTCAGAGAACAATCTTCCCATAAATCTCTTTATTGAGAAAATAGTATGCTCTGGATTGGTAACAGATTGTCTTTTGGCAACCTGTCCGACTGTTTTTGATCCGTCTTTTTGGAAGGAGACAACTGATGGGGTAGTGCGTCCTCCCTCTGCATTTGGAATAACGGTCGGTTCTCCACTGGCAACCACCGCCACACATGAATTTGTTGTTCCTAAATCGATTCCTATAATCTTTGCCATTTCTTATTCCCCCTTTTTAATTTCCTGTACGGGCAGGTTGCGACCTGCCCCCTACATTATTTCCCTTTTGATATAATAACCATCGCCGGCCGAATCAACCTTCCGTTTAAAATATAACCTTTTTGCATTACCTCAACTATTTCATTCTCTGGTTTGTTAGAATCTATTTTTTGGACTGCTTCATGAAAGTGGGGATCAAAGATCTTCCCTTCTGTTTCTACTTCTTTTACTCCAAACTTCTTGAAGACATCTTCCATCTGTTTTTTTACCAGTAATAGTCCTTCTTTTATTTCAGTATGCTCTAATGCTCTGCCAAAATTATCTAAGATTGGGAGCATTTCTGAAAGAAGTGTTTCATTTGCGAACTTTGCCAAGGCTGCTTTTTCGTTTTGCATCCTTTTTTTATAATTTTCAAAGTCGGCCATTGTTCTTAGTAATTGGTCTTTATGTTTTGCAACTTCTTTATGGTCAATGGGTTTAGCCTGTTTTTTTAATTCTTCAATATTAATCTCTTTTGGCTTTTTATGCTTTTTTGACATGAATCCCCCGTTTTAAAATTCTTGATTTAAAAAATCAAAGAGCGCAGTTATTCTAGAATATGACATGCGGGTTGGCCCAATTATCCCAACCTCGATGTTTCCAATATTAGTTACAATAACTGAATAGTCTTTAAACTCTTTGGTCTTGTTTTCTGATCCAATTTTTACATTAATTTCTTCCTCTTCTTTGGCATAATCATCGAGTACATGGGTTAAGGATTCTTTATGTTCTATGAGTTCGATGATTTTTCTGGTCTTTTCAATGTCTTTAAACTCTGGTTGTCTGATCATATGAGACATTCCAGAGTAGGAGACGCTTGGTTTTTTCTTTTTGTGAGAAACGACTACTGTCAGGTAATCTAACAGTTCCGAGAACATATCTGAAATTGCGTCATGGGCTTCATCAAAGTCTTGCTTAACGTTATAAGCAATCTTTTTAATAAGTTCTTTTTCTTTAATAGAAAGATGTTTTTTCTTCATGATATTGTCTACAAAATGACGATATCCGGTATCGGTTGGAATTCTGCCGGCAGAAGTGTGTGGTTGTTCGATTAATCCCTCTTCCTCAAGATCTGCCATCTCGTTTCTTATTGTGGCAGGGGAGAAGTCCTGGATATATTCCTTATATATAGTACGTGATCCTACCGGAATAGCAGTATCTATGTAGTCATCTATGATTGCTTTTAGTATGCGATTTTTTCTTTTATTTAGCACTCTCGTCTCCTGAGTGCTAATTGTAGCATGGTTTTTTAGTTTATGTCAATGTTATAATAGTTGTATGACAGAGAAGGTTTCTATTAATAAATGTTCAACCTATCAACTAAAAGAACTTCTTTCCTCTATGCGCAAGTCTTTAGATGAAATAGGTGGCTTGTCTTCTTTTGTAAAGTCTAACCAAAAAGTTCTCCTAAAAGTAAATATGCTTGGTGCATATCATCCAGATAAAGCGGTAACCACGCATCCTGAGTTTGTGCGAGCAGTTATTAAATTAGTTAAGGAGATTGGGGCGAATCCGTATGTTGGAGATAGTCCTGGTTTTGGCAATTCTCAGAAGACAGCAAAAGTTTGTGGATTTTTAAAGATTTGTGAAGAAGAGGGGATTCCTTTTATTGATTTTGGTGAGTCGGTGGTTGTTAATAATCCAAATGGCAGGCGCTTTAAATCTTTTAATATTGCAAAGCCGGTTTTAGATGTCGATGTTATTATTAATCTTCCAAAATTCAAAACTCACGGATTGACTGGAATAACCTGTGCGGTTAAAAATATGTTTGGATGTGTTCCCGGATTATTAAAAGCCGAATATCATGTAAAGGTTCCAACTAAAGCAGATTTTAATTTAATGCTTTTAGATCTTTTAGAAGTTGTTAAGCCTACTTTAAATATAATTGATGCGGTTATTGGGATGGAGGGGGACCAGGGACCGATGGCGGGAGATCCAAAATTTATTGGTTTGGTTGCAGCTTCGGCAGATGCAGAAGCGGTTGACCAAGCTTTAATTGATGAGATAAAAAAGACCGATTTTAAATTTATTAAGCAGCTGCCGGATGATTTTTCTTTGGTTCCGTCGGTCATTAAAAAGTTTATTCGCACAGTCTTAGCCGAAAAGCCAGTTGTAAGGAAGAAACAATGTGCCGGTTGTAAGATTTGTGGACAGGTTTGTAAATCAAAGGCGATCTCGTATAAACGTTTCGGTTTCCCTAGATTTAATTATGATAAATGCATCCGCTGTTTCTGCTGTGCCGAGATGTGTCCGGAACATGCTATATATGTTAAGAGAAATATTATTACAAAACTTCTTTTTAGATTGATGCAGAGATAGATTTATAGGTTGTTTTTAAAATTTTATCCAACTCTTTCATCGAAACGGATAGCGGTGGCATCAGAACAATTACATTTCCAAGCGGTCGAATAATTAATCCTCTTTTTCTGGCTTCGAGAATAACCTTATGTCCAATTCTGTTTTTATATGAAAATCCCTGCAATTCTATCCCAACCATCATTCCGCACTGTCTAATTTCTTTTACAATGGGAATATTATAGAATTTTTGCAGTTCCTTTCTGAGAAATTTAATCTTTGGCTGAAGTTTTTGAATAGTCTTTTCTTTTTTAAATATTTCTAAGTTTGCTAGGGCAGCAGCACAGCCTAATGGATTTCCGGTATAAGTGTGTCCGTGGAAAAATGTTTTCATCTCTTCATGTTTTCCAAGAAATGCTTTATATATTTTGTCGCTAGTTAGCGTTGCAGCAATAGGGAGATATCCACCAGTTATTCCTTTTGCCAAACACATTATGTCTGGGCTAATATTTTCATGTTCACAGGCAAACATCTTTCCGGTACGACCAAATCCGGTTGCAACTTCGTCACAGATTAGTAATACATTATATTTTGTACAAAGTTTGCGAACGGTTTTCAAAAATCCCTTTGGTTGCAGTAGCATTCCAGCTGCACCTTGAACCATTGGCTCAATTATCATTGCAGCAATCTCTTTGTGTTGTTTTTTTAGAACTTTCTCAACTTCTTTTGCGTCAGGATTTACCTGAATAGCTTTGTGAATCAGTGGCCCATAGACTTTATGAAACAAATCAATCCCACCGACTGATACCGACCCAATTGTATCTCCATGATATGCATTTTTGAGTGTTAGAAATTTTTTCTTTGCCCCTTGCCTCCAATATTGATACGCGATCTTCAGTGCAACCTCAACCGCAGTTGATCCATTATCAGAGTAGAAGACTTTGTTTAGCCTCTTAGGGGTGATTTTTACCAATTCTTTAGCCAGTTCAATTGATGGAACACTGCCTAAGCCGAGCAGGGTAGAGTGGGATATTTTATCGATTTGTTTTTTGATGGCAGCATCGATCTCTTTTTTTCTGTGTCCGTGAACGGTAACCCAAAGAGATGAAACACCGTCTAAATATTTATTTCCTTTGGTGTCGAAAAGGTAAGAGCCTTTCCCCTTTTCGATAACAAGTTGCTCATTCTCAACCCAATCTTTCATTTGGGTAAATGGGTGCCAGAGGTATTTTTTGTCGGTATTTTGCATGTTTATATTATAACAAGAAAGTCTGGGATTATGGTCTCATAACCAGATGTCCACCTTCTCTTAGTTGAACCATAATAGCTTCTATGCGACGAGGGGGGGTTCGAGCGTCTTTATCTCTTGTCGGATCTAGAAGTCTTTCATCTATATATAAAACATCTTCAATGGTCATCAAGTGCATCAAGCTGTATCCATCAACCAAAGGAAGAGCTCCTTTTTTGAATTCTGCTCGAGGATATTTTCCCATTTCTAAAAATAGTTCATCTGGATGACAGCAACTGGAGTGGACTAGGTATAATCTTTCTGATGCAATATTATCAATTACTTGGTGGGGAATAAGCCTTCCGCCATTCTTTTTTCTTCTTACAATTTCCAGAGCTCCCCGGTCCATTAGTGTGTGAGCTGTGGGGATCACAAATCCTTTTCCATCAATATGAATTGGATTTTTTCGTCCTGGATCTAGTTTTAATACAGCCCCTCTTAATCCACCCCAGGGGGATAGAGAAGAAGCCCCTCCCCTTAAAGTAAGATTTTTTATAACACTTCTTGTGGGGACTCTTAGTATTTGGCAGCCCTGTTCTAGGTGGACATTTACCAATTTGGGAGCGGAGCCTCGTCCTATATAGCTAAATCTATTTGTTGTGTTTAGAACTTGTATTCTTTCAATTGTCATGTATATTTATCGTTATTCAATTTAAAAAATTTCACATTTTTTCATGTTATAATTTAACTATGTATCTTAAGAAAATAGCCTGTTTTTTGTTTGTATTTCTATTAGTAATTTCTTTATTTGGTTGCGGTCGTCAGAGTAGCACTACTTCTAACAATAATAATGGAACAACTACAAACAACACAACTCTCTCATCGATAACATTATCATCTGGAACATTATCTCCTAGCTTTTCTACCTCGGTTGCAAATTATAGCGCTTCGGTTTCAAATTCAACTAGTAGTGTTACTGTTACTCCTGTTGGTTCGGGGACAATTAAGGTTAATGGGACAACTGTCTCGTCCGGATCAACCTCTGGATCGATTACTCTTTCAATTGGATTAAACACTATTACAATAAAAGCTTATTCCTCTGGATCAACAACTCCAGAAACCTATACTGTCAATATAACCCGGGCAAATTCTGGGAATACTTACTATGTTTCTACCTCTGGGAGTGATTCAAACAGTGGAACAAGTACCTCTAATGCCTTTGCAACTCCTGGATATGGATCAAGACAACTAAGTGCTGGCGACACCCTTATAATTCTTGGAGGGACCTATAGAGTTACTGACTATAATAACGACAGAATAATTCCTGCAAATTCAGGAACAGCAACTGCTCCAATAATTATTCGAGGAGAGATTGGAAATCGTCCAAAACTGGCTGCAAGAAACACTGCCGCCTCACAATCTAGTGGCGGATTAGGGAATATGGTTGATTTGGCCGGCTTAAATTATATTAGAATTGAGAATATTGAGTTTTCCCGTGATTCAACCGCTTCGGGAACAGAAGTTTATGTAAGAGACTGTATCACTATTGCTGGATCACCCTCAACCAATATTGTTCTAAAAGATCTTTATATTCATCATTTTGATCAGTTTGGTATTAACTTTCAAGACATTGATACGTTGACGATCGAAGATTGTACAATTGAATATTGTGGCTACGGTGCGATCGGAGCTCCAGATGCAGGATCTGGTGGTGGTTGGAAAACTATTGTAATTGATGGTTGTGATCTTTCTTATAATGGCCACTATTATCAAGGTGGAGATGATTCTCGATCTGCCTATGACCGACCAGATGGGATTGGTTTGGAAGAAGGGGATGGGCCGATAACAGTAAATGATTGTTTAGTTGAGCACAATTATGGGGATGGAATAGATTTAAAATTAGACAATGCAACTGTTACGAATAATATAGTACGCAACAACACTGCCAATGGAATAAAGATTTGGGGGCATAGCAGCAAGGTTGAGAATTGTTTAGTTTACGGAACAGGGGATGGGGCAGCAAATGGCTGGGACGCTTTGGTTGTTGCTTGTGACGATTCTGGAACCACCATCCAATTTATTAACAATACTATCCACGATGTTGGAACGCGGTCTGCCTATGCCATGATTGCGCAATATGATGAACCGTACAGAAGTACCCCAATTACACTCGTTATGAAAAACAATATATTCTCTGACTCGGATGGTGAGATCTGGATGTCAGCAAACATAACTCCACAATTTAGCAATAATCTTCTTAATCGAGATAGTAATACGGACCAGGTTAGTATTGGTGGGACTGGATACACGGTTGCTGAATTAAACGCACTTTCAAACTGTTCGGAAAATATTACCGGTGATCCGAAATTTGTAAATCCTGTTTGGGGTGGATCAAATGGGGATTATACTCTTCAGGCTACATCGCCAGCTATTAATGCTGGGACATCAAGTGGTGCTCCATCAATTGATTTGAACGGAGTCTCTCGTCCGCAGGGAAGTGCAGATGATATTGGTGCTTATGAGAAATAAATTTGTTATTTTTTTATTACTTTTTCTTTGTATTGGGTTGCTTTTTGGTTGCGGCAAAAAAATGAACCTACTGTCAAAGCCACTACTGCTTTTGATCTTTCATCAATAACTCTATCGTCTGGTACATTGAGTCCGAAATTTAGCACAGCAAAGACCAGCTACACTGCAACGGTTACAAACTCTGTTTCAAGTATTACTGTAACTCCGGTGGCCACCAGTTCTGCCGGAACAATCAAGGTTAATGGTAAGGCAGTAACTTCTGGCAGTGCATCATTGGCCATAAGCTTAGGTGTTGGTACAAATACTGTGACTCTTGCAGCAATTCCTGTTTCTGGTACCACAAAGATATATACAATAGTTGTAACCAGGCAAGCGGCAACAGCTGCGCAGGATTATTCTTTAACCAGTTTAAGTTTGTCATCTGGAATGTTATCTCCTGCATTTTCGAGCGGGCAAACAAGTTATACCTCGACAGTGACTAATTCAATAGGGAGCCTAACAATAACTGCAGTTGCTACTGGATCAGGCGGGAGCATTAAAATACACGGCAAGGTGGTTAACTCAGGAAAGCCGTCTGGTTCAATCAGTCTTAGTACTGGAAATAATACGATTATTGTTGCTGTAAAAAATCCAAAGGGCAAAACTACTACTTACCAGATTAAAATAAACAGAGAAAAGGCAGTAACACCGCCACCAACACCGACACCACCGTTTAATTTAACGGCACTTAGTTTGTCTTTGGGCAGTTTAAGTCCAAGTTTTAATACTGCGTCAACCTCTTATACAGCAACAGTTACAAGTTCAGTTTCGAGTATTACAGTTACTCCAACCGCAACCGGTTCCGGTGGAAATATTAAGATAAACGGAAAGACGGTTAAGTCAGGAAGCGTGTCAGGGCCTGTTTCGTTGGTTGAAGGGGCTAACACGATTACAATTGCAGTTAAAAAAGGGAATACGACAACAACCTATACTGTAATTGTAACGAGAGAGAGTAGCCCTTCGATCCCAACTTATAACCTAACCTCTCTAACCTTATCATCCGGAACACTATCGCCTAGTTTTAATACTGCAACGATCAGCTATACCGCTTCGGTTGCAAACGGGAATAATTCTATCACCATAACTCCGACTGCAGTAGGAGATGGTGGGACGATTACAGTTGATGGAAAAACGGTTGTTTCGGGGAGTGCATCAAAAAATATTAATTTGAGTGTTGGTGTAAATACGATAACGATAATTGTTACTCCAACCGGAGGAAGTGCGACAACTTATACAATTGTCGTAACCAGAGAAGAAGAGGCGTTTGTTCTATCTGCATTAACTATTTCTTCTGGTACATTGAATCCGGTTTTTAATACTAATACAACTGACTATGCTGTTTCGGTTGCATATGCTACTGCCAGTGTCACAGTTGCGCCAACAACAACAGGTAGCGGTGGCAATATCAAAGTAGATGGTAGTACGGTTCAATCAGGCAACGCCTCTAATCCGATTAATTTAAGTGCTGGATCTGATACTCCTATAACGGTTGTAGTAAAGAAGGGGAATGATACTACCACCTATACAATTACTGTAACCAGGGCGGCAGCAACTTATACACTTTCTGGATTAACTTTATCATCTGGAAGTTTATCTCCATCTTTTAGCTCTGGTACAACTAGCTACACTGCAACAGTAGCAAATGCAGTTTCAACTATTACAGTTACTCCATTAGCAACTGGAGATGAAGGGGTAATAACAGTAAATGGATCGACTGTTACTTCTGGAAATGCATCAGCTGCAATTGCTTTGAGTGTTGGGTCTTCTAATATAATAACTGTAATTATTACACCAACCGGAGGAAGTGCGACAACGTATACAATCACAGTAACCAGACAGGCCGCTCCTCCAACTGATACCTATTATGTTTCAACTACTGGAAATGATTTGACCGGAGATGGAAGCCAGTCTAATCCATGGGCAACGCCGGGATATGGATCTAGGCAGTTAATGAGTGCAGGGGATACTTTAGTTATATTAGGTGGTACTTATATTCTATCTACTGATCCGGATGATGTTATTACCCCAACAAATGAGGGAACTTCTGGAAATCCTATAACGATTCAGGGTGAGAGTGGTAATAGACCGGTATTAAAAGGGACAAATAATTTAATTAGGGCGATTGATCTTTCTGGGCGCGATTATATTACGCTGGAAAATATAGAAATTACGAATAATTCTTTGGCTAATTTTAGAAACGCTATAGATATTTATACTCCTGCAACTAACATTATTTTAAAAGACTTATACATTCATCATATTGATGAGTTTGGAATAAATATTCAGGATGTGGACGGGCTTACGATAGAAGATTCTACTATCGAGTATTGTGGGTTTGGAGCAATTGGTGGTCCGGATATGGGATCGGGTGGTGGATGGAAAAACATAACTGTTGATAATTGTGATCTTTCTTATAATGGACATTACTATCAGGGAATTATTGATAACCCTGCTAATCCTTATGGTAGACCGGATGGGATTGGCTTGGAGGAAGGTCCCGGTCCAATAGAAGTTAAAAATTGTTTGGTAGAACATAATGTGGGAGACGGAATTGATCTTAAATTAAGTAATTGTCATGTGCATGAGAATATTGTGGCAAATAATTCTTGTGATGGGATAAAACTATGGGCAGGAGTAACAACGGCTGAAAACAATCTTGTTTATGGAACCGGAGATGGGGTGGGTGGAGCATCTCCTTGGGCAGCATTAGTAATTGGTGCTCCAGCTGGAGAGACTTTTATTATCCAGAACAATACTTTCCATGGAAATCCATCGAGGCAAGGATATATCTCTTATATGCAATACGATGAACAGACAAATATTAATATTACTTTGCGTAACAATATATTTTCTAACGCTCAAGGGCTGGTCTGGCTTGCCCCGCAAATCACAGGTTACATAATAGAAAATAATTTATTTAATAGAAACGGAAGCACTTATCAGATTTATGTGGGAGGATCCGATAGAACTGTTGATGATAGTAGTGCTTCCGATCTAAATAATTTAGCAACTGCTTCGAGTAATATTACCGGTGATCCGAAGTTTGTTTCTCCTGCTTGGGGGACAACCGGAGATTATCATTGTCAGAGCAGTAGTCCGACTAAGAATGCCGGAACTTCAACTGGAACACCTTCAATTGATTTAGATGGTACCTCTCGTCCGCAGGGAAGTGCTGATGATATTGGGGCCTACGAGCAGTAATCTAATTTAGCTAGTATCGGAACACCAGAAATCTCTTCAATTATCTCTGCATTGTCTTTTTCCGAAAGTTCTTTTCCAGTATAGCCATTCATAATAATTCCCAAAATCTTAATTTTTCGTTTTCGCAAAGCTTCGATTGTAAGTAAAGTGTGATTTAGTGTTCCAAGACCGGCTCTTGCTACTATAATAGTAGGGAGCTTGAGGTCTTTTATCAGATCAGCAACCATATAATCTTTTGTAATAGGAACCAATGCTCCGCCGACTCCTTCAACTATGAGCATGTCATGTTTTTTGCTCAAGATTGTGAAACTTTTTCCCGCCTCTGCTATATTTATTATATTATTGTTGCGGGATCCCGCAGAGTGGGACACAATCTTTTTATTAACGAATTTTTTTCCTGCCTTTTTTGCGGCGGCAAGAGGGGATAGAGGGTATGGCAATGATATCGGATTTATCTCTAAAATAGGGTCTTTTAGTCCGCAAAGTTTCTTAATTAAAACAGCATCGCTATCGGATTTTGGACCACAAGATATTGGTTTCAGATAGCCGCAGTCTATGCCTTGGCTTGTGAAATAATTCACAAGCGCAGCAGATACTACTGTCTTTCCGCAGCCGGTATCAGTGCCTGTAATGAAGATACTAGACATTCGATATCCTCCTTGGTATGAGATGCTGTAATAGTTATCCTAAGTCTGGATTGTTCCTTTGGCACAGTTGGCGGTCTTATGGCAGATACGAAAATACCTTGATCGAATAGTTTTTTCGAAACTTCGAGTGTTTTTTCTGCGGAACCCAGAACTATTGGTACAATCGGAGTTTCCCAACCACCAATTTTTAGATTATCCAAAAGCCTTTGTCTAATTTCCGGCTCATTTTCAATAACATCAATTGCCGCAATTGCTGCGGCGCAGTTTGCCGGTGGAAGTGCTGTGGTATAGATAAAGCTTCTGGCTTTGTTTCGAAGATAGTCTATTAATTCTTTTGATCCACAAACAAATCCACCAAGACTTCCAAGAGTTTTTGACATAGTGCCCATTATGATATCAACTTGACCCTTGGCCCTTGACCCTTGGATCACTCCCGTTGCATGAGCAGTATCAATCATAACAGTGGCATCATGTTTTTCTGCAAGCTTTGAAATTTCATCAACTGGCGCCATATCGCCGTCCATTGAGAATACATGATCCGTCACAATTAATCTTTTCTGATATTTATCCGATTTTTGTAGAATCTTTTCCAAAGCCTTCATATCCTTATGCGGATAAACCTGTAATTTTGCTTTTGATAATTTGCAGGCGTCGATTATTGAAGCATGATTTAAGCGATCTATAATTACGGTATCTTTTTCATCAAGTAAAGAAGAAATTGTTCCAAGATTAGCCATATATCCAGTTGGAAAGACGATTGCAGCTTCTTTCCCTTTTAACTTTGCCAGTTTTTCTTCCAGTTGCTTATGTAGAATAGTTGTTCCAGTAATTAATCTGGAGGCTCCAGCTCCGGTTCCAAATTTTTTGGTTGCCTCAATTGCTACTTGGACGACTTTTGGATGATGAGTTAGTCCCAGGTAATTGTTTGAACAGAAATTCAGATATTCTTTTCCGTTGATTGTAATTATTCTGCCATCGGTGTTTTCGATAATTTTTGGTTCGCGTAGAAGATTTGTTTCTTTTAGTTTGTTTAGTTCTTGTTGGAGGAAGTTGTTCATGTTTAATTTTAGCATATGTTCTTAGATTGGGTTGTTTGTCTTATAAGAAATATTATGTCAGCTTCTATTATTTTCCAAAAAGCTTCTTCTTTGTACTTTTTGTCTTGATACAAAAAGTACCAAAAAAATCAAGCGATTTCCAATTACACCACCCAACCACCCCCCTCCTCCCAATAATGTAAGTGGAAATCGCAATACATTATATGTTTTTGGCTTAATAATATGTGGTAGGTGTTTTCAATGGGGGGCTAAGAATACCAGATTATCCGAATATCAGAACGAGATTATCAGAAAGCAGAGTATTAGATTATCTGAGCAAAAATCAGACAGACTCTATCCTCTATTCTGGTTCTCTGGTTTTCTGATACCTGATATTCAAGTTCTGATAATCTGGTACCCTGATGCTCTAAAAACCGTCAAGCAAAGAAAGTAAGATAAAAAATAATTAGGGTTTACATAATATTTCTTATGCGAAATAGTCTTATGTGAGATTGCTTTCCTCTTTTTGTAGTTGTAGAATTTAAATATGTATAGGTTGATCTGTTTTTTGATGCTTCTTTTTTGCCTGATGGGTTGTAGTCAAACTACAACTTCCAAAACCGTTCCACAACAAGATACCTGGGGAATTTATGCGTTGACTCTATCAAGCAATGATATTGAACTAATTTACAGCTCTTCTGACTTGCTTGATTGTTTGCAAATTAGTAAAGGGGGAGATAAGTTTGTTTTTACACAGGCAGAAGAAATTTATACAATTGATATTGATGGAAATAATCCTACTCGTTTAACTACAAATAGTACTCTGGATACTTACGCTTCTTTTAATTCAACCGATACTAAAATTACCTTTCTTTCTTGGAGAGCTGGTTCAACGCTTGATCTTTATACTATGAATTTGGACGGAACGAATCAGCAGTTGTTATATGATTCAGGAGGTCATGATGCAGATCCGGATTGGGTGGGGGAATGCGAATCTCCCTTTTGGAGATTATGATCCAAGATTTTCACCGGATGGGAGAAAAATCGTTTTTGAGCGGATGGATGATGATACAAGTGTGCATGGGAATTATAATTTATATACAATTTATGCTGAAGGGACTGGGGAAGCTAAGATAACTACTACCAATTACAGTCAAGGGATTGCGAATTGGTCAAATAGTGGAGATAAGCTAGTTTTTATGGTTTCAGCCATTGGAACAGAAGGGAAATTCGATCTTTATACGGTAAGTTCGGATGGATCAAGCTATCAGAATATTACACCGAGTTATTTTCCCGCAAACTTTCTCTGTCATCGGCCCTGTTTTTCGTCAGATGATTTAAAGGTTTATTTTATTGGACAGTGGTATTAATATTGACAGATTTCTAGCTCTAAATCCTTAATCATCTGCAAATCTTTACTGGCTTCTTGTCCTTTTACTGTTAAATAATCTCCAACTAGAGTCACATTTGCTCCAGCTATGAACATTAATGGTTGTAATTCTTTCAAAGCAAATTCTCGGCCACCAAAAAGGCCAATATCTTTATCTGGCATAATAAAGCGATATGTTGCAATTAAGCGTAAAACCTCAAGAGGGGAAATCGGTTTATAATTTTTATGTGCTGGGGTTCCTTCAATCGGATTTAAAATATTAATAGGAACAGAAACTGGATCTAGTTCTTTTATGGCATAGGCTAACTCTACTCTTTGCTCTAATGATTCTCCAAGATTAAAAATTCCGCCTGAGCAAATTTCTATTCCCGCTTCTTTGGCAGCTTTTAATGTCTCAATTCTTTCTTGGTAAGTGTGAGTTGTACAGACTTTATCAAAATATGACTTAGCAGTTTCTAAATTGTGGTGTAGGCGCTTTAGTCCCTTCTTTTTTAATTCTAATATTGTCTCTTTATCAAGTGTTCCAGTAGATACGCAACGATTCATATCGGTTTCGTTAGTGATTCCATCAAGAGCTGATCCTATTTTTTGTTTATCTTCGGTTTTATTTACAGCCTTTCCTGATGTTACGATAGAGAAGCAGGTTGCTCCCATATTTTTTTCAGCAGCTTTGGCGTTTTTAACTATTTCATCTGATTCCATAAGGGGGTAAGACTTGACTTTGGTTTTATGATGAGCAGATTGTGCGCAGAAAGAACAGTTCTCAGAACATTTGCCTGATTTTGCATTTACGATAGCGCAGAGATTAATTTTGTTTCCTTTAAAATGCTGGCGGATTTTATTGGCAGCAGCTAAAAGCTCAAAAGTATCCTGATCTGATGTTTTTATTAGTTCAAGGGCAGTTTCTTGGGTAATGCCCCTGTTTTTGATTGATTCTTGGGATAGTTTTTGGAAGTTCATTCGTGAAAACTATTTTAATTCTATCCCATTGGATTTTATTTCTGAGGCGAGAGGATCTGTCTCTTCGAAATCTTCGGGCTTAAAGGTTACAGGCTCAATTCTATTATCAATTTTTCTTCGGAAAGGAATGATTTTGAGAGAGTCAAAATAACGATTGCCAGAAAAATCTGGTGAAATTATCGCAACATCAATATCGCTATCTTTTCTTGCTTTTCCTTTTGCATAAGAACCATACAGGTAAGCCTTAAAAATGCTGATTTGGTGTTTTTTTATCTCTTCCAAGTATTTTTCTACTTTCTTTTTTATATCTGAATTAAGAGCCATTGGTAGAACTCCTTTATTTGGGAAATATATTGAGAAGCGAATTCTTTAGTGCAAAGTTTATAGAATTCAAATTTTTTATCAGGATAACGGGCTTCAATATTGAATTGATTTACTGCTTCAAGGAGGGAGATTTGGTTTTCTTTGAGTTTTAATCCTGATTTTTCTGCTAGATAAATGAGGCTGTGGGAATAGGGGGCATGATTTTTATTAATCTTGACATAATAGGCCTTCAGGGTTTTTTCAACTAATAGATGTCCAAGAAATAAACTATAGTGGTAATCGCCTTTTTCAAAAAGGTGCCCCATCACCTTAAGGTCTTCCTTGGCGCATTTTAGCCAGTAGTCTATTGTAGCTTGAGGATTAACCATTTGCTTAATTTTATCATAAAAACTCAACTTGAAACAACTTTATTGATTTAAGTGTGGTTTCTTGTGAAATGCCCTTGTTTTTAATTGATTCTTGAGATAGTTTTAAATAATCCATATAACTATTATAACTTAAATCATCTGAAATTTTTCTTTCCTTTTAATGATACAGAAATGTAATGAATTGTCGAACAATAAGCTCTAAGGTTTTTGGGAATTTAGGACAGTTTCAGGCTGTGGGGAAGAATTTATACCGAAGTGAATCGGGCAGGATTCATCTGCTTGGAAATGGGTCAGTTGGTGGAAAAAATGAGGGCTTATTGTTTTTGGATCAGGCTCGAGATGAGATTGGTGTATATCAGGTTCCTCACACTCTGGTGGTTTGTGATGATTATTTTAATTTACCAGTGCAATCTGTTAAACATCCCCAGGAAATTCAGGGTCTAAACAGAACAAAGATTGCTCTGCTTATTAAGATTTTAAGTGACTTAGGGTTCCCAACAGCAGTAGCTATTCGCTCTTCGGCGATTATTGAGGATCAAATCGGTCGAGCTGGAGCGGGCAAGTTTAAGACAGATTATGCCACATGGGACTATTTGACTCATCTTGAAATAGAAGGATTTGCAAATAAACTCAGGGGAGTTTTAAATTCTACTTACGGTGGGGAGGGTCTTGAGCTTTTTCAAAAATCCGGATGTCAGGCAATACCTCCAATGCCAATAGCTGTTCAAGATTTAGTCGGGGATAATTGGGAAGACCATCCTTCACTCTTTTTTCCTCCTCTGGCAGGGATAATTAATACTTCTTTTGTGCATAAGGTCAAGGTAAATGCTGTGCTTGGTTTTGGATTATCTGCAGTACAAGATGAGGGGATGGGGGTAACAATAATTTTTAACGACAGAACCTTGTTGGATTCAATGCTCGAAGGCCCTGCGAACTTAAATAGTTTGCTTTATTATTTTGATTTAGTAAAAGGTCAAATGAAGGAAGTTTTTATCCCTGATAGTTTTAGTGAGGTATTTCGTAGCGAACTATATCGTTTATGGAGAGAAGAATTTCGTTCATCTCGTGAGGATGTGGTATTGGCAAATCTAGCTTTATTGTTAGAAGAAAGAGCCGGGGCTCCTCTTGATATTGAATGGGCTTGGCTTAGAAATGGGGAAAGATATTTTCTTCAGGCAAGACCGTTGAAGCGAAGAAAGCTGATCCCAAGGCCAGCTATAGGACAAGAAAAAATAATGCTAGAGAGTGATAGTGTGATTGGCCAGGATCTGGGGTCTTATAGTCATATTGTTGTAGTTCGATCTGGAGGTTCTTCTTTGTCAGAAGACGAGGGGCAATTAATAAAAGAGGCTTGCGAGGCTTATCCGAATTGTTTGATAGTTTTTAAAAGTAAAATAGAAAAGAATCAGGGCAAAAGAAGTATTAGAAAGTTTATTTTGCCATATGCCAATGCAGTGCTTGTTGTTGATGAGAAGGAGCATGGTAAATCTGGTGGTAGTGGATTGCAACACCTTGCACTCAATTGTATTGATGAAGAGAAGGCGATTGTTCATACGGAAGATGCTTCAATCGTTTGGAGATTGGAAGAAATAAGTAAATTGCGAGAGACGAAAATAATGGATAAAAAGGATGTGGAGATTAGTGCTTATGAATTGCCACAACCTCTCCACCTTGCTGCAAATGATGAAGATGGATGGGGGTTGTTGTACGTTTAATTATGATAAGAAACATTGCGAGTAAACCAAGAGGATCCTTGATTATAGATTGTCAAGGGACAGTAGTGTGGCCCAAATATGAGGTTGGTGGTGTTGGGTCTGAATTGGTTGCAAGGCCAGCGCAAGCTGTTAGGCAACTTGGCAGATTAGCTGAGAATGATATTGCTCTAGCTTTTGCAACAAGATATAGCGAAGAAGATGGTGTGCTGCAGCAGATGGCAGAAATGGTTAAAGTGCATCTTGGTTTTGCTAATTCAGAATTTTATGGTGGTAAATGTTTGGAGTTGGGTGGGGTTTGTGAGTCTGATTTTATTCATAATAGGAGTAATGTTGTTAGCTTTTTTAAGGATTTTACTTCTATCGTTAACGCAACTGGTTTATCAGCGTTTGATGATTGTCAAAAAGTTGTGCATGTTGAGGATTATTCCCCTGACTTGTCGTTTGTTGCTCGTTTTAAGGATGGTGATTCAGACAGATTAATTGTTGATGAGCAAGGATATCCAGAAGGTGCTCTAAAAGGGTTTCCTTATCCTATGGAAGGAGGAGCTCTTCCTGTTACAATATTTGTTCCTCTAATGTCCTATGATTTTAATTGTGATAATGAGCCGATATATCCAATGGATGAAGAAATGGCGATATTTCGAGCGGTTGTTAGATTGACAGAAGCAATAATTGATGGTTCGTTTCCGTTTCCAGATACTCAAATGGCTGATTTTTTGTTTCAAGGAGATAGGTGGATATTTTGTAGAACAGATGTTCTTTTAAGGGAAGGGAATAGTCTTCTTTGTCAAGAAATAGGTTCAGTTAAGAGATTGATGGAATATCAAAGAAGAGGTTCTCCTAAGTATAAATTTTTGTTTTATGTTCCAGAGTATGTTGACTTGGGCTAATCAAAATAAAACCGATGTGCAGTTTGTATTGCGATCAGGGTGACTTTGCAAGTATAATTGAATTATGAGTATTGAATCAATTTTTGAGCGGAATCCCAAAGGTGTAAGGGAAAAGCTAAAAGATAAAAAAATTGGGATTGCCGGTTGTGGTGGATTGGGCTCAAATCTTGCAATTAACCTTGTCCGCATGGGAGCAGATAATTTAGTTTTAGTTGATTTTGATGTTATTGAACCATCCAATTTGAATCGACAACAGTATTTTCAAGAGGATGTAGGCAAACCCAAAGTCGAAACTTTGAAAGATGTCCTCTTGAAAATAAATCCTAAATCCCAAATCCTAATTTCTAAACAAGCACTAAATCCGAAAAATATAATTAAAACATTTGAAAGTTGTGAGGTTGTGGCGGAGTGTTTTGATCTGGCGGATCAAAAGGCGATGTTGGTTAATATTTTGCTCGAAAATAATTTTAAGGTGGTGGCGGTTTCGGGGATTGCGGGGGATCAAGACCCTCAAGATATAAAAATAAATTTTAAACGACCGAATTTTGTTTTAATTGGAGATGAGAAATCATGCTGTGGCGGGACAATTGGACTAATGTCTGCTCGTGTTTCTGTGGCCGCAGCTTATCAGGCCTGGGCGGTTTATAAATTGTTGGGGGATAGGGTATAGGTGATAGGGGATAGTATGAAACTTATTATTAATGGGAAAGAAAAAGAATCAAAATCAAAAAATATTCAAGAATTAATTAATGAATTAAGCCTGCATCGTGGAAATATTGTAATTGAATTAAATGGTCAAATCATTCCTCGTGAAGAAAATGCCTCACTTAAAGATAAGGATAGGGTGGAGATAGTCTCTTTTGTTGGTGGCGGTTAAATATTTAAAAATAAACCCTTGACAGCATGCAAGTTAATATGCTATTATTCCGATAGAGATAGTAGAGTATTTTCCTCACCCGTCCCGACTCTGTCGGGACACCTTCTCCATAAAAATGGAGAGGGTAAGAATGAGGACAAAGGAGAAAAATGAAAATATCATATAAAGGGGATTATGCACTTAAGGCGATTTTAGATCTCTCTTTTTATTTTGAAAAGCCACAAAGTGTGGATGAGATTTCAAAACGGCAGGATATTCCGTATAAATTTTTGGAACAGATTTTTCTACAATTAAAGAAAGGTGGTTTTGTTAAAAGCATTCGAGGACGAAATGGGGGATATGTGTTGGCCCATAAGCCAAACCAGATTACTTTGGGGCAGATTGTTCGATTTATAGATGGCCCGGTTGAGCCAATATCTTGTGTTTTTTCACAAAAGCCGACCAATTGTAATTATTCCGGCAGTTGTGTTTTGCGTGAAGTCTTTTGTGATATTGGTAAAATGATTGCTGAAAAGGTCGACGGCATCACTTTTGAAGATTTGAAAGAGAAACAGAAAAAGAATATTGCTAAAACTAAAAAGTATTTGGATTATTCGATTTAGACCCTCACCCCCTTCCCCTCTCCCAATGGGAGAGGGGTGTAGAAGAAGGAAGGGAAGATGGATATGATGGGTGAGGGTTTTGATTCGAGATCAAAATAAAGGAGGACAAAATGAAAGTAGTAAATAGTTTAACAGAATTAATAGGAAAGACCCCGCTTTTAAAACTAAAAGATGGGATCGTGGCAAAGCTGGAGTTTTTCAATCCAGCCAGTTCGGTAAAAGATCGAATTGGAACAGCAATGATTGAGGCGGCCGAGAAAGATGGAAAATTAAAGAAAGGTTCAGTTATTGTTGAACCAACTTCTGGAAATACCGGGATTGCCTTAGCTTGGATTGGAGCTGCAAAGGGATATAAAGTTATCCTTACAATGCCCGATACTATGAGTATTGAACGCCGAGCACTATTAAAGTTTTTAGGCGCAGAATTAGTTTTAACCGAAGGGGCAAAGGGGATGAAGGGAGCTATTGATAAGGCTGATGAGTTAGCAAAGAAGAATAAAAATTATTTTTTGCCGCAGCAATTTACCAATCCGGCAAATCCAGAGATTCATCGCACAACAACAGCTGAGGAGATCTGGGAAGATACCGATGGAAAAATTGATATTTTTGTTGCCGGAATTGGAACCGGTGGAACAATTACTGGAGTAGGAGAGGTTTTGAAAAAGAAGAAGAAATCTATTAAAATTGTTGCAGTTGAACCGTCCGATTCCGCAGTTTTATCGGGTGGTGGACCTGGTCCTCACAAGATTCAGGGAATTGGAGCCGGGTTTGTTCCGGATGTTTTGAATACCAAGGTTTATGATGAAGTTATAAAAGTGGACGGAGGGGCAGCTTTTAAAGCTGCCCGAACTATTGCAAAGACAGATGGGCTAATGGTCGGTATCTCATCTGGAGCGGCGCTAGTCGCAGCTCAAAATATGGCCGCGAGGCCCGAAAATAAAGATAAACTTATTGTAGTCGTGTTACCAGATACGGCAGAAAGATATTTAAGTACACCATTATTTAAGGAGGGAAATTAAATGACAAATTTTAAAGATGAAACAAAATTGTTACACGCAGGATACGAAGAAGCTGAAAAGACGACTGGATCAAGAGCGGTTCCAATCTACCAAACAACATCATATGTGTTCAAAGATACAGAGCACGCTGCTAATCTGTTTGGATTGAAAGAATTCGGAAATATCTATACCCGTTTAATGAATCCGACTTCTGATGTTTTTGAAAAGAGGGTAGCGGCACTTGATGGGGGAGCTGCAGCACTAGCAACTGCTTCCGGAATGTCGGCCATTACCATATCAATTCTAAATATTGCAAAGGCTGGAGACGAGATTGTCTCTGCCGATAATTTATACGGTGGAACCTACACTCTTTTTAGTCAAACATTGCCAAAATTTGGAATAAAAGTAAAATTTGTTGATTCATCGAATCCGGAAAATTTCAAAAAGGCGATTACCGATAAAACCAAAGCAGTGTATGCTGAGAGCATTGGAAACCCAAAACTTAATGTTACTGATTTGGAGAAGGTTGCAAAAATTGCTCATGATAATAAGCTTCCGTTTATTTTGGACAATACCGTCTCGCCTTATTTACTAAAACCGATTGAACATGGAGTAGATATAGTTGTATACTCTGCTACCAAGTTTATTGGTGGTCACGGAACTTCAATTGGAGGAATAATTGTTGATTCTGGAAAGTTTGATTGGGAGAAATCGGGGAAGCATCCATTAATAACTGATCCTGATCCAAGTTATCATGGGATTAAGTTTGTAGATGCACTGCGTCCGATCGGAAATATTGCCTACATTATTAAGGCAAGAGTAAATCTTCTAAGAGATTTGGGTCCGGCGCCGTCTCCTTTCAATTCTTTCCAGTTTATACAAGGACTTGAGACTTTGCACTTAAGAATAGTTCGCCATTCTGAGAATGCTTTGAAAGTCGCCGAGTTTTTAGAGAAGCATCCAAAAGTTTCTTGGGTAAATTATCCGGGAATTAAAGAGAAGGCTCTGGTGAAGAAATATTTACCTCGTGGAGCAGGAGCGATTGTCGGTTTCGGAATTAAAGGGGGTATTGAAGCTGGGAAGAAGTTTATAAATGCTACTAAGCTTCTCTCTCATTTAGCTAATATTGGTGATGCTAGGACATTAGTAATTCATCCAGCATCAACCACTCACCAGCAGCTTTCCGAGAAAGAACAATTAGCGACAGGAGTTACTCCTGACTATATTCGTTTGTCGGTTGGGATTGAGAGTGTGGAGGATATTATCTCCGACATAAAGCAGGCGCTAGACCAGATCTAAAGTTACGAAATGTTACGAGAGGTTACGTTGAGTTACGGTATGTTACTGTAACTTGGCGTAACTTTTTCGTAACTATCGTAACCTCCCGTAACCTTTAAAATATGACGGTACGTTTTTTGTTTAAATTGTACGAAATCTCGCCACCTTGTTAGGTTGTAGGTGATAGGCTATTGGTTATAGTCTCATCAATTTTCTTGTTCTTATACTAAAAACTCCTATAACCTAACACCCATAACCTATCACCTATCCCAGGAGACAAAATTGCTAGTAATAGCATAAAGGGGGTGACAAATATGAGTAATTTAGTACCAATTGAGAGAATTGAGAACAAAATCTATCTGATTAGAGGACAGAAAGTGATGTTGGACAGCGATCTTGCCGCCCTATATCAGGTACCAACGAGCAGGTTGAACGAGCAAGTTAAAAGGAATTTAGACAGATTTCCAGGAGATTTTATGTTCCGATTAACAGAGAAAGAGTTTTATGCTTTGATGTCGCAAAATGCGATATCAAAACGGGGTGGGAGAAGGAAAATGCCATATGTCTTTGCCGAACAAGGAGTTGCAATGCTTTCTTCGGTCTTAAAAAGCAAAAGAGCTGTTCAGGTCAACATCGCCATGATGCGTGCATTTGTAAAATTACGAAAAATTTTAGCAACCCACAAAGACCTAGCCCAAAAACTTTCCAAACTCGAAGATAAATTTGAAAAACGATTCAAAAAGAACGAAGCACAGATTCAATTGGTCTTTGATGCGATTAGGAAATTGATTGAAGTAAAAAATAAGCCGAAAAAGAAGATCGGATTTTTGCGATAAATTCAGTGTTTGCTCATCAAGTGTTTAATCTGATCTGGATATTTCTTTTTTACTACATCGGAAAGATAGGGGTATTTTTGCTTTAATTCTTTGAATACTTTTTTGGCTTTTGTTTCTATCATTAATGCGGTTTTAGGACAGTCTTTTTTTATCTTATTAATCAGATTAAAAATTCTGCCAAAGAAATTGTGACAATATTCTTTAAACCCTTTGACAATTTTATCCGGATTAACTTTTGAAAGAACCGGGTCTTTATCTTTTATATTTTGCAGTGTGATAGTTATCCCGTCAATATTAATTTCGAACTCGCTCATAATTCCATATTTATTTAATTTATCTAATTTGTCAAAGGTTTCAAAGTATGCGTCTATTTCAGCATGAGAAAACAATCTCCAAAATTTTAGATCAGGTTTATACAGAATTGCTGAGCCATAAAGAGGGGAGACCAACTCAGTAAAGATAAAAGGGAGCTTTTTTACCTTTAGAGTTTTCTTGTCTCTGTGTCCATATGGGAAAGGGATTACTTCCTTCTTTCCTATATAAGGTTCTGTGCTTATTGTTCCTTTATTTGCCGATAGATATTCGTGATTAAAATTTTCCATAATAATTAGAGGGGGGTGTTTAATTGCCTTTATGCTTGATATGGATTTGATAAGTGTCTCTAATAAAGAAAAAGACATAGATCCAAAAATGCCGCTGCTGTCGTGGATTACTACTACCTCTGGAGCCCTTTTTAATTGTTTGTCCGAATAATATTTTTTTCCACTCATTTTAAATGCAAAAGTTAGGGAGATTGGTTTGTTTTTATATTCAAAAGTGAAAACAGTTTTTCTCCCTCCAAGGCGATTTTTAGGTGGCTTCTCCTTTAATTTTTTATAAATACCTCTGGAGGCTAATCCGTCCAATAGAATCCTGATCCGGCTTAGCGAATTAATATCAACCTCTGTAAATATTGCACTAGCTCGATCAATCTTTCCTTGCTGGATTAGGTTGTGGAATAGATCTAATGGGGCAATATGTGCTCCGGAGCCTGGATAGAGCAGTCTTACCTCTCTATTTGCTTTTACATGTGGGTGCTCCGCTACCTGTTTTGCCATGAACCAGAAAACCTCATGACTCCTAAAATAACGAGTTAGATTAGGACATAACATCAAGTTGAAGAAAGGACTTTTTTTGATAATATCTTTAGGATAACTTTTTCTTGCTTCAAAGCTTAATTTTTCAAAGCTTAATTTGTTGAATGCTTTGCGAGGAAATCGGCATTCTGGATAATAAATTGCTTTTGGGGTTGTATAGCCATGGGGAGCTTTTGTCTTAGGATTAAAATAGAAACCGATCCCCCATGCTTTATAGCGAAAGATTCTCTTTTGTAATTTATAAAAATCTTTATCCGACATTGTAAGTGTTACTGATCCTTCCATATATATTTATCGTTAATTTTTAACTAAAATCTCAATGTTTTTAGGGTATAATAGGGTTACCAGGAGGTACCCAACCATGAAAAGGCTTATCCTCTTCGTTTTATTGTTCGTTTTCTGTTTTTCGGCTTTTGCAATCCAACCTGCTTCTGCTAACAAAAGAATCCCCCTGATCCAAATTGCCCTTTTGCTGGATACCTCAAACAGTATGGATGGTCTGATTGACCAAGCAAAATCGCAATTGTGGAAATTTGTTAATGAATTAGCAGATGCATCTCACAATGGAAAAGAGCCAATGCTTTATGTCGCACTTTATGAATATGGGAATGATAGTCTGAGCGCCAGAGAAGGTTATATTAGACAGGTTAAACAGTTTACTTATGATTTAGACAAAATTTCAGAAGAGCTTTTTGCTTTAGATACCAATGGTGGTAGTGAATATTGCGGTTATGTAATTGACAAGTCAACCAAATCACTCAAATGGAGCAAACATAAAGATGATCTAAAAATTATTTTTATTGCTGGAAACGAAGAATTTACTCAAGGCAATGTAAAATATAAGAATGCCTGTGGATTGGCAAAGAGTCGCGATATAGTAGTAAATACTGTTTTTTGTGGGCCATTTAAACGTGGTGTAGATACCAAGTGGAAAGATGGAGCAATGATTACCGGTGGAGAATATATGAATATTGACCAGGATAAAAAAGCTATTCATATAGATGCTCCTCAAGATAAAGAGATTGAGAGACTTGGATTAGCACTTAATAAAACATATATTCCCTATGGGGAAGAGGGGTATGCTGGAGCGGCTCGACAAGCAGAGCAGGAGCTTAATGCAAAAATGGCTGCGCCTGGTTCTTCTTTGCAAAGATCAGTTGCCAAAGCTTCAAAATATTATAAGGCCGATTCTTGGGACTTGGTTGATGCGGTAAAGGATAAAAAAATAGACTTAGCTAAGATTAAAACAAAAGAGTTGCCAAAGAATATGCAAAAGATGACTGTTGCTCAGAGAAAGAAGCATGTTGCTGCTGAAACAAAGAAGCGATCAGACATTCAAAATAAAATTAAACAACTCAATACTGCACGCAAAAAATATGTGGCTGTAAAAATGAAGGAATTAGCTTCAAAAGGGCAAGATACTTTGGATGCTGCAATGGTTAAGGCTGTTAGAAAACAGGCGGCCAAAAAGAATTTTAAATTCAAAAAATAGATGCGTTACAAAGCAGCAATATTTCTATTAGTTCTTGTTTTTGCTGTTGCTTTTTTGTTTTCTTGTGGGAAAAGCACAACAACATCTAGCACTACCACTACGGTTATTGGTCCAGACAACGCTCCAGAAAATGATGTTGGAAATGGAAATACTATAATTTCTGGACCTTCTGCTCCTACTGCTTGGGATCCAGATAGCGTTTTTCGGGCCTTATCGGTTCATCCGACTAATCCCAATATTGTTTATTTAGGCACAGAAACGAATGGTTTGGTGAAGAGTACAGATGGGGGATCAAATTGGACTCGTTTGCGATCTGGGATAAGACATGGCAGTTTGGATACTTATCCCGAAGTTTATGATATATCTATTGCGCAAAGCAGTCCCGAAGTTCTTTATATTTCAACGGTTGGAAGTCCGGGTCCAGTAACCAGTGCAGCTTCTGGAATTTATAAAAGTATAGATTCAGGAACCAGTTGGATTAGAAGAAATTACCAACTTCAAAATGCCAGGATGACCTGTATAAATTCCGACCCGACTGATCCCGATATTGTTGTTATTGGAATAAGTGGCGGTTATTCGACCGTATCGGGACAGACCGACCAATTTTATGATGGTGGTATTTTTCGCTCAACTGATGGTGGTGCAAATTGGACTCAGATATCGGCAGGATCAAATGATGATAAGAACGAATATTCTATTTTAAAACGCAATAAAAACAATTCGGATTATTTATATGTCTTTGGTTTTTCTTATGCCTATGCAACTGATACTAGTTTAAATCTTGGTTTTTTAAAAAGCACTGATAACGGATTAACCTGGTCTGCTTTTGGCTCGACCCTGAAAAGCAAATGGGTTAACTATTTTGATCTTTCAGCAGATGGTAACGCTATTTATGCCGGTGTTCCAAATGACTATAGTATCTATAAGTCGACCGATGGTGGAGACAGCTGGGATAGTGGTTTTCATACTGGCACCTCTTGTTATGTAATTGCTGTTTCTCCGTCCGATTCCAATCGGGTTTTGTATGGGACAACCGATAAACTTTATCTTTCAATCGATGGATTGTCGAGTTCGACTGCAGTCCTTTCTGGCCTAAGCACAACAATTGACGACATTGTCTTTGCACCATCGGACAATACTATTGTATATGCGGTCAGAAAAGGGTATATTTTATATAAGAGTACTGATTCTGGTGCTAGTTTTTCGGAAATTAAGAACATAAGGGATGATGTAATAAATGTTATCCCATAAGTAGGAGGATAGGATTATGGCAAGTGTTTGTCAAAGTTGCGCAATGCCGCTTCGATCTGATTATGATAAGGGAACTAATGCGGACGGCTCAAAGAGTGAAGAATACTGTAAATTCTGTTTTGAAAATGGGAAGTTTAAAGATGAAGGAATAACTCTTGAACAGAAAATTGAAAAAAATATCGAAATAGCCAAAAAGATGGGAATTGATGAAGCAAAAGCCCGTCAGTTGGCCAAGAATACCCTACCTAACTTAAAACGCTGGAAAAAATAAATTTATGACCCATCACAAGCACGAACATTTATCCCACGTAATGGATTTTGAAAAGAACAAGAAAGCACTTTTCTTTGCGTTCTTCATAACCTCCTCAATGATTTTAGTAGAAGTCATTGGCGGATATGTTTCTGGTAGTTTGGCGCTTCTCTCTGATGCTGGACACATGTTAACTGATGCTGGAGCCCTAGCGTTGGCCTTGTTTGCCTTGTGGTTTTCACGTCGACCAGCTACCCATGAAAAAACTTTTGGTTTTTATCGGGTTGAGATTCTTTCGGCCCTGCTGAACGGTTCTGTCCTGGTCGCAATTGCCGGATTTATATTCTACCAAGCGATCTTGCGGATAATAAACCCACAACCAGTTGAGGGCGGATTGATGATGGTTGTGGCGGTTATTGGTTTGGTTGCAAATCTGATAGCCGCCTTTGTTTTAAGCCACGGAGGGAAGGATAATTTAAATGTCCAGGGAGCGCTCTGGCATGTAATATCCGATGCCCTATCATCAGTTGGTGTAATTATTGCTGCAGCTATTATATATTTTACCGGTTTTTATCTGGTTGATCCGATAATTGGTTTTGTAATTGCTTTAGTAATCCTTCGTGGAGCGTTAAGGCTGGTTTTTGAATCAGTTGATGTTTTACTTGAGGCAACTCCAAAGGATGTTGATATTAAAAAAATAATTGATTGTATTAAAAGAGATATTTCGGGGATAAGAGATGTTCATGATATCCATGTTTGGACTATTACTTCTGGTCTTCGGGCTCTTTCTGCTCATATCTTAGTTGAGGACTTGATGGTCTCTGATTGCAGCAATGTTGCACGCAGGGTGAAGGAGATACTACGTCAGGAATTTCACATTGAGCATGCCACAATTGAATTTGAGTGCGAAAAATGCCCGCCTTGCAGAGCCAGCGGCGAGGCAGGCGATGGCCCAATGATCTGTTCGATTAATAAGAAGTAAACAATAGTATATATTATTATATATACCATAATTATTTTGCTATATAGACACACTCTATAATCTCTGATAGAATCTTTCAATTAATGCGAAAAATATTAATTTTATTTTTAGTTGTTAGCTGTTTGCTGTTAGCCGTTGGCTCAATGGCTAATGCAGCGACTTACTATGTTGACGGCGCAGATGGCAGCAACGTAACCGGTGATGGTAGCGACGGCAACGAATGGCAGACCATTACCTGGGCGTTAAGGGATGGGGGGCCGGTAGGTTCAGGTGATCTAGTAATAGTTTATACTGGGACTATTCATAATGATGGCATGACCGGATCATCGGAAGCATTTCCAATTGATGTTCCAGCTGGTGTTCATCTAAGCGCAGAGGTTACAGTGGGAGAAGTTGCCACTATTGATGCAGAGAATAATCTTGCTAGTGCTGTCGAACTAAATTCAGGGGCGGTTGTTGAGGGATTTACAATTAATTCTACAAATGATGGCCGGCATATAGTCCGGTTTCTTGCTCAGGCTACAGCTCAAAATAATACTATCACCGGTGGTGTTCGAACTACTGGAATCGGTCTTGTAGCTGGTGATAATAGTTTGATTCAGGATAACACTATAACCATAACGAACATTGAGGGAGTAACAACTGGAATAACTATAGCGAATCAACTGGATGGGATTACTATTGATGGGAATACAATTACAGCACACCATGGTGTTGACACGGGTGGCTATGGAGGGGGCTGGACGATAACTAACAATACACTTGTTGCTAGTAACTCACATAACGGGAATGGAATTGAACAGTCTTTTTGGGGTACTGATGTAATGCCAACAATTAGTAGCAATGAAGTGCGTGGTTTTGCGACTGGAATTGATGTGGTAGATAATTATAAAAATGACTCCAGTGTAGTTATAGATCACTGTACCTTTATTGATAATACAGTAGGCATTGACATTGGTGCTGAGTCAGCAGATATAATTAATTGTATTATTGCTTATGATCCTGATGGGGGGACAGCAGCTGGAACAGGTGTTGATAATAATGCCGAAACAGTGAACGTAAGTTATTCTAACGTTTATGGCAATGCAACTGATTACGAGGGGACAATTAGTAATGGTGTTGGTACCATCTCTGCAAATGCCAATTTTACAGATTCTTCAAATGATGACTACACCCTTTTGTTTACCTCTCCCTGTATCGATGCTGGTACTCCCGAAGGCGAAGATATGGGAGCACATAATTTTGGTGCTGCGGCGGAGAATACTGATATTCTTTTAGATGCTCCAGATGGTGGAGAGTCTTGGACTGAGGGGGCCAGTCAGAGTATTACCTGGACCTCGACCAATGGTTCCGATGCAATAGATCATATCGAACTCTATTATTCTACAAATAGTGGATCAACCTTTCCAAATACAATTTCAGCGGACGAAGCAGATGATGGGACATACAGTTGGACAATTCCGGATGATGCTTCAACCACAGTACGGGTAAGGGTTATCGCGGTTGATACTGCAGGAGGAAGAGCGACTGATGAATCAAGTGCTGATTTTACAATCGTAAATGCCGCACCAAGTGTTACTTCAATTGATCCGAGCAGTGGATCAAATATAGAGCAGCTTACAGGGGTTTCGATTGCTGGAGAATATTTTGAGAGCGGGGCAACAGTAAAGCTGACCAAGGAAGGGGAATCGGATATAAACGGAACCAATGTCACTTTTGTAGATGATACTGAGATTACCTGTGACTTTGATCTTAGGCAAGAATTGGTCGGAACTTGGAATGTAACAGTTACAAATAGTGATTCAAAAGTAGATGCCTTAGCAAATGGTTTTACAATAAGCATTGCTGCTCCAACAGTTACTGTTGCAACACCAGAGACAGATACAGATGCAGGTGGGGTTGGTGTTATAATATCCGGAAATAATTTTCAAAAACCATATTACGAGCGGGCAATTGCTTTAAATAATTCGGGAGGAGCATTGACGGATTATCAGGTTTTAGTTACTGCGGATTCTTCCAGCATTATTTCAGCTGGCAAGATGCAGGCTGATGGAGACGATATAAGATTTTTGGATTCAAACGGTAACAATCTTAGCTATTGGTTAGAACCAGGGACTATTAATACCACTTTAACCAATATGTGGGTTAAGGTTTCTTCTATTCCTGGTGGTGAGAGTACAATATATCTAACCTATGGAGATACGGACGCTTCAGCTGCCAGTAGTGGAGGCAACACTTTCGAATTTTTTGATGATTTTGAAAGTTATAATGAAGCATCCTTGGGTGGCCAAGGCAGTTGGACAAACTACAACGGAGATCCTCAGGTTGGGACCATCGATTCTATGAAGATGGCCCTGATATATAACTTTCGTAAGGCCGCAATAACAGAGGTTGATTTTGGCAGTGCCAGTGGAAGTGGGCGATCGATTGTTGCCAGGGCCAAGTGTGTTGAGGCTGGAGAACAGCTCTGTTTTGGTATGGGTAGCGGAGCGGGACTTCCTGCAGGTAATGAATGGGATGTGGGATATAATGTTTTGTATTTCGGTTGGGGAAATACAAAGGGGGCCCTTGCCAGAGGTACGGGTGGTGGAGCTGTTTATATTACAAATCCGGCAATGGCAGCGGCAGTCACCGGTACTTATTATCGGTTTGATTCAAGATGGTATGGAACAACTCTTAAGGGGTTTGTGGATGGAACCGAAGTATTGACAGGAACAGATTCTGATATATCAACAGAAGACAATCTTTGGCTCGGTTGTCATGATAAAAATTGGGCGGTTGATTGGGTTGTAGTTAGAAAATTCGAATCAAATGATCCAACAGTTAGTCTTGCCGCAGAGACCTACGAAGATTTCGCTGTTACTTTTGGTGGCACTGCAGCAACTAATGTTTCGTATGAGAGTATATCAACAATAACTGCAACGGCACCTGCACATGCAGCAGGAGTAGTAGACATAGAAGTAACCAATCCAAATGGAGAGATAGGAACACTTGAAGCAGGATTCGAATATACAGAAACAGCTCCACCAACACTTGAAATAACCGCCCCGAATGGTGGAGAGTTTTGGTCAGGAGGGGATAGCCATAATGTGACCTTTACTACAACAGATGAGAGTGGGTTGCAAGCAAACACACTTAGAGTTTCATATTCAACTGATGAAGGGAATAGTTACACGATAATAGAAAGTAGCCAGCCAGTAACATCTCCATACAGCTGGAGTGTTCCATCAACAAATACTGATGAGGCTAGAGTAAAGATCGAAATGCAGGATGCACATAATACATGGGGAACAGATGAATCTGATGCCAACTTTACGATAGATTCCACTGACCCAACAGATCCGAGCGCAATTTATCCGACAACCGGGACATCGACCAGTGATGCAACACCGCAATTTTCTTGGAATGCTTCAGTAGATAGTTTGTCGGGGGTGGCGAGTTATGAAGTAAGAATAGACGGCGTTGTTGTTTCGACACAGGATTCGACAGCGACGTATACACCGGGGACAGATTTAACCGATGCATCACATACTTGGGATGCCAGAGGAAAAGACAATGCGGATCTGTGGAGTGGTTGGTCAGCCGTACAGACATTTACAGTAGATGCGAGTGCACCGACTGCACCAACGCCAACCTATCCGACAACCGGAATAGCAACCAATGATGCAACACCGACATTTACTTGGGGTGCGTCAGTGGACAGTGTATCTGGAATATCCAGTTATGAAGTAAGGATAGATGGGTTAGTTGTGTCTACCCAGGGAGCAACAACAACGTATACACCAGGGACAGATTTAACTGATGCCAGCCATACTTGGGATGCTAGAGCAAAGAATGGGGTTGGGTTGTGGGGTACTTGGGGTGCAACGCAAACATTTACAGTAGATACTGATGGGCCAGCAGCAGGAGCAATTAGTTTAAGTGATTCGATAAGGGGTGATACAAGTTATACCTCGACGATAGAGGTAACGGTAGAAGCAAGTAGTATAGTGGGAAGTCCAAGTCAAATGAGGATGGCAGAGAATGCAGCATTCTCGACTAATGATACAGGCTGGGTAGGCTATTCTTTGACATATCTATACACACTGGAAGCAACGGAGGGGACACATGAAGTCTTTTATTTCTTAAGAGATGCAACATTAAACGAGAGTGCAACAGTTTCAGCGACAATCATAGTAGATACACAATCACCGGAAGTTACAAGTATAGCGATTAAAGATACAGATACCGGTTCCGTTGTTTTAAGTAACAGTTTGACTATAAGTATTGAAGCGAGTGGAGTATCAGCAGATGCGGTGTCGATGAGGGTGGCAGAGAATACCGGATTTACGACTAATGATACAGGTTGGGTAGCATATGCACAGAGTTATGAATACGCATTTACAGGATCCGATGGGGTGAAGACTGCCTTTTATAAAGTGAGGGATAATGCGTCAAATGAAAGTGAGGTAGCGAGTGCAACAATTGAGGTAGATACGGCTGTTCCGGATGCCCCGGTGCTTAGCACCCCGACCAATAATTCAAGTACCAATGATGCAACACCGGAGTTTGTTTGGCAGGCTGCAACTGGTGGAGCGAATTATGAGGTTAGGTTAGCTGGAACAATAGTTGCAACTACATCATCATTGAGCTATGCACATGCAACGACTTTAAGTGATGCTACTTACACTTGGGAAGTAAGAGCACGAGATAGTGCATTGAATTATGGGGCATATAGTACGACCTGGACTTTTGTGTTGGATACTTCTCAAATAGATCCGACTAATATATCAATAAATGTACCGGAAGAAAATGTTCCAATAGATGAGGATATAGAGGTAACCTTTCCAGCAACAATGGATACAGATAGTGCAGAAGATGCCTTTAACTTAGACGATGGTGCAGGAGGAGCATCTGCTAAAGCAGCAGTTGCTGGAACATTTACATGGAGTGCCGATAATAAGACAATGACCTTTAGCCCTACTGCCGATTTATCAGCTGGAACCACTTATACGTTGTCAATTGGAACTGGAGCAAAGGATCAATATGGGAATGCCCTAAGTTCAGCTTATTCGACTACTTTTGCAACAGCAACTGGAGACGACGAGGTTCCGACAATAGAGATAAAAATAAGAGATCGAGCAATAAAAAATGATGATTATATTCCGGCAATACCAACTTTCCAGATAGAGGCAGAAGACAATCTTTCAATATTAGCAAGTGGGGTAACAATGAGGCTTGATGGAACAGCAGTAACATTAACAACTGTAAGTACAACTAGCACCACAGTAGAGTTGTCCTACACTGCAGCAGCTGCCTTGGCAGATGAGGGGACGATGACACATATCCTTACAGTTGAAGCTACTGATGCTGCAGGTAATGTTGCAACAAGCGAGATAAGCGGATTAAAGGTTTCTGACGGAACAGCAAAAATAACCGGAGGAGTTTTAACACATCCAACTCAATATGCACCACTTGGTGGTGGGGTATTAAAGATTGGTTATCAATTATCAACCGATGCACAGGTAAATATATATTTAATCAGTAAATATGGAGTAATTCACTGGACCTATAGGGCAGCTGCTGCGGCTGAGGGTGGAAAGGCTGGTTATAACGAAGTGGAGTTTAGTGGAACATCTAATATTAGCCGATCAGCAATACCAAATGGGATATATATGATTAAGGTTATTTCTCAGAATAAGGTTATCGGATCGGGACACGTTATGGTGCTGGATTAAGGAGTTAATCGATGTCTTCCAGAAGTTTTAAAGTTTTATTAATATTAATACTTATAGTATTTTGCATGGCAGTGAAAAGCTACGCTCATTGCGGAAAGACTCATTCAAAGTCTGAGATGTTTTCCTTACAAAAAGATTCAAAGGCCATTCAGACTAAAATAGTTAAGCCGGTACTAAATATTTTGTTGGCAAGGCTTACCAGATTTTTTAAATCCGCCGTCCTGCCACGGGGCTAAAAGATGCCTAACGATCAAACTTGTCATCATTGTGAGCATGTAGAAGAGAAACAGCCGTGGTATAAAAATAAGGTTATCCAGATTACTTTTGTTATTTTTGTTTTACTTGGTTTTTCTCTTGTTTTTCCTCTGCTGGTTCCATTCAGAAATTCCATAATCATGTATTTCAAGACCGTTTGGTTTGCGGTATTACTCGGTTTAATGTTAGGTGGAGTAATTGATTATTTTGTTCCAAGAGAATATATATCAAAGATGTTATCAAAGCCGAAAAAAAGAACTATTTTCTACTCTGTTTTTCTAGGATTCTTAATGAGTGCATGTTCTCATGGAATTTTAGCCTTATCTATTCAATTACATAAGAAGGGTGCTTCTGGTCCGGCAGTAGTTGCCTTTCTTTTAGCTTCCCCCTGGGCTAATTTACCATTAACTATATTGTTGTTTGGTTTTTTTAGTTGGAAGGCATTTTTTATAATAATTTCTGCAGTTGTAATTGCAATTATTACCGGTTTGATCTTTCAATTTTTGCAATCAAAAGGATTAATCGAGAAGAATAAAAATATTGTCGATATTGATCCCGAATTTTCTATCAGAAAAGATATTAGAGAGAGATTAGGAAGTGTGAAATTAGATACCAAGAGCATAAAAGAGGCGCTAATTGGAGTATATTCGGGATCGTTCTCATTGGCGAACATGGTTTTGTGGTGGATCTTGCTTGGAATGCTTTTGGCAAGTTTATCGGCTGCCTATATTCCGGCAGATATTTTCCAGACCTATCTTGGGCCGACTATTTGGGGGTTGTTAATAACTCTTCTCCTTGCAACGGTAATTGAGGTCTGTTCAGAGGGATCGGCCCCGCTATCTTTTGAAATATATAGACAGACTGGAGCATTAGGAAACAGTTTTGTTTTTTTAATGGCTGGAGTTGTGACAGATTATACCGAGATTGGATTGATCTGGCAGAATATTGGGAGAAAAACTGCTATTTGGCTTCCTATTATTACAGTTCCACAAGTGGTATTATTGGGTTGGATTTTTAATGTGATTTTTTAAAAGGGAGGTGAAAAACATGATAGGAGGAATGTGGTTAGGGAGTATTTTAGGTTTGATTTTATTATTGGGTTTTGCTTATATCATATGGGTTCTTGCAAATAAGGAAAAAGGAAACGTTAAGCTTGTTGGACAGATAGTAGCACTTGTTATAGTAGTAATAGCTGTAGTTTTGCTTTTGAGTAGCCTGTTCTGGGGTGGTGGATTATGTGGTAGTAGGGGATATCGTATGATGGGGCACAAGGGGAAGTGGAAGTCAGAAGCAAAGATGCAAAAGTATATGGATAAAATGATGAAGAATCCAGAAATGAAGAAGTATCTCGAAGAAAAGATGAAAAAATAGTTTTTAAAATCCCTTTTGTTCTAGTTAAATTTAGGGTAGAAGGGATTTTTTTTATTCAATTGATATATGTGTTAAAATCTAAAAGGGTGATATTTACATGTTTATTCCTGGATTTGCTACAACGACTGCTATTTGGAAAGATCAAATTAATGATGAGTCAGCAATCATTGCCTGGTCAATGGGTTGTTTTGATGCAATTTATAAACATATAGAAAACCCTCAAAAATTTAGAAAACTGGTTTTGGTTTCCGGGACTCCTAAATTTATAAAAGATGAAACTTTTCCTCAAGGATTATCAAAAGCTTTATTTAGAAACTTAGAAAAGAAAGTAATTAGTAATCAGGAATTAGGAATTAGATTTTTTTATGATCTTGTTGGAAATTTTCCCATTTTAAAAACAATGCCCAAGTTTAAAAGAGATGAAATTTTAAAATCTTTAGCACGATTAAAAACAGAAGACATAAGACATCTTTTGCCTAAGATTGATATTCCGGTTTTATTGATTCATGGTGATCAAGATCAGATTTGTAGAGTAGAAACATCAAAATATATGGCAGAGCTTATTCCAAAATCAAGATTAGTGGTTTTTGAAGGGGTAGGGCATGCTCCATTTTTAGAGCAGCCGGATAGATTTAATAAAATTGTTAGTGAGTTTTTAAGATAGGAACCTGCGAGTGAAACTCGCGGTTCCGAATTTATATTTGGAACCGAGACTTTTAGTCTCAGGTTCCCGGGTGGATATGATTGACTTAAAAGAACAGATTAAACGTAATTTTTCAAAAAGTGCTAAGGTCTACGATGACTATGCGACCATTCATCGAGAAGTGGCGAATAGTGTTTTGGGTCAGGTGCCAGAAAAAGATTATAAGTACATATTAGATATTGGTACAGGTACCGGATTTTTAGCTTTTGGATTGGCGGAGCGTTTTAATAAATCAAAAATCTTTGCAATTGATATTGCTCCTGGAATGATAGAGCATGCCAGGGCCAAAAGTCCCTATTCTAACATTCAATTTCTGGAAGGGGATGGTGAGAAGATCCCTTTTGCTGATAATACTTTTGATTTGGTTGTCTCCTCCTCCTCTTTTCAATGGATGCATCCGGGCAAATGTTTTTCTGAAGTTAAACGAGTGTTAAAACCTGGTCAAAGTTCGTATTTCTCCTTTTTTGGGCCAAAGACTCTTATTGAGCTTAAAGATATTATGGGAGATCGGACCCATGTTAAATATCCAAGTCCAAAAGAGCTAAAGAAAATATTAAATAAACTAAAATTTACAAACATAGAATTAAAATCCGAAATTTACAAAGAATCTTTTGAGGATTTTATGGCATTGTTACAATTTATAAAGCATCTTGGTGCACAAACGGCTAAAGATCCGTTGGGCTTTAATAGCAGGAAGGCCTTAACCGAAGCTTCATGGATATACAAGAAAAAATATGGATACAATAGTGGAATTATTGCCAGTTTTGAGATAATATATGGGAGAATGAGAAATTAAAAATGACAAATATCAAATTAAAAATTAAGGAGTTTTTATTATGAAAAAAAGTTATTTAATATTCTTAGTGGTTTTTTTGGTATTAGTGGGAGTTGTGGCGTATAATATGAGTACACAAAATAAAGGAGGAATGGGCATGGCCATGAATGAAGCCGGAAAGGAAGCGCAGGATTTTACTCTTTCTGATTTGGATGGTAACAGTGTTGCTCTTTCGTCTTTAAGGGGTAAGGTTGTTTTCTTAAACTTTTGGGCAACTTGGTGTCCTCCTTGTCGTGCGGAAATGCCTTCCATGCAAAAGTTGCACGAAAAAATGAAGGGGAAGGATTTTGCTATCGTTGCAGTTGATGTAGGAGAGAGACATTCTGGGGTTAAAGCATTTATTGAGAAAAAAGAATATACTTTTATGGTTCTATTAGATTCTGAACACAGGGTTTCAACTAACTACCAAGTAGCTGGTATTCCAACCACATTAATTTTAGACAAACAGGGTAAGATCGTACTTCGCGAAACTGGATCTCGTGATTGGGCGGCAGCGGATATTATTACCAAAATCGAAGATTTATTAAAATAGGTGAAATTTCCTAGAAATAGGCACGATAAGAACTAGGAGGGTTTTAATATGGTAATAGTTGCATTGGTTATTCTTTTATTTTTACTCGGTTTTGGTTCTATGATTATTTCACACGCTCATAAAGAGTTTCATGTTGTTCCAAGGCGTGTTCAGATGTCTACCGGACTCTTTATTATCTTCTTCACAACGGTTTTAATACTTTATCTTAGTGGATATCTATTTTCGAGAACGATCTTTCTAGGAGAGAGACCGTTTGAAGTAGGAATGGGACCACTAAAAACTTGGGTGGCCAGCCTTGAAAAAAATGCAAACCGAAATATTGCTATTGAGGAATCTTTAGTTAGCCTAAATACAATCTTGCAGAAACAAGCACTTCAAACAGCAAATAAACAAAAGTCCAAGTTAGAAAGCCAAGTTGCTTCGTTAAAGAAAGAAGTTAAAACTTTAAAGGTTAAAGCAGTTCCAACTCCTCGTTCACGAAGGGTTAGCTATGTTAAGCAGTCTAAGCCAAAGGCGGTAGTGAGTAAGTCTACAACGCCTAAGGTAATTTATAGTTTAGTAGGATATGATCCTAAAAGATATACTCCTGCGACTGAGCCGGTATTGTATGTTGCTCCGGTTACAACAGCTAAGTAATAGCTTCAACGCAGCGTTTACAAAGAGTAGGATGGTTTTTGTCTTGCCCAACAGAAGGAAGTAATCTCCAACAACGTTCACATTTTTGATAATCAGATGCAATAACCAGTGGTGCTTTTGCGTCTTCTTCTAATTTAACTTCAGAAACCATAAATATGGTGTGTAATTCTTTTTCAATAGATTTTAAGGCAGCTAATTCTTTGTCTTTTGCATAAATGACAACCTTTGCTTGCGAAGAAGACCTGATCTCTTTGTTACTGCGCAATTCTTCTATTTTTTTATAAACCTCATTACGAACATTTTGTATTCTTTCCCATTTTTCTTCCAGTTTGGTATCAATATATTTCTTGTTTGCTTTTGGGAATTCAGATTCAAAGATTGAAGATGTCTTCTTGACCCTTGACCCTTGACCCTTGTAATATTTAGCAATATCCTCGGTTGTAAACGAGAGTATCGGGGCTAACATCCTGATTAATGCAGAAAGTATTTCAGACATTGCGGTTTGCCCGGATCTTCTTGAATCCCAATCTGCCTTGTCACAATATAGACGGTCTTTTGAAACATCTAAATAGAGTGAAGACAAATCATTTACGCAAAACTCATAAATAGAATGATAAACAATGTGAAATTCAAAATTATCATATGCTTTGGTGATCCGCTCGATCAAACGATTGAGTCGCAATAAAATCCACTTATCAATTTCTAAAAGATTTTTATATGGAACTGGTTTATCAAAGTCATTTAGGTTGCTAATTAGAAAGCGACAGGTATTTCTTATCTTAAGATAAGCATCTTGTACCTGTTTTAGGATCTTATCTGATGCTGCCATATCATTTGTAAACTCAGTAGATGCAACCCAGAGACGCAGAACATCTGCTCCGTATTGTTTTACTACTTTTTGTGGATTAATAACATTACCAAGAGATTTGCTCATCTTTTTACCCTTATCATCAATTGTAAAGCCATGAGTTAAGACTGCTTTGTAGGGAGCCTGATTTTTATACCCAACTGCAGTAAGTAAAGAGGTTTGAAACCAACCACGATGTTGGTCTGATCCTTCAAGGTATAAATCTGCTGGCCAGCTTAGATGTTCGTTGGTTTCAAGCACTCCAGCATGTGAAGAGCCTGATTCAAACCAGACATCTAGAATATCGGTCTCTTTTTTGAAATTTGTTCCCTTACATTTTGGACATTCGGTCCCTTTTGGCAAAATATCTGATGCTTCGTATTTAAACCAAGCATCTGATCCCTCTTTTCTATAAAGTTCGCGGGCTGCTTGATTAAATTTGCCGGTAGTTAATACTTCGTTGCAGTTTTCACAAAAGAAAGCTGGGATTGGAACACCCCAAGAGCGTTGACGAGAGATGCACCAGTCTGGCCGAGATTCGATCATTCCATTAATGCGTTTTTCTCCCCAAGCAGGGAACCATTTTGTCTTTTTGATGGCAGCTAGAGCATGTTTTCTTAAATCGTTATGATCAATTGATACAAACCACTGTTCAGTTGCCCGAAAAATTACCGGCTTTTTACATCTCCAGCAGTGAGGGTAGGAGTGTTTGAAGAATTCAAGGTGAAGAAGTGATCCGTTCTGCTGCATATATTCACCGATTGCTTTGTTTGCTTTTACATAATGTAAACCTGTTCCAGGGCCGGTTGTATCATCAAGAATACCCCTCTCATTTACCGACATAATTATTGGAAGTTTATATTTTAAACCGAGTAAGTAGTCATCTTGACCATGTCCTGGTGCAATATGAACACAGCCGGTTCCTTGTTCAAGAGTTACAATCTCTCCAAGAATTATTGGAACCTCTCTTTTTAAGAAAGGGTGTTGCAATTTTGTTCCCTCAAGATTTTTACCGTGAGTTTTTTTGATTATTTTGAAATCTGTAATGTCTAGTTTGTTTGTGAAATCTGGAACCAGCCCTTCGGCAATTACATAAATTTCATCTTTATCTTTTGGTTTTAAAAATACATATTCAAGCTTTGGATGAAGAGCGACTGCTACGTTGGCAGGGAGTGTCCATGGTGTGGTTGTCCAAATTACTATTGAGACAGGGGTCGAGGTTTCAAGGTTTCCAGGTTTCAAGTTGAATTTAACATAGATAGATGGAGACCTGTCATCTTCGTATTCGAGCTCGGCTTCGGCTAAGGCTGTCTCACATTTTGGACACCAGTGGATCGGTTTTAATCCGCGATAGATATATCCTTTTTCTGCTAGTTTTCCAAAGACTGTTGCAATTCCTTCCTCGTAATCATGATTTAAGGTTAAATATGGATTATCCCAATCACCAAAACATCCAAGCCGGATAAATTCGGATCGCTGTAGGTCAACATAACCAAGGGCATATTCACGGCATTTTTTTCTAAATTCGAGCGTTCCTAATTCTTTTCTTTTATCCCCTAATTTCTTGATTAACTGTGTTTCGATCGGTAATCCATGGCAATCCCAGCCTGGAATGTAAGGGGCATAATACCCTTGCATAAGTTTATATTTTACGATTATGTCTTTTAAAATTTTGTTTAGTGCGTGACCTAAATGAATGTCTCCATTAGGATATGGAGGACCATCATGAAGAATATATTTTTCTTTATCCTTGTTTCTAGTTTCTAGTTTCTGATAGGTATTCTCTTCTTCCCACTTTTTCAAACAATCTTCTTCAACTATTTGTAGATTTACTCGTATAGAAAGTTCGGTTTTTGGTAAATTAAGGGTCTTTTTGTATTCCATAGGTTAATTATAACGTAAATGGGGGTGGGGCTCAAATACTGTCAGAAGAGATTCTTCTATAAAAGGCTTTTGTTAATCCTTTCAGGGCTTGTAGTTCTTTAGTCTCATCACTAGATCCACTTTTTCTTGGAGTTTTTTCTAGGTTCTTAAGTCTCCGGTTTATTTGAACGATAAGACTGCTTGCTGCCATGCCGGCTGCTAAGGCATTGAAAGAAGCATTAAACCTTTCTACCATTATCATATAAAGGGCATTAAGTTGATCATAATTAAATACTGGATTCTTTGGCTTAGGTTTTGTTTTTGGTTTTGGATCAATCCCTTTTGGTTCTGGGGGAAGTTCTTTCCAGGGGGTTTTGAAGTTTGGTTCATCTTCAAGTTTTAATGTTCTCCTCCTATTTCTAAATAGAGCAATCTGTTGTTTTGATTCGGCCGGAGGATGATTTAAAATCCATCTTGGAATGTAGTTTGAGTCCATATCTTGAGCAAGTAGTCTACATGCTCCTACCATCCTGACATCAATAGTACGATTCAATCCAAAAACCAAAGGAAGTGCGGTAAAAAATCTTTGAATTCCTTCGTTTTGATCTGCTAATCTTGCAAGTTTTTCTAAGAAATATGCGACGCTGGTTAGATTATGAACATTACTTCCAATATAATTTGCTAAAATTTTTGCTTTATCTTGTAATGAAGAGTGGGATGGTCCCAGATTTTTTCGTGCCCACCTTCCATATTCCGCTCTCCTTGCAAGGTGCATTTTTCTTAGTACTATTTCCCTTCTCAATTCCATTGCTTGGTCTAAATAAGTTAATCCTGAGCACGGGTTAAAACAAAAGGCAGCAATATATAAATTATGGCCCCTTACTAGTCCGGTTGTCTTTAAAAGTCTTGCCTCATTTTGATTCTTTGCTGCCTCTTCTATTGTAGATATTTCGTCTGCTTTAGGTTGTAGGTCTAGGATTGTTCCTCGGCTTTGAACGATTAATTTTACTAGTCCCCATTCTTCCATTGTAAATGTTTCCCTATCGCTAAAAAAAAGGACTCTTTTCCCATCTTCAACAAGTGCAGAAATAGGAATAGGGGCTACTTCCCATGGGACATGTGTTAAAAGGGGCAAATCTCTTCCTCCGGCAGTCAGTCTCCCTCCAAATTTGCCAGAAGAAGTTTCGGTGTATTCTAAAACTCGGAGACCGACCATTTTTTCTGCATGAATATTTGATGAAGATGTATGGTCTAAAATAGGTTTACCGCTAGTTAGATCATAATTATGTATTAAAGGGATTCTTTTTATTTGGCCTTTTTCTTTCTTAAGCAAGAAACGTGGAGTGTTACCTGCGGCTTCTAAATCGAGAACATCTCCAAGAGATAAAGCATACTTTTCCATAAATCTTGCGCTTAGCCAGATATTGTGTCCAAATTTAAAATAATGTCTTGTTCTACCTTCTCCTCCCTCCCTTTCTATTATTTCACTTTTTTTAATTGTAACTCTAACTACACGTGTTATTTCCCCACGGTCTATACCAACTAGTCCGTTTATTCTAGATCCTTTAATCATAGCTAATTATTATATCTAGAATAAAGCAGGGAAATTTCAGGCATTTAAGCAAACATTTGGTTTTCAGGGAAGTCTTCTGGTAGCTCTTTTGTAGGGGGAGAAGGAAAATCTTTTTTCATTCCGGCAGGAAGTGGAACCAATGCAATCTTTAGAACTTCATCCATGTTTTTTACCGGATAAATAGTAATATCCTTTGGAATACTAGTTTTAATTTCATCAAAATCTTTTTTGTTTTCATACGGGAAAATAATATTCTTAATCCCAGCTCGTCGAGCAGCCAGAATCTTCTCTTTCAATCCGCCAATTGGTAAAACTTTTCCATGTAGGGTTATTTCCCCCGTCATTGCGATATCTTTTCTGATCGGTTGCAGTGTCAAAGCCGAGACTAGTGAGGTTGCAATGGTTATTCCAGCTGATGGGCCATCTTTTGGAACTGCTCCCTCTGGTACATGTATATGAAAGTCATATTTTCTGTAAAAACTTTCATCAAGTTCGAGTTGTTTAGAGCGAGATCTGACATAGCTTAGAGCTGCTTTAGCCGATTCTTGCATAACATCTCCTAGTTGCCCGGTAATAGTTAGTGCTCCTCTTCCCCTCATTACCGTTACTTCAACCGGCAGTGTCTCCCCGCCGACTTCTGTCCAGGCCATTCCAGTTGCAACTCCAACCTGATCTTTTTCTTCGGCAATTCCAAAACGATGTTTTGCTGCACCAAGATATTCTTTTAGATCGTCTGCCTTTATGATGATTTTTTCTTCTTTTTTCTTTTCGCCTTTTACTACCTTGATAGCAATTTTGCGAAGTATTTTATCTATTGTTCTTTGTAAATTTCTAACTCCAGCCTCTTTGGCATATTCACGAACGATCTTTCTTAAGGCCTCCCTTTCAAACTCGATTCCAGCTTTTTCTAATCCATGATTACCGATCTCTTTTGGAATTAAATGTCTCAAGGCAATTTCGATTTTTTCTTCTTCGGTGTAGCCGGACATTCTAATTATTTCCATACGATCATACAGGGGGCGGGGGATTGGATCGATCGTATTAGCAGTGGTTATAAAAAATACCTGCGAGAGATCAAACGGAACTTCAAGATAATGATCGGCGAAGGTTTTGTTTTGTTCAGGATCGAGGACTTCAAGTAGGGCAGCGGCGGGGTCACCCCTAAAATCACTAGCCATCTTGTCAATCTCATCAAGCAAAAATACTGGATTGCTTGTTTTTACTTTATGAACAGACTGGATGATCCTACCAGGCAATGATCCAACGTAGGTTCTGCGATGGCCTCTTATCTCAGCTTCGTCGCGTACCCCACCAAGAGACATTCTGGTAAATTTTCTTCCCATCGCACCTGCAATTGATGAGGCGACCGAGGTTTTACCAACTCCAGGAGGTCCAACCAAACAAAGAATTGATCCCCCGATTTTACCGGTTAGTTGTAATACTGCAAAGTATTCTAAAATCCTCTCTTTTACCTTAGTTAACCCAAAATGATCTTGGTTTAATGTTTTTTCGACCTCATCTATGTCCAGTTTGGTTTTGCTCTTTTTATTCCAGGGAAGTTCGATCAGCCAATCAAGATAGGTGCGAATCATTGAAGCTTCGGAGATCATTGATGGCATCTTGGCTAAACGACCCAACTCTTTTTCGGCCTTTTCTTTTACCTCTTTTGGGAGTTTTGTTGCCTTAATCCTTTTTTTGTATTCTGCAATTTCTGGTTGTAAATCGGTCTCTTCTTCTCCTAATTCATCTTGAATTGCTTTTAGCTTTTCCTTTAAATAGTACTCTCTTTGCATTTTATCTATTTGTGTGCGAACTTTGCCTTGCAGCTCTTTTTCTACCTTTAAGACATCGGTCTCTTTTTCAAGAATATGCGAGAGTTTTTTAAGGCGCTTTTCAATATGTAGGGTTTCTAGGATTACCTGTTTATCTTCTATTTTTAAGGTTAGGTATGAAGCGATTAGATCGGCTAGACGACCAGGATTATCAACGTTAATTATTGACATGATCGTCTCTTGTGGAATTCTCTTATTAAGTTTTACATAGATTTCAAATTGTTTGATTACCGTTCGAATTAAACCCTCTGCCTCCACACTCATTCCCTCTGGCTCATCAATTTTTGTGATTTGTGCGCTAAAGTAGGGTTTTTCGGCTTCAATTTTTAAGATCTTTACTCGACAGGTTCCTTCAACCAATATTTTTGAAGTGCCATCAGGGAGTTGAATGTATTGAACAATTTCGGCCAAGGTTCCGATTTTGCAAATATCATTTTTTTTAGGATCTTCAATATCTTCGTGGCATTGTGAAGCAAAGACAATTAATTTATCTTTTCCTAAGGTTTCTTCTAAAGCCTTGACCGATTTACTTCTCCCAATAAATAGGGGAATAATCATATGAGGAAAGACCACCATATTGCGGAGCGGAATTAAAGGTAGTCTTTCTGCTGGAATCTCTGGTTTATTTCTTTTTTGTTTTGGAACCATCTTTTATGTTGGTTCTTGGTTGGATTACTTCGTCGATTAATCCATATTTTTGAGCTTCTTCTGCGCTCATGTAGAAATCACGATCAGTATCTTTTTCTAATTTAGTAATATCTTGACCAGTGTGTTTTGCAAGAATTCCATTAAGAAGTTTTTTCATTCTAACGATCTCTTTAGTTTGTATTTCAATGTCAGTTGCTTGCCCTTGAGCACCACCAAGCGGTTGGTGAATCATAATTCTGGCGTTTGGAAGAGCAAAGCGTTTTCCCTTTTGCCCAGCTGCCAAAAGAACTGCACCAAAACTAGCCGCTTGACCAAGACAAATAGTTGAAACCGGAGTTTTTATGTATTGCATGGTGTCATAAAGTGCAAGGCCTGCAGTTACCACTCCGCCGGGAGAGTTAATATACATATAGGCTTCTCTTGTGGCATCTTCTGCTTCAAGAAAAAGCAATTGTGCAATAATTACATTGGCAACATCGTCATCAATTGGAGTTCCGACGAAAATAATTCTTTCCTTAAGCAAACGGGAGTAGATATCGTAAGATCTCTCACCTTTGGCAGATTGTTCAACTACCATTGGAATCAATTGATTGATTTCTTTCATACTTTCTCCTCCTTTGAATCCTTTATTTTCGCATGTTCTACTAGGAAATCAAGTGCCTTTCTACGTAGAATTGATTCCTTTAAGAAATCAATTTGACCCTCACTCAAGCTTTTTCTTAATTCATCTGCAGTCTTCTTTTCTTGGGCTGCATAAGGGGTCAATTCTTCGTTGATATCGTCATCGGTTGCCTCAATGTTTTCAATTTCTGCAATCGCCTTTAGTATTATTTTGCCCTTAACCCTCTGATTTGCTGGATTAATGAATTCAGAGATCATATCTTCCTCGGTTTTGCCGATACTCTTTAGATAGTTTTCCAAAGTTAGGTTTGAGCGAGCTAATGAACCTTTCATTTCATCAAGCATGATTTGGATTTCGGTATCTACCATCGCTTGTGGGATATCAAGATTAGTTTCCTTGGAGGCTTCTTCAACTAACTTGTTTTTTAGATCTGCTTCAGAGGCTTGTTTCTTCTCTTCCTCGAGATTTTTGGTTAATTCGGCTTTTAGCTCGGCTAGGGTTCCAAACTTACTAACCTGTTTTGCAAAGGCGTCATCTAATGCAACCAATTCTTTTTCCTGAATTTTCTTAACTTTAACCTTAAACTTAACTTCTTTATCTGCTACTTCTTTTACCTGGTAATCCTTGGCAAATTTAATAGAGAATTCTTTTTCTGTGTTTAACCCTAATCCCACTAATTCTTTGTCAAAGTCGGAACTTATATATTTACTTCCTACTGGGTAATATTGCATATCACGTGGCCAGCTTTTAATTTCGGTTCCGTCAGAGTTTGCCTCAACCTCAAGATCAACAACATCTTGTTCTTTTGCTGCTCTGTCGGTTACGTCGGACCACTTTGCCATACGATTTTGTAGGTCTCCGATTACTTTTATAACATCATCTTCTGTAACCTTGGTCCCTTTTTTCTCAACAGAGATTCCTTTGTATTTGCCGAGTTTTACTTCTGGATAGACTTCAAGCTCAAGTGAGAAGACGAACGGATTTCCACGAGCCAATTTTTTAATATTAATTTTTGGGTAACCGACTGGATCAATCTTGGCCTCTTTTATGATTTGCGCATACAATTGTCCAATCAATTGTTGTGCAGAGTGGTCGTCAATCGCTTTTTGATTCAGATTCTTCTCAATCATCTCTTTGGGGGCCTTACCTTTGCGAAAACCGGGCAGTTTCATGTCCTCGGCAGCTTCTTTTATAGTTATTTCGACCGATTTTTGAAATTCTTCAGCAGATTCTTCGATTTCCAGGGTTACCTTGTTACCATCACGAACGTTTTTTAATATTTTCATAATACGTTATTATAACATAATTTTATATGTGATATCATTGTAAACAGGAGGATACATATGAATATAGACACAATTTTGCAGTATACTTTATTGGATAACACGGTTAAAAATTATCTTATTATGCTTGCGGTCTTTGTGGTTGGCGTAATTGCGGTAAAGATTTTTAAGACAATCGTACTTAAAAGACTTAAAAAATGGGCAGAGGTCACAACTAATAAATATGATGATTTTATGATATCGCTTATTGAGATCAACCTAATGCCGCTGCTCTATTTTGGAGCTTTTTATCTATCTGTTCAGTATTTAACCCTACAAGAAACTTTTGCCAAGTATTTTAACATGTTTACTTTTGCTATTTTTACAATTGTCGGTATTCGTTTTGTGATAAGTTTGCTTGATTTTGTTCTTCAAACTTTCTGGATCAACAAACAGGACAATGAGTCTACCAAGAAGAGTCTTCTGGGTATTTTTAATATTATTAAGGGAGTTATTTGGGCAATTGGAATTATCCTGCTCTTTGATAATCTCGGTTTTAAAGTCTCAGCTATTATTGCAGGTCTTGGTATTGGTGGTATCGCAGTTGCCTTAGCCGCCCAGGCCATGCTTGGAGATCTCTTTTCTTACTTTGCGATCTTCTTTGATCGTCCATTTGAAATCGGAGACTTTATAATCGTCGGAGATATGCTCGGAACAGTTGAGCATGTTGGGATTAAAACTACTCGCCTGCGCAGTCTTGGTGGAGAACAACTGGTCTTTTCAAATTCAGATTTAACTAATTCTCGTGTTAGAAACTATAAGAGAATGCAAAAGCGCCGCGTCGTTTTCAAGTTAGGGGTTACCTATGATACTACCTCTGCACAAGTTAGAGAGATTCCAAAGCTTATTGAAGATATTATTAAAAAGACTCCTGATACTGTTTATGATCGAGCCCATTTCTTTGAATTTGGTGATTTTAGTCTGATTTTTGAAATTGTTTACATTGTTTTAAGTTCGGATTATAATAAATATATGGATGTTCAACAATCAATTAATTTTGCCCTAAAAGAAGAATTCGAGAAACGCAACATCGAATTTGCCTTCCCGACTCAGACATTGCATGTGGTAAAATAGTTCTACAATGGAATTTAGAGACGATATATCAATCGTCCTTTGTGGCGAAGCGGGGCAGGGGATAAAGACGATTGAGGAACTTGTCTCCTCCCTTCTAAAACAATCCGGCTACAATATTTTTGCTTCCAAAGAATACATGTCACGCGTTCGAGGTGGCAGTAATTCAACCCTGATTCGTGTTTCTTCAAAACCGGTTTCTGCCTGGAAAAATCAGATCGATCTTTTAATTCCTCTTGATCATACGGCAATTCCACATTTGGGCAAAAGAATAACTGACGAAACAATAATAATTGGTGAGATCAATCCGACCCTTGAAGTTAAGTTTTCTGAAATTGCCAAAAAGATTGGAAATCCTATCTACTCTAATGTAGTTGCGGTTGGAGTAATTGCTGGATTATTTAAAATGGAGATGTCTCTTCTTCAGAATGCAGTTAATAAATATTTTGCCAAAAAATCACAAGAGATAATCGACCATAATATAGAAGCTATAAAAGAAGGATATAGAAAAGGTCTTGAGTTGAGTGCCTTGGGAAAGATACAAATAGATTTTCGGCGCAACTTTGGAATAAAGAAGGAGCTTCTAATTAATGGGACAGAAGCAATTGCTTTGGGAGCCTTGGCGTCTGGCTGTAATTTTATCTCGTCCTATCCAATGACTCCAGGTTCTGGAGTTTTGACTTCACTTGCAAAATATGCGCAAGATTTTCCAATAATTGTAGAACAGGCAGAGGATGAGATGTCAGCCGTTAATATGGTGCTTGGTGCCTGGTATGCAGGGGCTCGAGCCATGGTTACAACTTCTGGCGGTGGTTTTGCTCTGATGGTAGAGGGCTTAAGTTTGTCCGGAATGATAGAAACTCCTCTTGTAATTCATCTGGCGCAAAGACCAGGACCTGCAACTGGATTACCAACCAGAACGGAACAAGGTGATCTGAATTTTGCTCTTTATTCTGGTCATGGAGAATTTCCAAGAATAATTTTAGCGCCTGGAAAGGTGGAGGATGCTTTTTTCTTAACCAATCAGGCATTCTATTTAGCAGACAAATATCAGATTCCGGTAATTATCCTAACAGACCAACATTTGGTCGATTCTTACTATAACGTAAAGCCATTTGATCTAGAAAAAATTAAAACCGATCAATTTATTATTCAATCTCCGCCAGATTATAAAAGATATAAATTAAGTGAAGATGGGGTTTCGCCACGCGCAATTCCGGGGTTTGGAGATGGAATTGTCTGTGTTGATTCGGATGAACACGATGAAGAAGGACATATTACCGAAGATCTTGATCTTCGAGTCAAAATGGTTGATAAGCGTTTGAGTAAAGTGCACGATATTGTTAGAGAAGCAATTGCTCCAGAATTAATCGGTCCCGAAAAATACAAAACATTAATAATTGGTTGGGGATCAACCTACCCAGTCATTAAAGAGGCATTAGAGAGGTTGAAAATTCGGGATCTATCTTTTCTCTATTTTAAACAGGTCTATCCGATTGCGCTTGAGGCAGAAGATTATCTCAAAAAAGCCAAGAGAACTATAATTATTGAAAACAATGCAACTTCTCAGTTTGGCAATTTGCTTAAACTAACAACCGGTGCAGATATTGATGAAAAAATCTTAAAATATAATGGCCTTCCTTTTTCAGTTGAAGAACTGGAAGAAAAAATAAAAGAGGTGCTTGGTGGATAATATTTCTTTTGAAAGCAATCCAGCTGATATAGCATGGTGTCCGGGTTGTGGGAACTTCGCAATATTAAAGATTTTGAAACAAGCCTTGGGGGAGTTGGTTTTAAATCCAAAGAATGTTGTATTGGTTTCTGGGGTTGGACAGGCAGCGAAAATACCGCAATATCTGCGTTGTAATTATTTTAACGGTTTACATGGTAGAGCTCTTCCTCCGGCCACTGCAATAAAAGCGGTAAATCCTAATCTCACAGTTATTGCAGAGAGTGGCGATGGGGATATGTATGGGGAGGGGGGGAATCATTTTATTCACACGATACGTCGAAATCCTAATATTACTAATATTGTACATAATAATATGGTTTATGGATTAACCAAGGGTCAGGTTAATCCTCTATCTGTTGCAATATCTCTTGATGCTTCATTTGTTGCCCGGGTCTTTTGTGGCGACCCAGATCACACCAGGGAAGTGCTCAAAAAAGCAATTCAACACAAGGGGTATGCTTTGGTAGATATTTTGCAACCGTGTGTCTCGTTTAATAAGATAAATACCCATCAATGGTTTAAAGAGCATACTTACAAATTGGAAGATTCCTATGATCCAACTAATAGGGCTGAGGCCTTTAAAAGATCGCTTGAGCATAAAAAGCTTCCTTTGGGGATTTTTTACCAGAATGCTGATAAAAAATCTTTTGAAGAGCAGATTCCATCAATCAGTAGAGATTTTTCTGAAAACATCACAAAATTAAGCCAATTATTGCTTGACAACAAAGCCTAAGAGGGTATAATCGGGAAAAGTAAGGACAGGTCGCGACCGGTCCTTACAAAAACAAGGAGGTTCATATGGGAAATAAGTTTGCGATTGGTGATGCGCTCGGTAAGGGTTGGTCTGTTTTTAAGGCCAATGTTGGTTTTTTTATTCTTCTTCTAGTTGTTGCTTGGTTGGTTTTCTTTGTTTTAGGAATTGTGGGTGGCATGGTGCAGAACTCAGCCATTCTTTCCGCTATAATGGGATTGGTTAACTGGGCAGTACAGATATTAATTGGTATCGGTTTCATTAAGATTGCCCTAAAAATGGTTGATGGTCAAAAGGGAGAAATTTCAGACCTTTTCAATGGAAAAGATGTCTTTATTGCTTATCTACTTGCTTCTATTCTATATGGCTTAATGGTTGTAATTGGGTCAATATTATTAGTAATTCCTGGAATAATTGCTGCTATTGTTTTCATGTTTTATGGATATCTTATTGTTGATAAAGGATTGTCTCCAATAGATGCGTTAAAAAAGAGTATGGAGATTACTAAAGGGGAGAGGGTTCACCTCTTCTTGTTTATCTTGGCAGTTGTGTTGGTTAATGTGCTTGGTGCCATTTGCCTTTTGGTCGGTTTGTTTGTTTCTATTCCTGTTACCCTTATTGCAAACGCAGATATATACCGTAAATTATCGGTGTAATTAGTCTTTCTTGAGGCCTTATCTGGAAAACCAGGTAAGGCCTTTTTCTACAAAATAACCCCTTGACAGAATTATATAATAGGTATAATATGTACTTATTATGAATATTACAAGAGCAGTTGATTATGCGTTTCGGCTTCTAACTTTCTTGGCCGCACAGGGTGGGGAGGGATCTACCCGCGATATGGCTTGCGAGATCGATGTCTCTTTTAATCATCTTTCAAAATTGGTTCAGCGTCTTTCAAATGCCGGTATATTAATTACTAAAAAAGGAAAGGGTGGAGGAATTAAACTTTCAAAACCAGCAACAAAAATAAGTTTAGCCGAAGTTTATGAAGCGATTGAAGGCCCTCTATATATAAACGACTGTTTGTTCCATCGTAAAAGTTGTAAGTTCTCTGGAAAATGTAAGGTAAGAAAATGTTTAGGTAAAATCCAAAAAAAGATTCGTGATATGTTATCTGAACAGAATATTTTAGATTTGGCGCCTGGCGTTTCATATATATAAATAGGAGAGGCAGGTCGCGACCTGTATGAAAAGAAAAATAATAAATATTAATGCAGATAAATGTAATGGCTGCGGCGATTGTATACCTAATTGTCCGGAAGGGGCGATTCAAATGATCGATGGGAAAGCCCGTCTAATTTCAGATCTCTTTTGTGATGGTCTTGGTGCCTGTATCGGAACCTGTCCAGTCGGGGCAATTAAAATAGAGGAGCGTGAGGCCGAACCATACAATGAAGAAAAAGTTATGGAAAATATTATTAAAGCTGGCCCAAATACGATAAAGGCACATCTTGAGCATCTTAGTGATCATGGTGAGACCGAATTTTTAAAAAAAGCAGTGAATATTTTAAGAAAGAAAAAAATAAATGTTCCAGAGATAAAGAAAGAGGTTGGAAATGTTCCATGTAGTTGTCCTGGAACTAAAGTAATGGATTTTTCAGAAGAAGAAGGATGCTGCTGTGAGGAAGAGGGGAGTCGTTCTTCACAATTAAAGCAGTGGCCAGTGCAATTGCATCTTGTTCCACCAAATGCACCGTATTTTCAAGGTAAAGATGTGGTCTTAGCTGCAGATTGTGTTGCTTATTCTCTAGCTGATTTCCATAAAGATTATTTAAGGGGAAAGAGTTTAGCAATTGCATGTCCGAAGTTAGATTCTGAACAGGAAATTTATATTGAAAAGATCAAAACAATGATTGATACAGCTAAAATTAATAGTTTAACCGTAATTATTATGGAAGTTCCATGCTGTTCTGGATTACTCAAAATTGCTCAGGTGGCAAGAGATAAGGCAGAACGCAAAATTCCGATCAAGACCATAGTCATAAACATAAAAGGAAAGGAGGTGAGACAATATGACACATGAGGAATTAAATTCCTTTTTAGAAAGTAATCAGAATATTGAGTGGATTAATGACGAAGATGGTAATTTATATTTAAGACATGCGCAATATGATGCCAAGAATGAAAAGGTAAAGATTGAGCCGCATGCTCTAGCTAAGATTAGCCCAGAACAGCTGGAAAAAATATTAGTTGGAGGACGCAATGTTGAGCAGATAACCCGTGTAACCGGTTACTTCTCTCGTGTTTCTGGATGGAATAAAGGGAAAGTTGGAGAGCTTGCAGAGAGAGAACGAGTTCGGGTATAATAAATCACATGATTTGGATATATACGCTGGCCAGCGTTGTGTTTATTAGTATGATTTCGCTCTTGGGGCTCTTTACGCTTTCTCTAAAACGTCATCTATTAGCCAAAATAGTTAATTATTTGGTTGCTTTTGCAGTAGGTGCACTTCTTGGTGGTGCCTTTATTCATCTTATTCCAGAAGCGTTTGAAAAAATATCTCAGCCCGCAGCTTCTTTATATGTTCTCCTAGGTATTTTTCTCTTTTTCTTTTTAGAGAACTTTTTACGCTGGCGTCATTGCCATCATGAAGTGAGTGAATCGCATCCTCATCCGGTTGCGACGTTAAATTTAATAGGGGATGGGGTGCATAATTTAATTGATGGGATGGTAATTGCTGCAGCCTATATGGTTTCAATTCCGGTTGGGATTGCAACAACAGTTGCGGTTATATTACATGAAATTCCTCAAGAATTGGGAGACTTTGGTGTTTTAATTAATGCCGGATTTTCTATTTCCAAAGCTTTGTTTTTTAATTTCCTTTCAGCTTGTCTTGCAATCATTGGTGCATTAATCGTCCTTTTGCTTGGTGCTCATCTAAAAGACTTTACCGTTGTTCTATTACCGATTACTGCAGGTGGTTTTATTTATATCGCAGGATCTGATTTAATCCCAGAATTGCATCATAAATGTGGGATTAAACTTTCTACCTCAATCTGGCAGTTTTTAGCGGTTATTGCTGGGGTGGCGGTGATGGTGGGGTTGTTGGTTTTATAACCCCCTGTAGGTTTTCTTAATCCCTCTTGAATTTATAATGTATGATAAGTGCTTTTTCCGGGACCTTCCTGGGTTCCTTTGGCTTCTAATGGCAATGTTACTTCATATAATTCTAGTTTTTGTCCGTTTGAGGAGTATCTAACTATTCCTTTGGTTGCTAAGAGATAAATTCCACAGGCTGTTGTGTGTTGATTAGCTGATTTATAATGGATTTTAGGTCTTCGATAAGAAAAACATATTTCTCCATTTGTTGTGGCTGGGATTATTTTGCGATATGCATGTATTTGGTTTTTTGCGAAGCGCGAAGTTTTTACTCCTGGAAGATCCAAATTGGCAACTTTAATAATTCCGAAAAACCTTAATATGTTTTCCGGGATCTCTAGTAATTGCGAGTCATGATTGTTAAATACTATATATCCTCCAACTTTGGTAATGTTTGCACAGACTGCCATAATTTCAATTGCGGCCGAGTCTGATGGATCGTCAGGTAGTTGTTGATGATGAAGGAGACTAAAATATTTTTTTGTTCCGGAGAAAGTAGGGAATAGTAATTCATCAGTTTCAACTCCTAAGTGTGTTGCGTTAATGCCTGATTTGCGTTCAAAAAAACAATTCCCAAAAACAAGATCTATTCTTTCAGGAAAGAATTCACGATAGTTAGCCAGCATGATGGTTTCGTTTTGCTGGTATCCAAATTTTCTATCTGCTTGATATGTTTCTGCTCCCCATTTTCTAAGAAAAGAGGCAAATTCTCCTCCAATTTCTGCAATCTTTACACCTTCTAAAAAATCATCCCCAAGATTATTTAGCATAGAGGGTAGAGATTTGTTTGCTCCATTCATTAATAATTTTCTAAATTTGGTAGGATTTGCGCAAGCAAGAATTGTTAGAAATAATTCTGGGGTTATATTGTTTTCCCATTCTCCGCAGGGAGTATTTCCTCTTCCCCAAATTATATGATTTACTGCTTCTAGGTTTGTTCCATTTGTTATAGAATTAAAAAGAATCTGAAGCCTAGCTGTTAATGATGGGGGTTTTTGATAATATCCTGCCCTTCTTGTTAAAGGGGCTGATATGCTATATTTTGTTGGTTGAAATCCATGTCCCACAGTGATTCCCCTACTCTAATATCGGAAGAGTATAAAAATAATTTCACTTTATTGTTGACAAACATTGTTCATGCTGTTATTGTTGTTATTGAAAACAACTTTCAATAAGGAATAGGATGTATGGGCAATATTAATAGGGCAGTAGAGTATTTTATAGAGTTTTTAAAAAAGAAAAAACTCCGATTGACTAAACAAAGAGAAATAGTTGTTAGAGTTTTTCTTGAAAGAGAAGGACACCTTGGGATTGATGAGCTTTATTCTATTATTCACAAAAAACATCCAAATATTGGGTATGTAACAGTTTGGAGAACGCTAAATCTCTTAAAAAAGGCAAAAATTGCTGCAGAGGTTAATTTTGGCGATAGAAAGACTAAGTATGAACATCTGTTTGATCATGAGCATCATGATCACTTAATTTGTCTCTGCTGTGGAGAATCAATCGAAGTTATCGACCCTCGAATTGAGCGGTTGCAGGAAAAATTAGCAAAAAGACATAGATTCAAGGTTCAGCGGCACCGGATGGAAATATTTGGATTATGCCGATGCTGTCAGAGGGATAGAAAATGACACAAAAAATAATTTCATTGACAAAATTAAAGAAAAGACAGGTTGGAGTTGTGGTTGAGTTTGCTGGTGGGTCAGAAGTATCTCGACGCTTGAAATCCATGGGGATTCGTATTGGTAAAAAAGTAAAAAAGGTTAGTGGGATGCTTATGTTTGGCCCTGTTACAATTCAAGTCGGTCACACTCAGTTGAGCATAGGTCATGGTATGGCATCAAAAGTGTTTGTCGAGGTGAAGAAGTGAGAAAAGTCTTATTGATGGGTAATCCCAATGTTGGAAAGAGTGCGGTATTCTCTCGTTTAACTGGTATACAAGTTATGGCTTCAAATTACCCTGGGACAACAGTTGAATACACCAAGGGATATATGCTTCTTGGAGAGGAAAAAGTTGAAGTAATTGACGTTCCAGGTACATATACATTAGAACCGACCTGCAAAGCAGAAGAGGTTGCTTGTGAAATATTAAAAGATGCTGATCTAATTATTAATGTAGTTGATTCGACCAATCTTGAAAGAAATTTGTATCTGACCTTAGAGCTTATGGAGAAAAATATTCCGATTATTGTTTCTTTAAATATGTGGGATGATACAAAGCATAAAGGAATTCATATAGATATAGAAAAGCTAAAGGAATGGTTAGGGGTTCCGACCGTTCCAACAGTTGCAGTAACCGGAGAGGGTTTTAACAAGTTAATTGCTGAAATTTATAAGGCACGCAGCCCTAAAGTTCGCAAACATAGTTTAGAAGAACGATGGGAAGATATTGGTAAAGTTGTTAGTCGGGTGCAGAAGCTAGAGCATCGTCATCATACTTTTATAGATATTCTACAGGATCTTTCGATTCAACCATTAACCGGACTTCCAATTGCGGTGGTTATTGCTTATCTTGCCTTTAAATTAATTCGTTTTATCGGAGAGGGTTTAATTGGATATGTTTTTGAGCCTCTTTTTGAGAAAATCTATACCCCCCTTATGATGCAATTGAGTGGACTACTTGGTTCATCTGGATTATGGCACGATGTTATTGTTGGAAAGCTAATTGACGGTTCTATTGATTATTTCCAATCGATGGGAGTGTTAACAACCGGACTTTTTGTCCCGGTTGGAGCCGTATTACCATATATCATTGCCTTTTATTTAGTCTTGGGTCTTTTGGAGGATTCCGGTTATTTGCCAAGGGTAGCAGTGCTAATGGATACCCTAATGCACAAGATTGGTTTGCACGGATTTGCGATTGTTCCGACTCTATTGGGGTTTGGTTGCAATGTCCCTGGCATTCTGGCGACTAGAATTTTAGAGAGTAAGCGCGAACGTTTCATTGCCTCAACCTTAATTTCAATCGGAATTCCCTGTGCGGCTCTGCAGGCTATGATTATTGGGGTTTTGGGGGAGTATGGTGGGGGACCGGTCGCTATAGTTTACATTAGCTTGCTTTCAACCTGGGTGGTTTTGGGTTTTGTTTTAAATAAACTTATTCCTGGATTTTCGCCAGAGCTATTGCTCGAAATACCGTCTTATCGTATGCCACCATTAAAAGTTCTTTTTAATAAATTGAGATGGCGTATAAGAGGTTTTTTAGTTGATGCAATTCCAGTAATGCTTGCTGGAGTATTCGTAATTAATATATTAATTTTTTTGGGAGCCTTTGAGTTTATTGCAAATTTAACAGCCCCGGTTGTAACCGGATTATTTGGTCTACCAAAACAGGCAGTTGTTGCAATTGTTATTGGGTTTCTTAGAAAAGATATTGCAATTGGCATGCTTGGTCCATTAGGACTTTCGGTTAAGCAGTTGATAGTTTCCTCGGTTGTTCTTTCAATGTTTTTTCCTTGCATTGCAACTTTTGCGATAATGATAAAAGAGTTAGGGTTAAAAGATATGTTGAAAGCTAGTGCAATTATGGTTACCGTGGCATTAACTGTTGGAACCTTGTTGAATGTTATTCTTTAACCTTCGAGTATCCAGTGTTCTTGATCTTTGAACCAGTCTCCTGGGTTTTGGAGGTATTTTACGGTTTCATCTAGTATTGCAAAATGTTCGTTCTCTTCTTCTGCCAGGTTGGCAAAAAATTCTTTTACATTTTTATCGGGATTGTCTTTGGATATTTTATTGTAAAAATCAAAGCCATCTTTCTCCAGGCCTTTAGCAGTTTCATAAATTTCACTTTCGTCAGTTTTTATTTCAATCTGTTTGTCTAGATTATCTTTTAGTTTATTTAATATTGTTTTTAGTAATTCGGCTTTTTGTGGGGGGACAAAAACGTCTTTTAGCCAGTCTCCTTTTGGTTTCTCTCCGCTCAAGCTTTGATAAAGAGCCCTGATTTTATTAATATGAATTATTTCTCTCTCGGCCAAACTATTTAGGGTGGATTTTAGGAGCTCATTGCTGCTCTTTTTGGCACTTTTAGTGTAGAATTCATAACCCTTTTTTTCCATCTCAACAGCTAATTTTGCATCTGCTAATATATCATTCATTATCTATATACCTAATGCTTTCTTGATTTCTTCTTTGTTAAAACCGACTATTATTTTTTCATCAATTAAAATAACCGGAACACCCATTTGACCAGATTTATCAACCATTTCTTTTGCTGCTACTTGGTCGACCGATACATCAATGTTTTCATATTCTATCTTGTTCTTATCTAAAAACTTTTTAGCCATTTTGCAATAGGGGCAGGTGGGAGTAGAGTAGACTTTAATTTTCTTATTCATGGCCATATTATAGTTTAGCTATGGAGCTTGGTCAAGTAAGCCCTGCCATGCTATAATTCCACAACTATGAAACAGGGTCCAAGGAGAGTTTTACTTACTTTTTCTGCCCTTTTGCTGGTCTGGCTTCTGTTTACCTTTAGTCTGGATCCGTTTTCTATTCTATTGGGGGTCTTTTTCTCTTTTATTATTTCTCTATTTACATATGATCTTTTTGTAGACAGAGAAAGCTCATTTAAAAGAGGAATTTTTTCGTTTTTAGTATTTTTAATTCGCTACTTTTTTGTCTTTCTGCTAGAAATTTATTTGGCAAGTATTGCTTTGGTATATCAGGTAATTACTATGAGAATAAATCCCGGGATTGTTAAGGTTAAAACCAACTTAAGGTCTGATTTTGCCCTAGCTCTTTTGGCTAATTCAATTACCCTAACTCCAGGGACAGTTACTATTGATATTTCGGGCCAAGGTGAAAATTTATATGTACACTGGTTAACGGTGAATACTAGGGATGAGCATAAGATAGCGAAAAAAATAAAAGGAAATTACGAGTCTCAATTAAGAGGTATATTTAAATGAGCATTCTTCTAATAATGACCTATATTTTGTCAGTTCTAGCTCTTTTAGTTACTATTCGTCTGATAATAGGACCTACTTACTTTGATCGGCTAATTGCGGTTAATTTATTAGTAGTAATAATTACTGCCATAATGGCGATAATTGCAGTTGAATACAGGCGGCATGTTTATTTTGATGTTGCCTTAGTCTATGCGGTGCTCGGTTTTGTCTCAGTTATTGCTATTGCAAAGTATCTAACCGGAAGAGAGTTGCACAAATGAGTTTAATTGCTAATTTATTTTTTACAATAGGAATGATCTTTATGATCTTTGGAGTTCTTGGGGTTTTGCGTTTTCCAGACCTATATACCAGGATCCATCCGGCAGGGAAGGCGGGGACAGCCGGAATATTTTCTATTTTTATAGGGCTAATTTTTTATTCTGGAATTTCTGAGCTTTTATTTAGAATTATCTTGATTGCCATCTTTATGCTAATTACCAATCCGATTGCGTCACACGCAATTGCAAGGGCAGCGTTGGAATCCGGTATCAAGCCTTGGGAGAAAGAAAAAAAATGACTGAAATATTTTTGGTGATTTTAGTTGTAATCGCTATTTTGGCAATGGAGTCAAAAGATCTTTTACACGCTGCTATTATATTGGCTGGTTTTAGCATGGTTTTGGTTTTTATTTTTTTTACCATGCAGGCGCTAGATGTTGCGATTGCAGAAGCCTCAATTGGAGCTGGGGTTTCAACTGTATTTTTTGTTGTTGCAATATCAAAAACCAAGAGAGAAGAAAAGTGAGGCGTATTATTGCAATTGTAGTTCTTGTCTTATTAGGTTTGGTTATAATGAGCTCCTTAAGCTTTAAATATGGTGAATTTGGCGAGAGAGTTTCGGATTATTATCTTAAATATGGAGTCAAGCAAACTGGGGCAATGAACATTGTTACCGCAATTTACCTTAACTATCGAGTTTTTGATACCTTGGGAGAAGCGACAGTATTTTTTGCTACTGCCCTTGGTGTATTTATGTTGTTGGGAAAGAAAAATGAGGATTTGAAATAATGTGGCAGATTTCTATAATTGTTAGAGTTTTTACCAGGAAATTGTTTCCGTTTATATTGCTTTACGGATGCTATCTTATTTCTCATGGTCATTTATCTCCTGGTGGGGGCTTTCAAGGTGGGGTGATGTTTGGTTCGGCTATGGTGCTTTTGGGATTAGTGGAGGGAACTCGTTTGGTTAGAAAGAGATTTAAGGAGAGTCGTCTCTCTTTAATCAAAAATATTGGGATGCTTCTTTTTATAATCATCGGTTTTACTGGAATATTTTTAGGCTATAATTTTTTGACTGATTTTCTTCCTCAAGGCGCAGTTGGATCGGTTCCAAGTGCAGGACTGATATTTTTCTTGAATTTAATAATTGGATTTATGGTCGGAACAGGAATAACGGTTATTTTTTACCGTCTAATCCGTCATGGGACAGAATAATGGAAATTAATGGATTAACAATTGGGATAGTTATTATTTTAATTGGTGGTTATGGATTGCTCACCAAACGAAATCTAATTAAAATGGCAATGGCTCTTTATGTTATGAACTCAGGTGCAATTTTATTTTTTGTGAGTATCGGATATAAGAAGGGGGCACAGGCAGCAATTTTAGGTGAATGGGTTAAGTCTTATGTCGATCCATTGCCTCAAGCGGTTGTCTTAACATCTATTGTTATTGGGCTTGGTATAGTCTCTCTAGCTTTGGCTTTGGCGATAAAAATATATGATAAATATGGAACGTTAAATACCGGGGAGTTAAAAGAGAAGTGATATTAGGGCATGCACCGATATTAATAATAATGCTGCCGCTTTTAGCCGCATTTTTGACTCACTTGACTAAATACACAAAATTGGAGCGTGGAGCAGAACTGGTTGCCTTTGTTGGTATGCTTGGATCTATCACTGTTCTTGTAATGTCTGCCCCTCATATATTAGCTGGAAAAATATTTACCTATAATCTTGGTGGATGGGAAGCTCCGCTTGGAATAACTTTGGTGCTAGATGGCTTTAGCTTCTTTTTTGCTTCAATCGTTGCTGGGATGGGGCTAATGCTTATCTTTTACTCTTTGGGAGTTTATGTATATGCTCGTCGTTATTATTCTCTGCTTCTAATTGCCTTAAGCGCTTTATTTGGAATAGCCTTAACTCGGGACTTGTTTAATCTTTATGTCTTTTTTGAAATTTTAGCGGTAGCTTCTTATGTTCTTATTGCTTATAAGGCAAGACCAAGAACCCTAAAGGCTAGTTTCAAGTATTTAGTTATCACAGAAGCGGCTTGGGTCTTTTTCCTTTTGGCAATTGCCATTTTATATGGTTTAACCGGGTCGCTAGACATCGATGTTATAGCTTCGAAAATTCCTGCTATATATGCATCTTCTCCTCAAATTGTATATATTATTTTTTCAATCATGCTGGTATCTTTTGGGATCAAATGTGGAATGTTTCCATTGCATAGTTGGATTCCAGAGGCTCACTCTCAAGCACCTACGCCGGTGAGTGGGCTTTTATCTGGATTAATTTTAAAAGCGGGGCTTTTTTCTATTCTTAAAATCTTTTATCTTTTTTTTGGTGGCAACCTTCTTGGTTTTGGGGCAAATATCCTTCTCTATGGTGGATTAATAACGCTTCTTTTTGGGGCTTTGATGGCTTTGGTACAGGATGAGCTAAAAAAGCTGCTAGCCTATTCTAGTATTAACCAAATTGGTTTTATTTTAGTTGCAATTGGGGTGGGGAGCAAGATTGGTCTTCAGGGGGCTCTTTTTCATATTTTAAATCATTCAATTATGAAGACGGCCCTTTTCTTTTGTGCAGGAATTATTATTTCTCAAACTGGTTTTTGGAAGATAAAGCACCATCAGGGTGTTTATAAGAAAATGCCGGGGATTACAATTGCCTTCTTTTTACTTGCATTATCCATTGTTGGGATACCACTCTTTAATGGGTTTGCCAGTAAGTTTATGGTCATCTTCGCAACTCTAACAGAGCATTATTATATGCCTGCGGCAATATTGTTATTGGGTATTGTTATTAGCGCGTCGTATTATTTTAAGATATTACAGGTATTTTTTAATCCAGAAGAGAATAAAGAGGTGCATGACTTTGTTCCAAATCCAGTTGGGCCATTCGAGCATTTTACTGTCTATCTTTGTGTTGTTGCCTGTATTGTTATTGGGGTATATCCTCAAATTATAATGCCGTATCTTGAGAGCGCGGTAAAGGTGTTAATTAAATGATAGCTCAATTTCAGTTTTTACCGGTTGATTCACTAAGTTTGGTTTTTGGTGGTTTGGCACTATTACTCATTCCTTTAGTTTTTATTTATTCCATCAAATATATTAGGACCAACCCGCTCCATTATTTTATTCCTTTCTTTATTCTCTCGTTTGGTATTATTGGGGTCTTTTTTGTTCATGACTTTTTAAGTTTCTATGTGTTTCTTGAGGTAGTGACACTATCTTCGTACTTTCTAATTATTCAACCATGGAGAAAGGATACTCTTGAGGCTGGTTTTAAATACCTAATTATGAATTTGATTGGTGGAGTTTTAATTCTTTTTTCTATTTTGGTTCTTTTTAATTTTACCGGGTCGTTTGATTATAGTGCAATTAGTCAGATTGCGGGTTCCTTGTCGATTGATATGGGGATTCTAATTTCATCGACCTTTTTAATAGGGGCATTGATTAAATGTGGAGCGGTTCCATTTCATACCTGGCTTCCAGATGCCCATCCGGCTGCTCCATCTCCTATATCTGCAATATTGTCTGGTATTGTTATAAAAATCGGGGTTTATGGAATTATAAGATATATGCTGACCCTACAATTATTTCCGGAGATACTGGTTTTCGTTGGTGTTTTTTCTATGTTGTTTGGGATCATTCTTGCTTTGAGGCAGGATAGCATAAAAAGATTATTAGCTTATTCTAGTATTAGTCAGATAGGATACATTTTATTGGGTATAGGCTTGGGTACAGGATTGGGCATGGGGGGAGGAATATTCCATGCTGTTAGTCATACTTTATTTAAGATGCTCCTTTTCTTATGTGTAGGAGCTATCATCTATTGTACTGGAGAGAGAAAGATTCAGCATTTGGGCGGACTTGCAATTCGAATGCCAGTAACCTTTGCTCTTTTTACAATTGGGGCTTTTTCTATCTCCGGAATACCTCCATTTAACGGATTTGTTAGTAAGGAGATACTTTATCAGGCTTGTTATGGTATGCCATATTTAGAAACTATTTTGATTCTCACCGCAGCTGGTACCTTTGCATTGTCCTTCAAAATGTTTCGTCATGTTTTCTTAGGCGATCTGCCGGCAGGGATGTGGAAGGCGAAGGATCCTTCTTTGTTGATGCTTGTTCCGATGTTTGTTTTGGCCTCGGCTTGTCTTGGTTTTGGTCTTTTTTGGCAGAAGGCGTTTTTTCAATATGTTTATCCGGTTATGGCTGAGTCTGGATTAGTGGGACGGAATGGTATTATATCGGTACAAAACCCATTTTCTATTATTGCTTTATCACATACCCTCAAAGTTGTTATTCTTGGTTTTATAATATATTTTATTGGGATCCGTATGGGGTGGTTGGGAGTTAAGAGAGAGCGCTCTTCTGTGATTGGAAATATTTTTTCCCTAGATCGTCTTTATATCTATGTGGCAAAGCTGTTTTACAAACTTGGAGTAATGCTCCGAGAGCTTCAATTTAGATCTCTCAATACAAATCTGCTATGGGTCTTTGTTGTCTTGTTGATTTTTTACTTTGTGTTATTATTGCGAATAATATAGGAGGAAATCATGCATATACTACAATCAATTATTAAATCATTTTATTCTAAAGAGTTTTATCGTGAGGTTGTTCAAAAATGGAAAGAAATTGGCTTTGTATATCTTCTAATTATTATTACTATTATCTCTATTCCCTTCATTTATAACTCATGCTTTGCTGTGAAAGTTTTTTTTGGAACTCATTTGGAGCGTTTTGTTGATCAGGTGCCAGAGATTACTGTTGGGGTGGACGGAATATCAGCAAATGAAACGATGCCATATTATTTTAGAGATACAGATCAAAAGATTATTGGGTTAATTGATACAACTGGTGGCACAAAATCACTGGATGAGGTAGATGGAGCATACTTTCTTTTAACAAAAGACAAGATAATGGTAAAAGAGAAGGCTCATCAATTTAAAACCTATGATCTTAAAGAGTTTAAGGATATTGCCAAAGAAGAGGGAGAATTTACAGTTACAAAAGATATGATGGCTGGTTTTTATCAAGTTCTAAGACGCTGGGCCCCAATTGTCTTGTATCCGTTTATTGCAGTTTTTATTGTTCTATTTACCTTGCTTGGTAGAATGATTCAGGCTTTGGTCTATACCTTGTTTGGGATGTTGTTTGGTGGGCTGCTAAAGGTTAAATTAAGTTATCAAAATTTGTATCGATTAACTATTGTTTCCTTAACCCCAACTATTATTTTGGGTATTGTTTTTGATTTAGCCAATCTTGATATTCCATTCAAAGGATTTTGGTTCTTTGTTTTGGCAATGGGCTATTTGTTTTTTGCAATCAAGGCGAACGTGGGAGGGGTTGATATCTCCCGGTAAGATCTGCTTATCTTGTTTTCATCTAGTAACTATGGTATTTTTGAAGAATAGCGGGGTGTAGCTTAGCTTGGTAGAGCGCCTGGTTTGGGACCAGGAGGCCGTAGGTTCGAATCCTATCACCCCGATTTTTTCTTCTTTTAAAATCCCCTGTCCCGACGTCCGTCGGGATCCCGCCAGTCTTGCCGCTAGGCAGGCAGAGCGGGAAAATTTTCCAAAAATCTGGGCAGGATGGGGACATGGTGGAGGGGCCTCGATGATTGATGCTTCTTAACCT